>NZ_CP019445.1:309799-619599 GCF_001975225.1 Kosakonia cowanii JCM 10956 = DSM 18146 | reverse complement strand
TCAATTGCCCTTCGTAGCGAATGATTTCTTTGGATAAAAGATCAATACGTATTTTTGCAAAGTCAGCTTTTTCGAGTAGTTCTTCTGCCTGAAACGCTAACTTTTGGCCTTCCGCCTCGAGTTCTGCCAGCTTTTGCTGCTGCGAACCTTCAAGCTGATTGGTCTGCTGACGTTTGATAAAAATCGTCAGATCGTTATGCAATTTTGCGATGAGGTCCAGCCCCAAAAGGCGGCGTACCGCAGTGCGCAGGATCTTACCGGACTCGTCTTCTGCGAGTTCAGCAATTTTTTCACCATCAAAAAAGAACAGGTCAGCAATACCGTGTGGGATCAATTCATTAAGGAATCCCTGGCATTGATCGTAATTCATCTCTTTAAGAGGGATCCCATCTTGCTGCAGCGATAAATTATCTTTCCTGCCTTTTTTCCAGCTTCTCGTGACAGTGAATTCGGCTTCACGCCCATCTTTGTTGTAAGTGAAGCTCAGCTCTACGGCAGCTTCATCAGGATTGTCTGTGACATAAGTGCCCTTATGAACCAGGGAGCTGAGCTGTTCAACATAATCTTGCTGTTGAGTGGCCTGACCGAATGCCAGACGTCCATACAACGCCAATCTTATGGCAGATAAAATTGAGGTTTTGCCTGCGCCATTTAACCCACCAAAGAGGACGATAGGACGCTGGTTTGTATCATTTGGTCGCTTTCTGGGAGCCAGATCAATGGTATGCGTACCGTTAAATACCCGGAAGTTGCGCAAAACCAGTTGCTTAATTAACACGTTCGTTTTCCTCGCCGGCAAAGAGAGATGATTCACTGGCATCAACGATTCTGCGTTGTAATACCTGAAGTTCAGCTTCCAGTTTTGCTACTTCTTCCTGATGAATATCACGGTCATTGCGCGTTTGTAATTTTGCATGTTGCTGCTGAATCTCTTCCAGCGTGCCCCAATCTTGTTTCAAGATGGTACCCAGTTTGTCGAAGATTCCCTGGCGACGGCTCAAACCTTCCATTGAGGTTTCAAGCTCGATCAGCTTCATTACCATTTCAGGTTCAACGTCAAAACCTTGTGCAATTTGCATCAGCAAATCGGCATCGCTGGCATCAAACCTGGATTGATCGTCAACAACCCAGTCCAGATCGCGTTGGTAAACCTCCCGATAAATGCCGGGCAGGGTATCGTACCAATCTGGTTCGTTGGGATCCTTCAGCCACTCTTGCCGAATAGCATGTAGCTCCGGCTGTGTGATCAGCGTGATGGTATGACCTTGCGCATTCAAATCGCGTTCGATTTCTAACAAGTCTTTTAGCCACTGCTGGCGATACTTAAGCCAGTATGGGCCCGGCACGTGTTTGCGTTCTGCAGTGATATCTTCGCCATCTTTAGCGTATTGATAGCTCACTTTCCCGGTACGACGTTTGTAGTTACGGAAAGTATCCTTGTTAACAGGATCGGTTGTGAACGCAAGGAGATCACGATACTTGAGCAGAGGAGACATCCACTCCTCGCCGTTTTGTATCAGGCTTTCCATCGCTTTATCTTTCGTGACGACAGTACATGTCCAGCAGCCAAATCGGGAGTTGCCACAAGAGGGGGTGCTGTCATCAATGACCAGCGGGCACTCACCTTGTGCAGAAGAATCCATATATAACGTCCATAGCGGACGGTTATTACCACCCCACGGGCTTTCCCACTCTTCAATATCATCAGGAGAGTAGCGAAACGCTCCTCTCAATAATTTCCAGACATCTTCCACATCCCATGTATCAATCGGTGTATAGATGAATGCATTGGGTAACGTGGTGTGGCGTGCAAGGCGCGTACCATCGATTTTATGTTTTGCGATGACCTGCGCACGCGATGAACTCTCGCTGCTACGCGAACCCAGAACAACAATAACCTCATCAAACTGGCTGACTTTATCTTTTATAAAGTCACTAACCGGATTGATTTTCATGCGCTCTGTACACCAGCGAAAACTCCGGGTTGGCGCTGGGTACCCTTTACCCAGCAAATTAACCCAGAAGGTTTCATTGGTTTTTGGCATTACTGCATGTTGAGTGATCGGGAGGCCATTGCGTTTAGCGCCAGCCTCTATCTGCAACATGGTTTTTTTAATCAGATCAACAACAACTGGCGTTTCTACCAGTGTATCGGATGAGACCAAAAACACATCTTTACTGCGCATTTCCGGAGGGAGTCCGAGCAACGCCAGATATACCAGGGTGATCACGGCGGAAGAATCTTTCCCACCGCTGTAGCCAATTACCCAAGGGCGTTTATCCGCACAATAAATTCGTTGCACTTCAGCAACATATTCAGCCAGGGGGCGTCCTGAGAACTGCTCCTGATTGATAAAGTCTTCATATTCGGCCAGATCAAAGGCCTGAACTAATTTACTCATAAGGCAACCATTTGAGCTTCAAGCTCTTGTTCTTCGGGGGTAAGTGGGAGAGAGAGCGCTTGCTTTAACGCATTACAGGTTAGCTGAATTGAAGTGCCAGTCTTGCTCAACTTGCCATGCTGCATTGCTCGCTTAACCATTTCAGGGTTGCTTTTGCGCCAGTCGAAATTTTTCAATTCTTTAATTTTTTCCTGCCATTGCTCAGGTTCTTCAGTCAGTAATGCACGACCAAGCAGACCTAAAGCTTGCAGTCCAATACCGTGGGCATGCACATAGTCCTGACGTAACTGCGCCGGAGAGACTTCTTTTCTTGCGGCAAGCTGCCAGTCAGGCATGACCTGGAAAACTGCCTGCCAGTAAATCGCGGCTATATTGGTATTGTCTTCGATGCTGCCAACTTTTGGGTCTTTACCCAAAAGCGCACGGGTCGCTTGCTTGATACTGCTAAGCGTGAAGAGCTTATTTGAAAGTGTACTAATACTGGATTTTTCGAGCTCCGTAAGACCGACAAAAGGTTCAATAGACATCGCCAGATAACGCGCAAGGTTTGAGCTTACATCGCGATGATCATACAGAGCCGATAAAGAAGGACTTGGGCGAATGGCATATTTGTTTAAGTCAGCAAACATTTGCTGGCTGCGCTTCAACCCTTCATCAACAAAAAACAGGACCGGAATGTTGTCTTGCCCCAGTTCAGGTCGCTCCGACAATGCATCCTCGATCGCTTTACGACGGTGTTGCCCGTCATTGATAAGAATTTGCGCATCCATTGGCACACGCAATGTCCCAAGGTTATTTGAACCGGAAAACTCATCGAACTGCACATCCACAGCAATCGATGCAGTAAGAGCCGAAAAGACATAATCCTTCGGATTCTCAAGCAGATAACGCACCATTTCAGGTATGCGAGATTTATTCAAAATGCGCTGCGCTCGCAGCTCTGGCGGGACATCCGTTTCGTCAAAGCTGAAAATTTTAGGTATGATGCGCATCGGGCAAGTCGCAATGTAGAATGGCCTTCCAGCTTGCATACCTCGCACAGCGGGGAAAGAGTAGCAGTAATCAGCATCGAAGTTTGCCATGGCAGTTCCGTGTGTTCGAGGAGGTTTTTACGTCATATTTTACGTAAAAACCTTCTAGATTAACATATGAGCCAGTCAAAAAAGCATTTTTGAAACAATGAATACATGATCAATCGCAACTTTACGTCTTTTTTAACGTAAATCCTTTATTGATAAAGGATTGCGAATTAGAAGCCTCCTTTCCACCAATTCCCCCTCTCTGTAATACCTTTCCGGCCAAATCTCCTGCGGCAGAACACCAATCGCATTTGCGATAATGGCTTCGCCTTTTGGCCATGGTCTTTCCAGGGCATTCGCTAAGGTCGAAGAGCTCAAGCCAGCCGCCCTGGAAAGTGCAGCCAGTGAGGTTCCTTTCTTATGCACCGCAGCTATCACGTCAGCTTTATGCCAGTTTGCTTTCATTCCTTTGATCCTCCGTTTTGGTGAGCTAACGACAAAAATACTACGTTATTCGTAGTTCTGCGAACAGAGGGTAAATTACGTATTTCGTAGTTTTGCAGGGAGGATCCAGATTTGCTGTAACTTCAGTGCAAAGACCAAAACAGCTAACAGAGCTACGTATTTCGTAGTATCAGGCGATAAGCATTACTACGATTATCGTAGCCATGAAAAATTCTCCCTCGCACAATGAAGTATTTAGCAGGCGGCTCAAGGCAGCGCGCCTCGCTAAAGGCTTGTCGCAAAAGCAGCTCGGCATTCTGGCAGGCATTGATGAGTTTGTTGCCAGCCCGCGAATCAATCGCTATGAGAAGGGCATCCATCAGGCGAATATCGAAATAGTCCAGCAGCTGGCACGCGTGCTTGAGGTTCCGCTCGCTTATTTCTATGCCGAAGATGACGATCTTGCAGCACTGATCGCTGCATGGAACAAAGTTGATGCCGCGCAGCGCCAATCCATACTCGCACTCCTTCCCCCAGCCAAATAACCCCCCTTAAAAAATTCCTCCCCAACTCCCCCTTTCCAAAATGCTATCCTGTCGCTGGATTCAGGCCGGGCTACATTCACGGTACTGGCCTGATTTTATTCCCCTTTTTTAAGTAAGGAGTAAGACAATGTCAGTTAAGAGAAAACACCTGACTCGCCACGAGGTGAGGCAAATATTGCTGGCAACAGACCGGGGGCTGCACTTTGCGCGGGATTACTGCCTCATCCAGATGTGTTTTTTACACGGGCTGCGCGTCAGCGAACTGTGTGATATGCGCTTGTCGGATATCGATCTGGTTGGGCGGTCAGTCTACGTCCGGCGGCTCAAGAACAGCCTCTCCACGCAGCATCCGCTGTTCGACACCGAACTGCCTGCGCTGACGCGCTGGCTGAACGAGCGTCGCCGCTGGCGGGATGCGGACAGCGACTGGCTCTTCCTCTCGCAAAAAGGCGGGCCGCTCTCGCGTCATCAGGTGCGGTTGCTGCTTAAACGCTATGGCGAACTGGGGGGAATCAGCATTTCTGCTCACCCGCACATGTTGCGGCACGGGTGCGGTTACGCGCTGGCGGATTTGGGGCGTGATACGCGTCTGATACAGGATTATCTCGGGCACCGTAACATCCGGCATACGGTGATCTACACGGCCACCAACACGCAGCGGTTTCTCAACGTCTGGGGAGATGTTTCGCAAAATCAACCATTTAGTGCCAAAACGCAAAGTAGTATCAGAAAAATTTAGGGTAGAGTCAAAATTTTTCTGATGCCTCTTCAGGCAAGACGTTATCTTGCTGTTTTTAAATCGTTATTTTTTGCAAGCACGTCGTAATAACGCATTAACCTTTACTGGCAACGTGATCCAGCTGTTCACGTTGCCAGTGTTATCTTCTCAACGTCCCGTTATTTTATCTCTCTTATTTTGCCAAAAAGCGCGTTCCCTGACGTTTTATGCTGCCTTTCTCTGTTTTTAGAAATCTTCCGCTGAACTCACCACTCTGGCACTAACGGGAAAGTCTGAAGCAGATTTTTTCGCCGCCGTTGTAGAGCAGGGCATGGCTCTGCGTCATTTTTATCAAGGAGAAGAAAATGAAAATGCGGTTAGCAAACACGGCTTTTATCGTCTGGATGGGGCTTGCCGGCACGGCGCAGGCCGCAGACGGCACCATCTACTTCACCGGCAGCATTACCGACCAGACCTGCGCGGTCGATAGCGGTTCGCAAAGCATGAACGTTGATTTAGGCAAAGTCTCCGTGACGACGCTCAACGGCTCTGCCGGGTTGAAAGCGGCTCCGACACACTTCAGCATTACGCTCAATGATTGCCCCGACACCGTCACCGCGCTGAAAGTGAAATTCGACGGCACCGCGCATGCCGTTAATCAGCGCCTGCTGTCGCTGGACAGCGGAAGTAACGTTGCGAGCGGGGTCGGCATCGAAATCGCGGATAAAAATGGCTCCGCCATTCCGCTCTACTCGGCCTCGGGCGATTACACCCTCGATGAAGGCAGCAACACGCTGGACTTCACCGCCCGCTATGTCTCGACCGGCACGACGGTCACCACCGGTACGGCTAACGCCACCTCGCAGTTCACCCTGAACTACCGCTAATGCCCGACTGACGCGGAGATACACATTAACGGTGTATCTCCGCATAACAAGGATGTTGTCTCCGGAGAGAAGAAGATGAACAGGCATCTGCATGTTGTGCTGGCGTTATTGCTGGCTCTGATTTGCGGGCCCGCAGAGGCCGGGATCGTGATTGGTGGGACGCGCGTTATTTATAACGGTGATAAAAAAGAGGCCTCGCTCTCCGTCCGCAACCCGAATAAATCAAATGTCTATCTGGTGCAGAGCTGGGTTGATAGCGGTGAGCAGGGTCGCAAAGCGCCCTTTATCGTCACGCCGCCGCTGTTTCGCATTAACGCGGATGAAGAGAACCTGCTGCGCATTATCCGCACGGGCGGCGCGCTGGCGCAGGATCGCGAATCGGTATTCTGGCTGAACGTTAAATCGATTCCCGCCATGGATGACAGCGTTGCGCGCACCAACATGTTGCAGGTGGTGATCAAATCGCGCATCAAGCTCTTCTACCGCCCCGGCGGGCTGCCGGGCGAGCCGGGAAGCGCTTATCAAAATCTGCGGTTCACGCACCGCGGCAATCGCCTGACCGTCACCAATCCCACGCCCTATTACGTCACGCTCTTCACCCTGAAAGTGGACGGAACCGAGGTTAAGGACGTTGATATGGTGCCGCCCCTGGGCAACGCCAGCTTTACGCTGCCCTCGGCTGCGGTATCGCGCGTCAGCTGGCAGGCGATCAGCGATTACGGCGGCGTCAGCCGGGTTGAACATCGGCCGCTCTGAGGGGAAGGTAATGAAAATGCCGACTTCGCGGCAGCGGGCGTTGTTACCGGCGCTGGTGCCGATAGTGCTGCTGCTGCCCGGCTACCTGCGCCATGCGGACGCGCGCGAGATGTTTAATCTTCATGCGCTGGAGCTTGATAACCCAGGCCAGCCGGTGGCCGATCTCGCCTTCTTTGCTGAACCGGACGGTCAGCTTCCGGGTACCTACCGCGTGACCGTCTATGTGAATGGTGAAAAGCAGGGCGATGCGCAGGATATTGCTTTTATCGCGGGCGCGGACAAGCGTCTGCATGCGCAGATCACGCCCGCGATGTTGCGGGGTTGGGGAGTGAAAATCGACGCCTTTCCCGAACTGGCGGCGCTGTCGCCGGAGGCACCTCTTGAGGATATCGGAAATTACATCCCGATGGCCGCCGCCGAACTGCGGTTCAGCCAGTTAAGGCTCAACGTCAGTCTGCCGCAGGCGGCGATGGATGCGCATGCCAGAGGCGATGTCGATCCCGCCGAGTGGGACGAGGGAGTCACTGCCGCGCTGCTGAACTACAACCTCAGCGGCAGCCATCGCTGGCTTGACGTGGGCAAAGGCTCGCGCGACAGCTACTACGCTAGCCTGCAAAGCGGGGTCAATCTCGGAGCGTGGCGGCTGCGTAACGACTCGACCGGGCATTACGCCAGCAACCACGGCAGCCGCTGGGCGTCGATTAACACCTATCTGCAACGCAACATCAAAGGGCTGAAGGGGCAACTGACCCTCGGCGACAGCTACACCTCGTCGGAGATCTTCGACAGCGTGCAGTTTCGTGGTGCGCAGCTCTCCTCTGACGACAACATGCTGCCGGACAGCCTGCGCGGCTTTGCCCCGGTGATCCGTGGCATCGCCCACTCCAGTGCGCAAGTAACCATCAGGCAGAATGACTACATCATTTACCAGAGCTACGTCGCGCCCGGGGCGTTTGTTATCCGCGATCTCTATCCCACCTCCGGCAGCGGCGATCTCACCGTCACCATCAAAGAGGCGGACGGCAGCGAACGCACTTTTACCCAGCCCTTCTCGGCGGTGCCGATTATGCAGCGCGAAGGCCGCCTGAAGTATGCCCTCACCGCCGGGAAGTATCGCAGCGGTAACCGAACCAGCGATGAGCCAGCCTTTGGTCAGGCGACAGCCATCTACGGCTTGCCGCGCGCCGTTACCCTTTTTGGCGGCGCGATCGCAGCGCAAAATTACCACGCCGGGGCGGCAGGGCTCGGTTTTGGGCTTGGCGATCTCGGCTCGTTGTCTGCCGATATGTCGGTTGCCCAGAGCACGCTGAACGGCAACGACGCTCACCACGGCCACTCCTACCGGCTGCAATATGCAAAGGATTTTCAGGCCACCGATACCCGCTTTACCCTTGCGGCGTACCGCTACTCCACCGCCGGGTTTTACACCTTTCAGGAGGCGAACGATCGGCGCGCGGAGGGCAGTAATAAGCGGCAAAAGCTTCAGCTCGATCTCAGCCAGAGCGTGGGTGATTACGGCTCGCTTTATCTCTCTGGCTATCAGCAAGATTTCTGGCAGGAGGAGGGCTACGAACGCACGCTTAGCACCGGCTGGAGCGGCAATTTCAGTGGCATCAGTTACAACCTCGCCTACAGCTATAACATCTATCCAGCTCGCGCCCAGCCCGCAGAGCAACAGCTGGCCTTCAACGTTCAGATGCCGCTCAGTCGTTTTCTGCCCAACGCCTGGGCGAGCTACAGCCTGAACAGCGCACGGCACGGCGACACCCGCCAGCAGGTGGGGCTCAGCGGTACGACACTTGCCGACAACAACCTGAGCTACAGCATCCAGCAGAGCCACACGCATCACGGCGCGGGCAGCGCGGGGAGTCTCAGCGCCGGTTACAAGGGCGGGCAGGGCGAAATAAGCGGCGGCTACAACTACGACGCGCACTATCAACAGATTAACTACGGCCTGAAAGGCGGCGTTGTCGCCCATCCGCACGGCATAACACTCTCCCAACCGCTGGGCCAGACGCTGGCCGTGCTGAAAGCGCCGGGCGCTCGTGATGCGAAAGTTCAGAACAACACCGGTCTCTACACCGACCGGCGTGGCTATGCGGTGGTGCCCTATGTCACGCCGTACCGGAAAAACCGCCTGGTGCTGGATACCACTACCCTTGGCGATGAGGTGGATATCGATAGCGCAGTGCAAACCGTTACCCCGACGCAAGGCGCCGTGGTGATGGCGAATTTCAACACCCGTGTCGGGTGGCGCGTGCTGATGAAGCTCTCTTATCAGGGGCTTCCGGTGCCCTTCGGCGCACAGGCAACGCTTAAAGAGGGGAGCAGCGGCATCGTCGGCGATGACGGCGTGGTCTATCTCGCGGGCGTGCCGGAGGAAGGAAAAATCAAAGTGAAATGGAACGCGGATCAGCAGTGTGAAGTCCATTTTCGCCTGCCGGACAACGTCGGCAACAGCCCAGTAATTGAAACAGAAGAGGAGTGCCTGGCATGACGCGGTTCGTAAAATCACTCTCCGGCCTGCTGGCGCTGTGGTGCCTCTCTTGCGGCGCGAAGGCCGCCTGCGGTTTTGCCAGTAATCTGGCGGGTGAGATCGGGAATGCCATCAGCTTCGGTAACGTCTCGGTACAACGTGATACGCCTGTCGGTATCGTGATTGCGACGGCAGTTACGGGTGCCTATAACGGCGGGAACAACATCGCCGGATGTACTGAGAGCTGGATTTACCGCTGGGAGATGAGCCAGTGGCGCACTCAGAGCGCCATCGGAAACAGAATTTATGCAACGAATTTGCCCGGTGTGGGGATTCGCTTAACTAATATCGGATCCCGAAAACAGCTGCCTTACGATCAGCGCGTGCCGCCGAATACCAGTGTTTATATCGGTGCCGGTATGAAAGCGGAGTTAATCAAAACCGGCGCGATCACGCCAGGAACATTGACCCCGGGCGTGCTGGCTCGCGCCTCAATCGCCAGCCGCTTCTATTTTGCCAATGTCATGCTGGGCGGCACCAACACGGTTACCACCACGGCCTGCACGATCCTGACACCGGAGCTCTATGTGCTGCTGGGCGATCATGAAAAATCGAACTTTTATGGCCCCGGCGCCTATACCGAATGGAAAGATTTCTGGATTGAGCTGGAGTGCGATAAAGACGCCCGTATCTACGTCCAGGTCGATGCGGAACAGCATCCCTCAAACGTGCCGGGCGTGATGAAGCTGGACAGCGCGCCCGGCGATATCGCGGCAACGGGCGTTGGTGTGCAGCTCTATTTTGCACCCGACGATCGGGCGGTGCGCTTTGGGCAGCGCGGGATTTACTACACCTCGCCCGGCGGCGGCACCGAGACCGTCCAGTTTAAGGCTCGCTATTACCAGACTGCTCCTCGCGTCAGCGCAGGTGTCGCCAGTGCAACAGCGACCTTTACCTTAACTTACCGGTAGGTGCTCGGAGTAAATGGCGCGGTAAGAGAAAAGCCTATTTAAAAACTGGAGCGAGTCAGCGTCAGCGTCCGTGTTTGCGGATCCCGGGTAATAACAAAGTAGGGCGGGGTTTCCCCCTCGCGCTGCCATCTTTCAAGTAAGCCTTCGCGCTTTACGCTGACATAACCCAGTGAGGTTAAATAATTTCTGATGACGGTTATGTCAGTGCCCGGACCGTAAACAATGCTGCTGTCCCTTGGCTGAGTGCCATCCTCGGCGGTAAAGGTGAAGTGATATTTCTCAGAGGCTCTCGGCGCATGGCGAATGTCGCTATCGGTGTAAAGATAATAGGCCCACAGGTTTGCCTCGCTATAACCTTCGTGGCGCTCAGCAACTTTCTGCATGCTGCAATCAATCAGCACGAAGCCAATGATGACCAGCAGAATAAGCAGTGACGCTCTTTTTAGTTTTTTCACTTGTAGTTACTCCATTGCAACTGAGATACCTGCTCTTTTACTAGTCCGATACACAGTGTCATCACCCGGTCTCAATTTATAAGGCGTAACCTGCATCATAAACCTCGGAAGCTGAGCCTTGTAAGGTGCGCGATAGCATAGCTGTTTATCGATGGGATCAGGGAAGAGCAACGGTAAAAATCCAGTGTTTTTGTAGTCACCGACAGGGCCATAGTAGTCCCATCGGCGTAGTGCTGATTCTTTGCTGGCAATACGCAAATCTCGCCAGTAAATGCGGGGAAAATTAACTCTATAGAAACCGAACAGATCCGAGACCAAATCTTCACTACTGAAGCCGCTATCGGTGAACCAACTGAACCATGGCATGGACTGCCAGTTTTCGAACGCCACTGCGGTGCCCATCATCATGGCAAGAATGATACTTCTTCGCTCTTCTATACTTCTTCCCCGCTTTATCCGCCAGATACTGAAGCGGCCAGTATTGAACCGGCTTATTGCCATCTTTTGTTCATATTTGATTTCGTAATACTCCTTACCGCTGGCTTCTCCCGCAGAAAAACGCGCTAATAACTCCTGGATATCATCACCACGAGCATGCCCCATATCGAGCCATCCCAAGACATCTGAATATAAAAGACCGCTTTTTATTGCTGATTCAGACCAAAATCTCGAAGGGTCCAGAATATCTTCACGTCGGCTCATTCTTCTAACCTCACAATCCATGTGTATAGTGCTTTTGGGACTTAATAGCCCGTCAATCTAACATGTTGTAATTGCGAGTATCTTTGGCAGTAGATCAAGAAATCTAATAATAATTTTCTGATATTGGCTCCTATTTTTAACACCTATTAATGGCTGAGTTACGCCCAGTAGGCCAGATGCTTCCCTGGCTACTTCGAGTTAATGAGTGGTATGCGATTAAGGTCCCCACCCAAACAAGTGATTGCGCTCCTATCCCTGGCATGGACAATGCCTCATCGTGCGCCATACAAAGCAGAGCAAGAAAAAGGTCAGCAAAAACCTGTAGTGATTTTTGACGACAAAAAAGCGTACAAACAGGTTTCTCACCAGCCAAACAGCAAAGGAGTCGCGATGTTACAAAAAGAGGATTTTCCGGCAAAGACCAGGTGGGTGATTATCGCCATCGGCACGCTCGCCGGGCTGCTATGGGCGTTGCCGGACGCGCTTAAGCTGCATGATAACTACTCAATTTATCTGTCGCCGCTTGCCATTGCATTTGCCAGCGTGCTCGCCTTCACGCTTTATCGCGTCAAAGACCTTAAGCCGTGGCTATGCGCACTGCTGACTCTGCCTTTTATCGCGCTAATGACCGGCTGGCTGCGCTGGAACTTCCCCGGGCTGCCGAACGATGATTTTCATGGCACAAACTTCGGTGCATCGACATTTCTGCTTACTCTGGTGATGCCGTTTCTGGCGGCTTTCTGCACGCCGTCCGGGCAGAAAGCGGATAAACATGCCTTTATCACCGGCGCACTATGGAACAACACCTTCACCCTGGGCGTGACCGCGGTGATGACCGGGCTGTTCTGGCTGGTGCTGCTGCTGTGGAGCAAACTCTTCAGCATGATTGGCATCACGCTGTTCGAGCACCTCTTTTTTGATAACCCTTTTTTCCCGGCGATGGCGACGGGTGCTGCCATCGCCGCAGGCATCGTTTTTTGCCGACGCCTGCCGGGCGCTGCCGGGCTGTTCCGTAACCTGCTGACGCTCGCGGTCAGCGTCCTGCTGCCGCTGCATGCGGTTATCTCTCTGCTGTTTCTGGCCTGCCTGCCCTTTACAGGGCTGGCGATTATCCCGGCCTCTGTTTCTGCCGCGACACTGCTGCTCACCATGACGCTGCTGATGCTGGCGTTCAGCGCCATGGTTGGCGAAAAAGCGCCAGCTGCTTCGCGTTCGCCGCGGGTGATTGCGCGTCTGGTGCTGGTGGCGCAGTGGATCACGCCGCTGCTCGCTGCGCTGGCGGGCTGGGCGCTGTGGCTGCGCATCGCCGAATATGGCTGGACGGTGGATCGCGTTTACGGCGTGGCTCTTACGCTTCTCGCGTTGATCGGGTCTCTGCTGCTGGTGAGTTATCAGCGCCGGGCCTGGTCACAGGGCGCGGCGAACATGAACAGCTTTATCGTTCTGATGCTGGCATTGACGGCCTGCGGTTGGTTTTTGTTGCATACGCCGGTTGTCGATCCGCTGCGTATCACCGTTAACACTCAGCTGGCGCGATACGCTGAGGGCAAAGCCAAAGCGGATGGGGAGGATCTTTACATGTTCAGCCACGCGGGACGTCGGGGAAAACAAGCGTTGCAGATGCTGAAAGCGCATCCGCAGTGGCTTAAAGATCCGGTGCAACAACAAGCGATGCTGATGCAAATCCTCGGCGGCTATCACGAAGGCACGAAGAAAGACATTAACGCGTTGCAGAAAAGCATCCCGCTGCGCGCGGGCAGCGAAGCACCGCCGGAGAGCTGGTGGCAGGCACAAACGCAGTATGTCGATCACACGCTGAGCACCTGCATGGTGGATAGCCGCGCCTGCCTGATCTGGATGCAGGATCTCAACAACGACGGCACGCCGGAAGTGCTGCTCTATAACCGCAACGACGCCGGGATCTCGGTCTATACCCATCAGGGCAATGAGTGGCGTCAGGCGGGCAGCGTCACGCTATCGCAAAACGCCGAAAAAGCGCTGCGCGAAAGTATGCCGAAAACCGTCAGCAAACCCTGGCGCGATCTGGAGATCAACGGTCAGCGCTATCCGGTGCAGTATTACGGCTTTGAAGGCCAGTAATCATTAAGCCCGGCGCCATAAAGCCGGGCGAGAGGAGTGCAACAGTGAGCCCGAGCGTAGAAGAGGTAATTGCATTTGTGCGTGAGTTTTCGGGATGTACGCGCAAAGCGATCGATGAAAGCACGCTGCTGGAAGAGGATCTGGGTATTTGCGGTGATGACGGCGTTGAGCTTCTTGAAGCAGCAGAGAAGTTTTTTGCTGTCCGTTTTGAAACGGATGAGGAGGATTTCCGCTCGCTTTTCTCGCTAAAGGAGAACGAGTACCTCTTTACAAGCGAAGGTCTCGATCTACTCGGCATCTGCTATTTTTTTCGCTGGTTGCGCGGCGAGCCAGAGCCCGTGGTGCGCGATCTCTCCATCGGGCAGTTGCATCAGGTGCTGGTGAAAGTGCGTAGCAAACAGGAGAGAAGTTGCCCTGCAACACCACCGAGTTAATAGGTTTTGTAATCGCTAAAATAGAAGTGTTTTCCCGTCTCATTGTCGACACGGATATTGACTTCGGCACCAGGAAAAAACGGATCCTTTTCAATGAACGGGAAAGCAATACCACGTTTGGCGATAACTTCCTCTCCTTTGAAAATATATTTCACCGTTACGGCTGCCGTAAGGTGATTATTAACGCCCTGGCGCTCATCATGATAGATATGTTTCTTCAGTATTATAGATGCTTATCTTTTAAGAGATAATGGCTATCGCCTTTTATAATCCAGCATTGCATCGCGCATATTGAGTATGTTCTTAGTGGGATCACTTTTAAGATAGACCACAGGAATGGTTGAACCCTGCTTGTAATTATAAAGATCCATGGTTTTGATATTTATGAGTACATTCTTATTCTCATATGTCTCCCCATTTTCTGCGGTAAATTGGTAATCAACATAAATGCTAACTATGCCGAGGTTCGATGGTGTGCGCGGTATAATCTGCGTAATGGTTGCATCGACATAACAAGGGTTGCTAAGTATTTTCTTTTTAGTAAACCCATCGAATATGCTTCTTATAATCGAGTAAACGATTGCAATAACCACTGCCGTTACAAGAATTATGGGGATCGCCTTGAGGTAATTGTCCATATAACCTTTTGAAGTTTAGTTTATCGGAAAAAGCTTCACGTATAGTATATGATTTATTTCTTTCATACAAACCTGAGTTGTTTACATATATACATTAACGAACAACGAGTTTCATATTCCAAATAATAAAAATCAGAGGGGTTTTCAGGGTTGATTCTGATTTTGATTGGCGTGCCAGGAACGAATTTCTCTCGGTCAGTAACCCAAAAAAAACCTCGTTTTGAGGTAATCATTTTATCTTCATAACTATATTCCAGCGTGAGTATTACCATCAGGGGATTATTAATTCGTTGGTATAAATTCATCTGCCTGAAAAAATAAGGCCACTTGCGTGGCCTTATGACATTACGTTTGTGGATAAACAATATTTGCACCGGGCGCTTCGCGGTGCAGATGGATAAAGTTCAGGTGGCGTTCATATTGATCGAGAATATCGATAATCACCTGCTCTTTGTTGTAATCCATCAGGTCATTCCCCTGGCTGCCCTCTAACAGGAAGGTCTCCAGGCGGAAGTAGTGCGACTTACCGCTGCGCGCGCGGTAGGTAAAGCCTGGAACGGAGTACTGCTGCGGCCAGACCTGGTAAACAAAGTTCTGCTCCTCGCCGAGGTGCACACGCAAATCGAGATGGCCGAGCGGTTTATCCTCTTCCGCAGGGACACTCTCCAGCGTGACGCGAGCGCCGCGCAGCTCCAGCTCTTTCGCCACATCCTGCATCGCCGGGTAGATCACCGTCTCCATCATCTGCTGGGTATAGCGCGTGCCCGGATAGTTCATCAGGCGCGAGAGACGCTTTTTCCAGCTCAGGCGATCGTTGCTCGCCGGAATATAGGGCGCAGTTTCACGGCTGGCGCTGGCGCGGCGGTGATCTTCCACTTTCAGCGACTTATAAAGCCCCGCCATCACAAAGAAGATCACAAAGCTGAATGGCAGACCCATGATCACCGTGGTGTTTTGCAGGGCGGAAATGCCGTTGGTCATCAGCATCCCCATCGTCAGCACGCCAATCGCCACCGACCAGAAGATACGCAGCCAGTTCGGCGCATCGCTGTTGATATCTTTCAGCTTCGAGGTGAAGTTACCCAATACCAGCGAGCCGGAGTCCGCCGAGGTGACATAAAAGAGCAGGCCGGTGATGGTGGCAACCGAGGCGCTCAGTTTAAACGCCGGGTACTGCGCCAGCAGACTGTAGAAGCCGCGTTCGGCGTGCGCCATCACTTCCTGGGCAAAACCGGCATCGCCGTGAATGATTTCATACAGCGCGGCGTTACCAAACACCGACAGCCACAGCAGGGTAAAGGTAAACGGAATGATCAGCGTACCGAGCACGAACTCGCGGATGGTACGACCGCGGGAGATACGCGCAAGGAACAGGCCGACAAACGGCGACCACGCCACCCACCAGGCCCAGAAGAAGAGCGTCCAGCTGTTCATCCACTGCGTCGGGCGGTCAAAGGCAAAGGTGTTCAACGTCATGCCCATAAAGCGGTTGATGTAATCACCCACATTCAGCACCAGCGCGTTGAGCAGGAAATCCGTTTTGCCCATAAACAGCACAAACAGGATCAGCCCGAGCGCCAGCGCAACATTCAGCTCAGAAAGGATGCGAATACCTTTATCGACGCCGGAGGTGACCGAAATGGTGGCAATAACCACCGACAGCACAATCAGCGCCATCTGCGCGGTTAACCCTTCCGGCACATCAAACAGCACTTTCAGGCCGTAGTTAAGCTGCACCACGCCAATACCGAGGGTGGTGGCGATACCGAAAATAGTGCCGATCACCGCTGCGATATCCACCGTGTGGCCAATCGGGCCATTAATGCGTTTACCAAAAATCGGATAGAGCGCCGAGCGGATGGTCAGCGGCAGGTTGTAGCGGTAGCTGAAGTAGCCGAGGGCAATCCCCATCAGGGCATACATCGACCAGCCAGTTAAGCCGTAGTGGAACAGCGTCCAGACCATCGCCTGGCGCGCAGCTTCCATCGTCTGCCCGGCGCCTTCCGGCGGCTGCATATACTGCGTCACCGGTTCAGCCACGGAGAAGAACATCAGATCGATGCCGATCCCGGCGGCAAACAGCATTGCCGACCAGCTTAACAGGCTGAACTCCGGTTTTGACTGCTCTGGCCCGAGCTTGATCGCCCCGTAGCGCGAACAGGCCATATAGATGACAAAGACGATATAGAGCGTGGCGGCCAGCATGTAGTACCAGCCAAAGGTGGACGACACCCAGTTCACGGTGGTCTGGATCCACGCCGCGGCGAGATCGCTATAGAGAATGGTGACAAGTGAAAATGTCAGAATCAGTCCGGCGGAGGTGTAGAACACCACAGGATTGATTCTGTCTTTTTCACTGGCAGGTGGATTAATCATCGGTTACCTCTGGTTAATTTCCTGTAACTAAATCAAAAGATTACTTGCAACGTGCTGCCTCTTTTCTTGTTGTTTTTCCCTCATTTTTGTTACGGATTGAGCCTGCTACAGCTTACACACAGCCGCTTCGTTTTTGTAACAGTGCAGGTACATTACCTTAACAAATTCTTTTTTTATATTGAACGTGCAATCAAAAAAAGATTAAATAGAGCCCTTACTTTGCGGTGGAAGAGGGAGTCATGCCAAAGGTGGGAATGCAGCCGATACGCCGTCGGCAGCTGATTGATGCGACCCTGGATACGATCAACGACGTCGGGATTAACGACGCCACCATTGCGCAGATTGCGCGCCGGGCCGGGGTATCGACCGGCATCATCAGCCACTACTTCAAGGACAAAAACGGCCTGCTGGAAGCCACCATGCGCGACATCACGCGCCAGTTGCGCGATGCGGTGGCGGTACGCCTGAAACCGTTAGCCCAGGCCACGACCGAAGCGCGTTTACTGGCGATTGTCGACGGTAACTTCGATGAGACCCAGGTGCATAGCGCGGCGATGAAAGCCTGGCTCGACTTCTGGGCCAGCAGCATGCATCAACCGCAGCTGGGCCGCCTTGAGCGCGTCAGCAGCCGACGCCTCTTCTCCAGCCTGACGGCGGAGTTTCGCCGCGAATTGCCGCGCGAGCAGGCCCGGCTGGCAGCGCACGGCCTGGCGTCATTAATTGATGGCCTGTGGCTGCGCGCAGCCCTGAGCGGCAAACCGTTCAACCCGGACGTTGCCCGAACGCTCACCACCCAATTCATCCGCCAGCAGTTGGCTGGTGCAAAGAATCCCTGAGGAAGGAGGAATCATGTCCCGATTCGCAGAACAGCAGCTCTATATTGATGGTCAATACGTTCCCGCCGCGGCTGGAAAAACATTCCAGACCATCAACCCGGCCAATGGCGAAGTATTAGCCGAAGTGCACGAAGCGGCGCAGGCCGATGTCGATCGCGCTGTCGAAAGCGCGCGTAAAGGCCAGAAAATCTGGGCCGCGATGACGGCGATGGAGCGTTCACGCATCCTGCGTCGCGCGGTCGATATTCTGCGCGAGCGCAATGACGAGCTGGCCGCGCTGGAAACCCTCGACACCGGTAAGCCGCTGAGCGAAACCCAGGCGGTTGATATCGTCACCGGTGCCGATGTGCTGGAGTACTACGCCGGGCTGATCCCGTCGCTGGAAGGGCAGCAGATCCCGCTGCGCGACACCTCCTTTGTCTATACTCGCCGCGAGCCGCTTGGCGTGGTCGCTGGTATTGGCGCATGGAACTACCCGATCCAGATCGCGCTGTGGAAATCCGCACCAGCGCTGGCTGCGGGCAACGCGATGATCTTCAAACCGAGCGAAGTCACACCGCTCACCGCACTGAAACTGGCGGAAATCTACACCGAAGCGGGCCTGCCGGACGGCGTCTTTAACGTTCTGCCGGGCAGCGGTGCGGTCACCGGCCAGCTGCTGACCGAGCATCCGGGCATCGACAAAGTCTCCTTCACCGGTGGTGTGGCCAGCGGTAAAAAAGTGATGGCAAACGCCGCCGGTTCGACCCTGAAAGAGGTCACCATGGAGTTGGGCGGTAAATCGCCGCTGATCATCTTTGAAGATGCGGATCTCGATCTCGCTGCCGATATCGCAATGATGGCCAACTTCTACAGCTCCGGCCAGGTCTGCACCAACGGCACGCGCGTGTTTGTTCCGGCGAAATGGCAGGCCGAGTTTGAAGTGAAGATCGCCGATCGCGTGGCGCGGATTAAAGCGGGCGATCCGAACGATCCGGCTATCAACTTCGGGCCGCTGGTGAGCTTCCCGCACCGCGACAACGTGATGCGCTATATCGAATCCGGCATCAGTGAAGGCGCACGCCTGCTCTGCGGCGGCAAACGTCTGACTGGCGGCGAGTTCGATAACGGTGCCTGGGTTGCGCCAACGGTCTTTACCGATTGCCGCGACGAGATGACCATCGTGCGCGAAGAGATCTTCGGGCCGGTGATGGCGATCCTCACCTATGAAAGCGAAGAGGAAGTGGTGCGCCGCGCCAACGCTACTGACTTCGGTCTGGCCGCTGGCGTAGTGACGCAGGATCTCAACCGCGCGCACCGCGTCATTCATCAGATTGAAGCGGGGATCTGCTGGATCAACACCTGGGGCGAATCCGCCGCCGAAATGCCGGTGGGTGGCTACAAGCACTCCGGCGTCGGGCGTGAAAACGGCCTGATGACGCTGCAAAACTACACCCAGGTGAAGTCTGTGCAGCTCGAAATGACCCGTTTCCAGTCTGTATTTTGAGTGAATTTTAACCTGAGGAGCGACTAATGGAATTTGATTACATCATCATCGGAGCCGGATCCGCAGGGAACGTATTGGCAACAAGACTGACCGAAGATAGCGACGTCAACGTGCTGCTGCTTGAAGCGGGCGGTCCCGATTACCGTTTTGATTTCCGCACGCAGATGCCTGCGGCGCTGGCGTACCCGTTGCAGGGCAAACGCTACAACTGGGCGTATGAAACCGAGCCCGAACCGCACATGAACAACCGCCGCATGGAGTGCGGGCGCGGTAAAGGGCTTGGCGGATCGTCATTGATCAACGGCATGTGCTACGTGCGCGGCAACGCAATGGATCTCGATAACTGGGCACAGGAACCAGGGCTGGAGCGCTGGACCTACCTCGACTGCCTGCCCTACTACCGCAAGTCGGAAACGCGCGATATCGGCGCAAACGACTACCACGGCGGCGAAGGCCCGGTCAGCATCACCACCTGCAAACCGGGCAATAACCCGCTGTTTGCAGCGATGATCGAAGCGGGCGTGCAGGCGGGCTATCCGCGCACCGAGGATCTCAACGGTTATCAGCAAGAGGGCTTTGGCCCGATGGATCGCTTTGTGACGCCGAAGGGGCGTCGCTCGAGCACCGCGCGCGGCTATCTCGATACCGCGAAAAAGCGCTCCAACCTGACCATCATCACCCATGCCACCACCGATCGCATTCTGTTCGACGGCAAGCGGGCGGTGGGCGTTGAGTATCTGCACGGTGCCAGCAACACGCCGCAGCAGGTGCATGCGCGCCGCGAAGTGCTGCTCTGCGCGGGTGCTATCGCTTCGCCGCAGATCCTGCAACGCTCCGGCGTCGGTGCGGCAGATCTGCTGAAGAAGTTCGACATTCCCGTGGTGCACGATCTGCCGGGCGTCGGTGAAAACCTGCAGGATCACCTCGAAATGTACCTGCAGTACGAGTGCAAAGAGCCGGTGTCGCTCTACCCGGCGCTGAAGTGGTGGAACCAGCCGAAAATCGGCGCGGAGTGGCTGTTTAACGGCACCGGTATCGGCGCCAGCAACCAGTTTGAAGGCGGCGGCTTTATCCGCAGCCGGGAAGAGTTCGCCTGGCCGAACATTCAGTACCACTTCCTGCCGGTGGCGATTAACTACAACGGCAGCAACGCGGTTGAAGCCCACGGCTTCCAGTGCCACGTTGGCTCCATGCGCTCGCCGAGCCGCGGCTTTGTGCGCCTGAAATCGCGCGATCCGCGTATGCACCCGGCCATTCAGTTTAACTACATGGCCCACGAGCAGGACTGGCAGGAGTTCCGCGATGCGATCCGCATTACGCGCCAGATCATCAACCAGCCGGCGCTGGATAAGTATCGCGGGCGTGAGATTAGCCCCGGTATTGAGTGCCAGACCGACGAACAGCTGGATGAGTTTGTGCGTAACCACGGCGAAACCGCCTACCATCCGTGCGGCACCTGCAAAATGGGCAGCGACGAGATGGCGGTAGTGGACGGGGAAGGGCGCGTGCACGGCCTGCAAGGGCTGCGCGTGGTCGATGCCTCGATTATGCCGCTGATCATCACCGGTAACCTCAACGCCACCACCATTATGATTGGCGAGAAGATTGCCGATAATATCCGTGGCCGCGCCCCGCTGCCGCGCAGCAACGCCGACTACTTCGTGGCGGGCGACCGCCCGGTGCGCGGCGAGCCGATGCGCGCGTAACGCCAGCAGCCGGTAGGGCAATCTTACCGGCTAGTTTTGCCCCAACCGCAGGCAGTGCGTCACCCGCTCAATCCCTTCCGTTGGCACAAAGCCTGCGCGTTGGTAAAAGCGGAACGCCGCCTGCGGTGCATGCGTGTAGAGATTGTCAAAGCTCTGCGCGGCCTGGGCGACAATCTCCCTCAAAAGCGCGCTACCCACCGCCTGGCTGCGATAGGCTGCGGCAACGTAGAGGTGGCGCACCCGGCCTGCGCGATCTCCCTGCACAAACGGGTCGATATTCAGCCCGCAAACTCCCACCAGCTTGCCGTCAAGCAACGCGCCCAGCAGCATTTCGCCTGGCTTATCAAAGCGGTTGTGCTGATTGAGCCAGTTCTCCTCAAGCCTGCGCAGCATATTAAACCCCTCCGCCACGCTCGCCTGTTTTAGCGGCTGAAAACCGTCGACTGCCGGGGTAATGGTGGTGATGTTCAGCGTCATAACACCCTCGTTATTGATGGAGATAATCCTGGCGCAGCAGGCCAAACAGCCAGTCATTGTGCCAGCGGTTATGCAGCCAATAGCTCTCGCGCAGCTCGCCCTCCAGCACAAACCCCACCTTTTCCAGCAGGCGGCGAGAGGGGTGATTGCCGGCGGTGACCATCGCCGTCAGCCGCCGGATGCCGCCTTTATTGAAGGCGAAATCGCACACCGCCTGTAACGACTCGCGCGCATAGCCTTTTCCCTGCGCCTCGGGAGCAAAGAGAAACCCCACTTCGGCGCAGTCTGCTTCGCGATGGATATAGCCGATGACGCCGAGCCTTTCACCGCTCGCTCTGTCGCGCACCACCAGGCAGAGCCAGTGCGCGCTCCCCGGTTGCCAGTGCGGCAAGCGGGCGGTGAAAGCCTCCTCGATCTCCTCTGGCGTGCGCGCGTCCGAGATGTAATGCTGCACCTCATTGCTCGCCATCAGGCGGCTAAAAAAATCGCGATCCAGTTCCTCGATTTGCATGCAGACCAGCCGTGGCGTGTCGAGGCAAAGGGCTGTTTGGGTATGGGCGTCTTTATTCATCTCATCGCTGTTTTGTTGGCAATCATTACAAAGAGATATATGTCAGATACGCGGCGAGGTAAACCAGTAAGCAGCCAAACCAGATCTTCCCCACCAGCTGATAATCCTCTTTTTTCACCATCTCCCCCTGTTCAGAAGGTCCAGGTTACGGCTACCGTGCCGGTGCCCTGATTGCGTTGCGAGACAATCGGGCTGTCGCCCGCGCGATCGCCAAGCCAGGTGTAGCCCGCGCTCAGCAGCGTTCCCCAGTGTTCGTCGAACTGATGGCTCCAGGTGAGCGAGCTGTTGACGCCGTAGAAACCGCCCGCGCGATCATAGGGGCGAAAACCGCTGCGCTGGCTCTGCCGCGCGCTGACGCCATAAAAGGTGTTGATGTAGCGGCTGTCGCCAAACAGGGCAGCAGACTGGATTGCAACGGTATCGCTGGCGCTCTGCACCGGCAGCAGCGTCACCGAGGTTTGATACTGCACGCCCTGGCTGTCGGTCAGCGGCAGCGTCGCTTTGCCTTCAACGGAGAGCCACGGGGTGATCGACCAGCCGACGGCAAGCGCGGTATTCATCGTGGCATCGATTTTCCCCATCCCTTTCAGGCTATTGGCTCCGTCGCGCCAGGAGGAGTTGCTCTCATCGCGGCCAAGACCGTAACCGAGCGTATGTTCGAGATAGAGACCGTTATCGCTTTGCAGGTCGTAACCGATGCCCTTTTGCGAATCAATGAAGAGGGCGTTATCGCGCGCCTGGATCAGTGGAACGAATTGCAGGCGCTGCTTGTCTGAACCGCTGTAACGCGGCGCAGACTGTGCGCCGATGCCTACAGTGACGCCATTTTGTGCCGATGGATCATCATCGGCGTGCGCCGCAGAGGCGGTGGTCGCCAGCAGGGCGCAGAGGCTATACAACGTACGTTTTCTGGTTATCATCGTCACATCTCGTCGGTGGGAAAGGGTGTGCGCAAGCGCTGAAAGGGAAGATAGACAGGTCGTATCAATAAACCGTCAGCAAAGTGTTAAGAAACGGTCAAGGTGGGGAAATGGTGGCGAAAAGAGTGCTGGTGATTGAGGATGACGCGGATGCGGCGGGCGTGCTGGAGGCCTATCTGCGCCGTGAAAATTATGAGGTGACGCTGGCGAGCGACGGCCTGGCCGGGCTGGAGCTGGCGCAGCGCTGCAAGCCCGATCTGATCCTGCTTGATGTGATGCTGCCCGGCATGAACGGCAGCGAAGTGCTGGCGGCGCTGCGGCGCAAAAGTGATGTGCCGGTGATCATGGTCACCGCGCTCGGCGATGCCCCCGACCGTATTGGCGCGCTGCGTTACGGCGCGGATGATTATGTGGTGAAGCCCTATCACCCCGGCGAAGTGGTGGCGCGCGTGCAGGCGGTACTGCGGCGCACGCAGCGCGCGGAAACCCAGGAGGAGGTGCTGCGCTGGCACAACCTCGCGGTCGACACCGTCGCCATTAGCGTGACCGTCACGCAAGAAAATAACCAGACGCGCGCGCTGGAGCTGACGCCGACGGAATTCTCCCTGCTTACGACACTGATGCGCCATCCCACCCGCGCCTTCTCCCGCCAGCATCTGCTGGAGCACTGCCTGCCCGAAAGCGAAGCGCTGGAGCGCGTGGTCGATACGCACGTCTACAACCTGCGTAAAAAGCTGGAAAACGCGGGCGTCAGCGGCGTGTTAAGCAATGTGCGCGGCGTCGGTTACAGGTTCTCTCAACCATGAAAAATTTAGCTCAACAGTCGCTCTGGCGCTGGATCTGCGTGCGCATCCTTGCGCTGGCGATCGGTACAGTGATCATCATCGCGCTCTGTATGTGGCTGCGCTACGCCGTGCAGACTGTCTGGATCCTGCACGCCATGCCTGCGCCGGTGCGCGCCGAGTTTCTGCTGTTGAAAGAGAACCCGGAGATCAACCCGACGCGCTTTCACGAAATCGTCGACACCTGGTGGGGGCTGAGCTACTCCACCCCCTCTATCGCCTCGACGGACTGGATCCTGGTCAGCGTGCTGGTGCTGGTGATGATCCCCTTTATCGTCTTTATGGGGCTGCGCTATGCCCGCCCGCTGACCCTGCAATTTAGCCGCCTGCGCGACGCCGCCGAAGAGGTGACGCAGGGGACATTTGGTGCGCAAGCCGAACTGGTAAAAGAAGCCCCCGCAGAAATGGTGCGCTTTGCCAGCGACTTTAACGGCATGACCCGCCAGCTGGCGCGCTATGAGCGTGAACTGCGCGCCTCCCACGTGGCGATGGCTCACGAATTGCGCTCACCGCTCACCGCCGCGATTGGTCGCCTGCAGGGGATGCTGGATGGCGTGTTTGAGCCGAGTCCTGCGCAGATGACGATGGTGATGAAGCAATTACAACTGCTGCGCCGCTTAACGGATGAGCTGCACCTGCTCTCGCTGGCTGACGCCGGGCAGCTGATGCTCAACTGCCAGCCGCTGCTCTTAGACGATCTGCTGCGCGAACGCGCGGCGTGGATGAAGCCGCAGGCCGATGCCGCCGGGTTCACCTTTACCCTGACCGCGCCAACGCCCGCGCCGCTGGAGGGCGACGCTTTCCGCTTAGGGCAGGTCTTTACGGTGCTGATGGAGAATGCGGTGCGTTACGGGCGGCAGGGCGGCCATCTGTTTATCGCCCTCACATCGCAGGCGAGCGGCTACCTGATTGATTTCACCGATGACGGCCCCGGCGTGGAGGATGATTTTCTGCCGCTGATGTTTGACCGCTTTACACGGGCCGAGACCTCGCGCGCGCGCCATTCCGGCGGCAGCGGCCTTGGGTTATCCATCGCCCAGGCAATCGTTCATGCCCACGGCGGCAGCATCAGCGCCGCGCTGCCGGAAGCGGGTGGGCTGGCGATCACCCTTCACCTTCCCCACGTGGTTGCGGCGCAAGAAAAGTTGCAGCCTTGATAAAACCTTGACGAAACGTGGGCTGAATCTCGACGCGTCACGCCTGTAATAGCGCCATTACCGATCCGGAGTGGCGCTATGTCAGAACAGTTTATCCCTTACGCACGCCCGCTAGCGCACAGGCTTTTACACGCTGTGCGCGGGCTTCCTCTGCTGCTATTGCTGGCGCTGGCCGCGACCGGCTGTGGCGAGAAAAAAACCGAAAAACCGGCACCGCCGCGTCCGGTGCGTTACCTGGTCGTCGCTAACAGTGCGGCAAACCCGCAAACGGTGCGCACCGGCGAGATCCGTGCTCATGATGAGACAACGCTGGCCTTCCGCCTGGATGGCCGCATGATTTCCCGTGAGGTGGATATTGGCGCGCGGGTGCATGCCGGGCAGGTGCTGGCCTCCCTTGAGAGCGAAACCGGTAAAAACCAGCTCGCCAGCGCCCGCGCCGATGTGGAGAGCGCCCGCGCGGCTGAGCAGGTGGCGGCGCTGAATCTGAAACGGATGCAGGCATTAATGCCCTCCGGCGCGATTGCCCGCACGCAACTCGACAGCGCCCGCGCCGACTGGCAGTCGGCATCATCAAAACTGAAAAGCAGCACTGCGGCATTACGCAATGCCGAGCAGAATCTGAGCTGGACGCAGCTGGTCGCCCCGGCAGACGGCATTATCACACGCGTTAACGCCTCTGCCGGGCAGGTGGTCAGCGCCGGGCAGGCGGTCTTTACCCTCGCTACCAGCGAGGCGCGCGACGTGGTGTTTGCCGTTGCCGACCCGCGCCAGCTGGCATCAAACGCAACTTTCACAGTTGCGCTGCTGGCGGATCCGTCAGTGAAGGCGAGCGGCAGCCTGCGCGATATCAGCCCGCAGGCCGATCCGCAGACGCGCACCTGGCAGGTGCGGCTGGCGCTGGCAAACCCGCCCACGGCGATGGCGCTCGGTGCCAGCGCCACCATTGCGCTGCCGGAATCAGCATCTGCAGGCTTTGCGGTGCCCGCCTCAGCGTTAAGCCGCCTTGGTCAACAACCGGCGCTGTTTGTGATTGATGATAAAAACCGGGCGCAGCCGCGCATGGTGACGCTGGGCGGCTATAGCGCCTCATCGGCGTTTATCCGTTCCGGTCTGCGCCCCGGCGACAGGGTAATTACTGCGGGCGTCAGCAAATTGCGCGCCGGTGAGCAGGTGATCGCCGGGGAGTTGCAGCCATGAAACGCTCGCGCTTTAACCTCTCGGCCTGGGCGCTGGAACATCAGCAGCTGGTCACCTTTTTTATGCTGCTGGTGATAGTGATGGGCGTGCTCTGCTATCAGCAGCTGCCGCGTAATGAAGATCCGGCGTTCACCATCAAAACGGCGGTCGTCACCGCTCAGTGGCCGGGTGCCAGCGTCGAAGAGACAACGCAGCTGGTCACCGACGTGCTGGAGAAGAAGTTACAGGAGATTCCGCATCTCGATTTTATTGAGAGCGAAACCCGCGCTGGCAGCACAATTATCAACGTCAACCTGCGTGATGACACGCCGCCAAAAGCGGTGCCCGGCATCTGGTACCAGGTGCGGAAAAAGATGCAGGACAGCGCCGCCGATCTGCCGCAGGGCGCGCAGGGGCCGCAGGTCAACGATGAGTTTGATGACACCTTCGGCACTATCTATGGCTTTACCGCCGACGGTTACTCGCCGCGTGAATTGCGCGATCGGCTGGAGACCATCCGCCGCAGCCTAATGTCGCTGCACGATATCGGCAAAATAAGCCTGATCGGCGAGCAGCAGGAGCAGATTGTTATCGCCTTCTCCCCGCGTCAACTGGCGGGAATGGGGCTGGATATTGAGCAGATCAGCACGGCGCTGAAGGCGCAAAACGCCATCGCGCCCGCCGGTACGATCCGCACCGGCGAGGATAACGTGGCGCTGCGCGTCAGCGGTGCGTTAAGCAGCGAAGCGAGCCTGCGGGCGGTGACGCTGCATATCAACGATCGCTATATTCCGCTCACCGATATCGCCACCGTCACCCGCCAGGCCGCAGAGCCACCCGCGCCGCAGTTTCGCGTCAACGGGCAACCGGCGCTCGGGCTGGCGATCTCGATGGCTTCGACCGGGAATATGCTGCACTTTGGCAAGGCGCTGGATGAGCGCATGGCGCAGATCCAGGCCCAACTGCCGCACGGCATTGAGATGGTAAAAGTGGCCGATCAGTCACAGGTGGTGAGCGGGGCGGTAAGCGGTTTTGTCCGCGTGCTGGTAGAGGCGGTGGTGATTGTGCTCGCCGTCTCCTTTGTCTCGCTGGGCCTGCGCGCGGGCCTGGTGGTGGCTGCCGCCATTCCGCTGGTGCTGGCGATGACCTTCGCCGGGATGATGCTCGCGGGGATCGGCCTGCAACGCATCTCCCTCGGCGCGCTGATTATCGCGCTCGGTCTGCTGGTGGATGACGCGATGATCACCGTTGAAACCATGGTCGCGCGCCTGGAAGCGGGGGAGTCGCGCAGGCAGGCCGCCACCTATGCCTTCAAAACCACCGCCTTTCCGATGCTCACCGGCACGCTGGTGATGATCGCCGGGTTTATTCCCGTCGGCTTCGCCGCCTCCAGCGCCGGGGAGTACTGCTACTCGCTGTTTGCCGTGGTGCTGATCGCGCTGCTCTGCTCGTGGGTGGTGGCGATCCTCTTCTCCCCGCTCACCGGCACCTGGCTGCTGCCCGCGCGCATCGATAAGCACGGCGATCGCGTCGGCAGGCTGAAACGCGGTTATCAGGCGCTGCTGCGCCTCGCGCTGCGCTGGCGGCTGACCACGCTGGCACTCGCGCTGCTGGCGCTGGGGTTGTCGCTGGTCGGCACCACCTATTTGCAGGGGGAGTTTTTCCCCGCCTCCGATCGCCCGGAGCTGCTGGTGACGCTCTCGCTGCCCGCTAACGCCTCGCAGACCGAGACGCAAAAGCAGGTGCAGCGCCTGGAGCGGGCGCTGGCCGGTAATGACAATCTCGATCGCTACAGCAGCTACGTCGGATCCGGCGCGGTACGTTTTTATCTGCCGATGGAGGTTTTGCAGGACAACGAGAACACCGCGCAACTGGTGGTGGTGGCAAAAGATCTCGCCGCCCGTGACCGGCTGCGCCAACAGCTGGAGACGCTGCTGGCAAGCCAGTTCAGCGCGATTACCTCTCGCGTGTCGCCGCTGGAACTGGGGCCGCCGGTGGGCTGGCCGGTACGCTACCGCGTGAGCGGGCCGGATTATGCAAAAGTGCAGACGCTGGCGCATCAGCTGGCGGCACAGATTGGCGGCTCGCCGCTGACGCGGGAAGTGAACCTGACCGCCGGGGAGCCGGAGCGGATGATCCGCTTACAGGTTAATCAGACCGCCGCGCGCGCGGCGGGCGTCTCCTCGGAAAGCATTGCCCGGATGCTTGATACCGTCTGGTCCGGCGCGACGCTGACCACGGTGCGGGATAACGATCGGCTGGTGGACGTGGTGCTGCGCGGTAACGATCGCGAGCGGCTCGATATCGGTACGCTCGGCACATTGATGTTGCCGACGTCTAACGGCACAAAAATTCCGCTGAGCGAAGTGGCGACGCCGGAGTGGGGGCTGGACGACCCGGTGATCTGGCGTCATCAGCGGCTGCCCTTTATCACTGTGCAGACGGATCTCGCGCCGGGCCTGCGCGCGGAAGCGGTATCATGCGGTCTGCGCCCGACGGTGGATAAGCTGCGCGTCCAGTTGCCTGCCGGGTATCGCATTGAGGAGGGCGGCACCGTTGCCGAGTCGGATAAGGGCAACGGCTCGGTGTATGCCGTGCTGCCGTTGACGCTGATCATTATGCTGCTGCTGTTGATGGTTCAGCTTCAGCGCTTCTCGCGCATGCTGCTGGCCATCACCATGGCACCGTTTGGCCTGCCGGGGATTGTGCTGGCGATGCTGCCGACCGGCACGCCAATGGGGTTTGTCGCGCTGCTGGGGGTGATTGCGCTGGCGGGGATGATCATCCGCAACGCGGTGATCCTGATTAGTGAAGTGGACAGCAATCTGCAACTAGGGATGCAACCTGATGAGGCGATTATCGCCGCGTCGGAGCACCGCGCGCGGCCGATTATGCTGACCGCCTGTGCGGCGATCCTCGGCATGATCCCCATCTCCCATCAGGTGTTCTGGGGCCGATGGCCTACGCCATTATCGGTGGGCTGCTGGTGGCAACGCTGGTGACGCTGACGGTGCTACCCGCCGCGTTCAGCCTGGTGCTGCAACTGAGCGCCCGCTTAGCCCCTGCGCATCGGGCGGCAGATAAAGATTAACGCCACCGCGCTACAGAGCGGGAAGATAGCCAACTGCAACCAGGGGTAGATCGCCTCAACCGAGGGGGTTAACGCCCGGTCGAGCTGGCTGCCAAACAGCAGGTTACCCGCCAGCACGGCAAAACCGCCCGCCGTCGCCAGCGCGCCATAGTGCGCGCCGAGCGTGGCGTCGTCGGCAAACCACGGCACCATATCTTTCGCCGCAGGCACCAGCAGCATCTGTCCGAGGGTTAATAACGAGACGAAGCTGATGGCGGGCAGCAGCCGCATCCAGCCCGCAGGCGGCGTGCTGGCGGCGCAGAGCGCGACGCTGGCAAAGCTTGCGGAGATGAGCAAAAAGCCCACCGGCATCATGCGCGCGGCACCAATGCGGCGCGTTAAGCGGGCGAGGGGCAGTTGCAGGGTGATAATCAACACCGAGGCCAGCATAAACAGCGGCCCGAGATCTTTTTCGCTGCCGCCCGCGCGCTGGATCTCAACCGGCAGCGCCAGGTAGAGCTGGTTATAGCTCAGTAACCAGGAGCTGTAGGCGAGGATAAAGGCGACAAAGCGCGGCTGGCGAAAGGTGGTCCACCACGGCGTGACCGCCAGCGTCTGGCGTTTTGGCGGCGCGGGCGGCAGGCAGAAGAAGAGCACAATCAGCGCCACAACAAACACGCCAGCACCTGCTAACGCCACCTGGCGAAAGCCGAGGCCGGTCATCAGCGCGCCCGCCACCGGGCCAAGCACCGCGCCGAGCTCGCCGCAGACGGCAAAAAGCGCAAACCACTCGGCGCGGCTGCGCTTGCCGCGGCTCTCGCTCTGTGCTCCGGCGCGCGCCAGTAGCGCTTCAATCGAGGGGGAGAAGAGCGCACCGCCAATGCCGGTCAGGCAGGCTCCGACAATAATTGGCCCCAGCGAGTGGCCGAACGCCAGCATCAGATAGCCCGCGACGCGGATAATGCAGCCGCAGAGAATAATCACGCGCGCGCCAAAGCGGTCCGATAACGCGCCGCCGATAAAGAACATCCCCTGCTGCGAGAAAGTGCGCAGCCCAAGCACCAGGCCGATCAGCCCGCCGGAGAGCAGTAAGTCATCGCGCAGAAAGATCGCCAGGAAGGGCACCACGGCGTAGAAGCCGATATTAAAAACAAACTGGCTACCGAGTAAAACAGGCGGCCAGAGCTGTTTCGCTGGCCGCAGGTGGGGAAAAGACATGCGGAAATCCTGATGTCAGGCGATGAAGTGGATATGGTTTTTGTCATGGCAGGGCGATGGCGTGATTTTCGCCTTCACGCGAAACACCTCCCACAGCAGATCTTCGGTGAGGATCGCCTGCGGCGTACCGCTCGCCACCACAGTACCGTGCTGCATCACAATCAGGCTGTCGCAAAACATCAGCGCATGGTTGAGATCGTGAATGGCGACGATGCTGGTCACCGGTAGCTCGCTGATAAGCTTCATCAACTGGAGCTGGTGGTGAATATCGAGGTGGTTGGTTGGCTCGTCGAGCAGGATCTCTGACGGCATCTGCGCCAGCGCGCGGGCAATGTGGACGCGCTGCCGCTCGCCGCCCGAGAGCGTCAGCCACCCCTGCTGGCTTTTCTCCAGCATGTCGACACGTGCCAGCGCGGCGGAGATGGTCTCCTCATCCTCCGTGCTCCAGCTGGAGAAGGGGGAGTGATGCGGAATACGCCCCAGTTTCACCACGTCGCGCACGCGCATATTGGCATCGGTCATGCCGTGCTGCTCAACAAACGCCACCCGGCGCGCGAGCTGCTTTTTGGGCAGCCGGTGAAGGTTCTGCCCGTCGAGCAATACACGTCCTTTATGCGGGCGGCGCAGCCCCGCCAGCACGCGCAGCAGGGAGGATTTCCCCGAGCCGTTCGGCCCCAGCAGGCCCACCGTTTCGCCACGCGCAACCGCCAGTGAGACATCGTTGACGATCACTTTTTTACCCACCTTCCAGGTGATATTTTCAGCGGCGATGCTCATTAGCGATTCCTTGAACGGTAAATAATAAAGGCGAAGAACGGCACGCCGACCAGTGCGGTGACGACGCCCACCGGCAGGCTCTGCGGGGCAATCAACATGCGTGAGGCGATATCCGCCAGCACCATCAAAATCGCGCCCGCCAGCGCACAGGCCACCAGCAGCCTGCGGTGCAGCGGCCCAAAGAAGAAGCGCATCATATGCGGCACCACCAGCCCGACAAATCCGATGGAGCCAGCCATGCTGACAATCGTGGCGGTGATGAGCGCCGTGGTGGTAAACAGCGCGAGACGCACCCACGGCACGGCGATGCCTAACGAGGCCGCCGCATCGTCGCCGAAGGTGAAGGCATCCAGCGCCCGCGAGTAGTAGAGGCAGATCGCCAGACCAATCAGCACAACCACCAGCACCAGCTGGAACTCCGGCCAGCGCACGCCGCTAAAGCTGCCCAGCAGCCAGAACATCACGTCGCGCGCCTGCTGGGCGCTGGCGGAGGTACTGATGGTATACGCCGTGACGGCGTTAAAGAGTTGCGAAGCGGCAACCCCGGCTAAGATGGTGCGCTCGTTGCCGCCGCGCGCGCCGTTGGTGAGAAACGCGACAAACGCAAAGGCGGCGAAGGCTCCGGCAAAAGCACCCGCCGAGAGCGATACCGCACCCGCGCCAAGACCCAGCACCACCACAGAGACCGCACCGGTCGATGCGCCCGCCGAGACGCCGAGCACATACGGCTCGGCCAGGGCGTTTTTCAACAGGCTTTGCAGCACCGCGCCGCAAATCGCCAGCCCGGCACCACAACAGGCGGCGACCAGCGAACGGCTGAGGCGGAAATCCCAAATCACGCTTTCATAGATGCGATTGAGCGGCTCGGCGGTCAGCCCAAGTTTATTGCCAATCGCATAGAAAACGCTGGGCAACGGAATCGCCAGCTCGCCGACGCTGGCTCCTACCGCAATCACCACCACTAGCAGCACAACGGCAAGCAGCGCGGCACTACTTAACCACAACGTTTGTCGCGTTGGGTGCAACGCTGCCATCAATTAAGCCCCATCTTTCTCAGCTGTTCAGCAACCTGCTCTGCGCCATAAATGGTGCGAATGGTGGGATTCATCGCCTGGCCATCCATCACCACGATGTGGCCTTTTTTCACCGCCTCAAGCTGGCTGACGGCGGGATCGCTCTTCAGGAATTTAATCTTCTCCTGGGCGTTATCCAGCGCCCAGCGATTGCGGTCGAGGCTGGAGACGACGATCACATCCGGATTAGCTGCGATAATGCTCTCCCAGCCAACGGTCGGCCACTCGGTTTCGGTGGTGATGGCGTTATGGCCGCCGAGCACATTGGCGATAAAACCGGAGGCACTGTTTTTGCCGCCGACGTAGGCGTCAGCGGAAGGGGATGAGCTGGAGAACCAGAAGACGAAGGAGAGATCTTTTTTGTTTTTACCAAACTCTTTACGCAGATCGGCTTCGCGCTTTTTGAAGTCGGCAACCAGCGCCTGGCCGCGATCTTCAACGTTAAAGATCTTCGCGAAATCTTCGATCTCCTGGTAGAGATAGGTCATGTCCCACAGTTTCTGGCGGCTGCCGTACATATCGCCGGTGCCTTTTTTAGTGGCGCACATGCCCGGCGACATATAGCTGTTAACGCCGACGGTGGCGAGATCTTCGCGCTTCGCCACTTTGCTCTCCGGCCCCAGCAGCAGCGGCGATTGCGCGGCTACGAAATCCGGGGTTTGCGCCAGCACCGACTCCAGGGTCGGGATCTCTACCGTCAGGGTTTTGATCTTCGCATTTTTTTCCGCCAGCTGCGGCAGGACTTTGGTCGGCCAGAAGGCGGTGGCGGCGATTTTATCCTCTAAGCCGAGCAGCAGCAGGATCTCGGCGGTGTTTTGCCCCAGCGCGACCACGTGCTCAGGGGCTTTGGTGAAGGTCTCTTTGTAGCCGCAGTTTTCAAGGGTGAGGGGATATGTGGTGGCATAAGCAGAACTTAATGAGGCAAGCGCCAGCCCCAGCGCGCAGAGAACCTTCTTCATTCAACACTATCCTTCATTAACATTATGGTGATTTATGGGATCATCGAAATAGTTTCGCAATGATAATGAATCCTATTACGAATGCGAGATCTTCTTTGCGCGAAGGGTTCAAATTTGTTTTATGAATGAATTTTTGAGGATTCATATTTAGTGTAAATATGATTATTTAATTTAAATTTCGCCCCCTTTTGGTCGATAACTCTTTTAAGGCAATTCGCATTTTATGCGGTGCCACATCGTTTTGTCGCTCTATCACCCAAGGGATCACTATGTCAGTCAGGCGTTTTTCATTGCTCGTTTTTGGTCTGTTACTCTCTATCTTCCTTATCAGCTCCGCGTCTAACCTCTGGTCGCTTACCCGCAGTAACGACTCGCTGGATAACGTAAACAAAGAGATCCGCGTGGTGCTGTCGGTCATCGATCCGATTAACCATAGCCGTACCCTGCGCGTACGCCTGATGGAGGCGATGATTAACGCCTCGCTGGGCGATAGCCAGAAAACCCAGGCCTCCCTTGAGAGCGCCAATGAGGTGATGCAAAAAGCCTCGTCGGCGTTCAATAACTATCTCGCCGCGCCGCGCGTTGCCGGTGAAGATGCGCTTGCTACGCCATATCGCCGTGCCTGGCAGAACTATGTTGATAACGGTTTACGTCCGCTGATGGATGCCGCGAAAAGCAACGACACCGCGCGCTTTAACCAGCTGGTCAGCACTACCATTCCTCAGTTAGATCGTCAGTTTGAGATCACCCTTGATAACCTGCTGGCGTTCCGTGAAAAGTATGCCCAGCAGCTGAACAATGAGGCGCAGAGCCGCTTCGTTAACAGCATGGTGACCATCGGCGTCTTTGCGCTGCTGTTTACGCTGATCATTGTGGGCATCTTTATCCTGCTGCGTCGTCGTGTGCTGTCACCGCTGGATGCCGCGCGTCTGCACTGCCAGAAAATGGCGGCGGGCGAACTGAATCTGCCGGTGGTTTCCAGCTCCAAAGATGAGATCGGCGGCATGATGAGCGCGCTGGAGCAGATGCGTCTCTCGCTGGTGCAGATCATCTCTCAGGTGCGTAACTCCAGCCAGAGCGTGGCTTACGCCGCAGAAGAGATCGCCGCAGGTAACACCGATCTGTCGGCGCGTACCGAAGAGCAGGCCGCCTCGCTGGGGCAGACCGCTGCCAGCATGGAAGAGCTGACCTCAACCGTGAAGCACACCTCTGAAAACACCCAGCAGGCCAACAGCCTGGCGGGGAATATGCGCAGCGCGGCGCAAGAGGGGAATGCGATTGTTGAAGAAGCTGTGGTGTCGATGAAGGAGATCGAAACCAGCTCCGGCAAGATCGGCACCATTATCGGCATCATTGAAGATATTGCTTTCCAGACCAACATCCTGGCCCTTAACGCCGCCGTCGAAGCGGCGCGCGCAGGCGAGCAGGGGCGTGGTTTTGCCGTGGTGGCAACCGAAGTGCGTAACCTCGCGCAGCGCTCCTCCGTGGCGGCGAAAGAGATCAAAGAGCTTATTGAACTCTCCGGTCGTCAGGTGCTGGTGGGCAGCGATCGCGTTACCAGCGCAGGCGAGAGCATGCAGCGTATTATCAACTCGGTGAAGCAGGTTTCTGAACTGATGTCGGAGATTGCGCTCTCCACCGGCGAGCAGAGCCGTGGGATCGATCAGATCAACCTCGCGGTGGCGCAGATGGATACCGTGACCCAGCAGAACGCCGCGCTGGTTGAAGAAGCCTCTGCCGCAGCCTACTCGCTGAAAGAGCAGTCTCAGCTGCTGGAAGAGGCGGTTGCGGTGTTTAAGCTCAGCTAATCAGGCGCAGCCGTTAACTTGAGGTCAGCCATGCTATGTGGCTGGCCTTTTTTATGGGCTTTGCTTTACGCTCTGCTGCACAACCACTGTTTTGTCGGGAGTTATTGATGAAAGGGTTTTCTCGCGGGTTAATTGCCAGCTTACTGTTGAGCGCCGGGGTAAGTGCTGCGCCTCAACCTGACGCCGCAAGCCGCACCTATGCACAGAATTACAAAGATGCCGCACTGGCGCTCTGTGTAGCGAAAGCGTACGCCAGTGAACCAGCTGCCAGTAAAGACGCATCAGCCAGCGCTGGCGGTTTTGATAACTGGAGCGAGTATGATGCCGAAAAGGGCGCCGGGAAGATGGGCGAACTGGCCGACCGCTATCTTGCAGGAGAGTATCACTCCCATCAGGGCAGCGATGTAAAACTTAATCTGATGAAATGCATCGACATGTATCACAGCGCAGAGCTTGCAAAACAGGTCAAAGATTTTGTGCCACATCCCGAGCGCAGTTGGGCGCAGGATCATGCTTCAGCAAAGCGCGGTAAATAAGATTCCGGCAATTAACGCGAAGGGGTAATTTAATTACCCCTGTAACGCGTCCTTATAAAAAATAATCTGAATTTTAGTTTTCTGCTTATTCCCTCTGCGCAGCGGTGACGAGATTTATTGATAATCCTGCGCTGTTATTTGTGAAAGGGAATAAATGATGACTACAGGACGTAGAGAGGGAACATTGCGTCTGATGACGCTCGGTGAAATTGCCATGGCACGTCAATTTTACGGCGATGCGATTGTGTATAGCCGCGTCTGGATCCACTGCGACAGCTACTTCCCGTTTGGGCTGCAGCATCCGGATTATGTTATGGCGCCGAATGGGGAGATTTGGTACAGAAAAGAGCGCTATAGAGATGACTTTTCTTTGCCTTCTGCGACCCTGCAAGAAAAACACACCTTCATCCATGAGTTAGGGCACGTGTGGCAGCATCAGCATGGTCAATGGGTGCGCATCCGAGGAGCTTTTAGCTGGGCAGCAAATTATTTTTATCAACTCGACAGAGAAAAGCTTACAGATTATCCCCTTGAGCAACAGGCCTCTATTCTGGCGGATTACTGGTTGCTTCATATTCATGGTATTAATGTTTGGCGGTTATTTCAGAAACAGAATCAACCAGGACGATATTGCGGAAAAGATGATATTCGTGATATCCCGACGCTGTATCGAAAAATCATTACAGGCAGAGGGTAAGGATGATGAGAGCAAATATGCTATTGATAGCAGTATGCATGCTATCTGGCTGCATCGGGTTTCTTGACAAAATGACACGAGAAGTGCCGACAAATCTATTTTTGATGAATCATGAAGTTTGCGCAGTCTCGATCATGAAACCCGGCGAAAAGATGGTCTCGGCTGAGATTTTCAGTACTGATGAAGGAAAGCGTTTTGAACTCTTCCCGGATAAGCCGCGTTATATTGCTGCGGGTGATTGCCTGCCCATGTTTAGCACTGCATTCAGGGCAGGGGAAAAATATGCTTACTCCTGGAACGTTGTACCTGTCAAAGGTGATGCCTACCTCATCACCGCCCAATTTACCCTCTCCACCGATAGCGCAGGGCATCTTTCAGTGAGCGATACCTCAATCCGCTGACTAGCTTTCAAGATATTTATCCACCAGATTCGCGGTATAGGTGCTGGCCATCAGAATATCCCAGCACCGCATGGCAAAGGTTTTATCATCAGGAATAGTTTCTCCGACGAGGGTGTTGAGTTCATTCTCTGTCACACTCAGCCCGCTTTTGTAATCGGGGTAATCTTTCATGAATTGCCCGACCGTTGTGTCGCCATTCGCCAGTTTTGCAACATCTTCAAGCGCATTGTCAAAACGACTGTTGGCAACAGTCACTCCCCTCGCCGGGGATTTCCGCTGCAGACCCAGTAGCCTGACCCACAAATCGTGATTGCGGCTTTGCTGTTTTATCATTTTCTCTACGTCGATGGTTGGCAGGTCACCAGGGAGGTAAGTCCTGGCCCGGGTAAAGAAGCGCCTGGTATCACGCATTCTCTCGCTGAAGTAAAAAGGATACGCCGTTACTTTTTTGTTCAGGATATGCGCCAGAACCTTACCGGTGGGTAACGAGCCAAACGCGCCGAAGCAGGAGTTAAGCCTGATTTCTTTTATTTTCGACCAGTCCACTGTGGATGTTTCACGCAGCCCCAGGCCACGAATCACCTCTGCAAGTTCAGAGGCATCCATTGCATTAACGCTTGATGCAGCACCATGTGCCGTAATGATTAATTGATTGCCGTTGACGACAAAACTGGCGTCCTGTCCCAGCAGTGACTTCATGCGAAGATTAGTCAGTGAGATATTGCCTGCATAGACTTTGCGGTTTTTAAAAATCTCATCGGAAAATTGCTCTGCTTTGACAATAGCTTTATCGAGTGGCAGACCCGCATCCAGGTGTCCGGGATTTACCATAAAAAACTCACCGTTACCCAGGCTGTACATGACATGCCTTGTCGATGAGGCATCAGAGGTTTTATCAAAAATGATCAATTGTCCTTTGGGCACGTTTGCCAGCTGTTGTTTCTTAATCAGGACGGCATTCGTTAATAAGTTGGTTATGGGCTGATGAACAACGCCAGTGGTGGTAGTGGATAACAGGGGCGTTAATAGATCTTTCAAAGCCCTGGCCTGCTCTTCTGCCAGCTCCCCTGATTTGCTGAGGAATTCAGTGGTAGTGGCGGCGATATCGCTGCTGTTCGCTGCCGATAACGGGGCATCTTCTGCAAGAGATTTTAATGAAGGGGAGTCAAGCTGCAGCCCTTTCGGTCTGCCCGCGATAAGCTGCAAGTCTGGTAACTGCGCATTTCCCCTGCGCCTGAATGTTCCGTTCACAAACTCGCCAAGCTGTTCTGCGGTTAATATTCGTTTGCCCTCACCGAGGCTGCTGTTAAGCACGCTATTTTTTACCCCAGCGAAGCGGCCATTACCGAGGCTTACCATAATATGGATCGGGCGCGGTCCTTTGGCCGGTAAATTAGGATCAACCTCCATAAACATCAATATTTCGCCCTGCTTTACACTAAGCAGATTCTCATGGCTGTTGATTATGGTACTACTTGCAAAGAGATCATTAACGTTGCCTGGGGAGGAGGCGCTAGCGCGTTGGTATTTTGTTGCCTGACGTATGCCGGTACGTAACGTTATGGCCGGGCCTTTACTTATAAGTTCGGCATTCTCAAGAAGAGTAACCGCATAATCCCAACTGATGTCGGATGCCTGGCTTGTTAGCCTGCTACGTCTTGCCGCCTCGCGTACAGGATTGGCCTGCTCAATGGTGTCGAATGCCATTTTTTTATTGGTGCTAGCGATGGCAGCAACATCATCGACACTTTTTTTTGGAAAATACCAGATAGGTCGCTTGAGAACCAATGCATTAGGCAGTTGGCTATTGGGCCCTCGCACGAGATAAGGGCTATAAGACCCGTAATCTATTTTTACCTTACGCAGTTCGTTCAGGGGATAATCAGCGTACTTTATAAGCTTTCTTTCTGACGTAATATTGGCATACTTTTGAGCCCACATCTCCTCGGGCATAATGATTGGTCCACTCAACTCTGGATAGAGTCCATTAAACTGGCCTGCAGTAATGTCAAAAGCGTAATCTCTACCCTTTTTTGTGCCGATAAGCACGAAATGATTGGTTGCTGAAGTATCCATGCCATTAACAAAAAAAGCCATGCCCCGGCATCTGATGTTTGTAAATTCCTTTTTTTTCATGAAAGTAGCCATAGTTGTAATAACAAGTTCGCATTTTTCAGACGGGGATAATATGGCGCCACTTAATCCGCCGGTTTTTTTTATTTCTTCAAGATATGCCTCTGCATTAACATCTGGAGTGCTGATGATGTTTTCAAAGACTTTCTCCTCTTTTAAACCTTCCCTCATTGGTTGCTCACCCATAGTAACCAGTGGGTACTTTATTTCACCGCCACGTAACCCGCCATAATTTTTATTTATTACCCAGTTTTCATCTTCTAAAATAACCGGTTCACCATAACTAAAACGTCCCGGGTTATTAGGGTCAACAGTTCGCCAGGTGTGCGCATAATCATCCCAGCGTATTTGATAGAGATTGCCATCGGATGTAATAAAATACTTGCCATTCATTTTACTGTCGGTTGTTGAGGTATAAACGTCAACGCCATGTACATGAGCCTTTGATAAATCGTCCAATGAAATGTTTGTGGTTATGTATTTAGCAGGAATGCTTCTACCTTTTAATGCACCTTGCACATCAGTGTTAATGATATTGCTCAAGCCAGAGGTAAGTTTACTTTTAGAGAAAGAGATTTTTGATAAATCTGCTAAATTAACAGGTGAAACAAGATCGATGAGCGCATTGGCGCTGATTTTTGCCAGCCCCGATGCGTTGATGAAGCCTTGTTTTCCCATTTGTTTAATTACGTATTTTTGCAGTCCTTTTCCTACTAATCCAATTTTCCTTCCTTCGCCAATTATTTTTCCCATCCCTTTGGCATTTTTAAGCAATGCTGCACTTTTAGTTCCCGCCTGGGAAGCAACAAAGCAAATGCTCATGACATCAAGCATAATTGATGTGGCATCAACCTTGTGCTCTGGGTCGTTTATTGAACCACGTATCTCAGCATAAAAAGGAATAACTGCATCAGCTATTTGTTGAAATAGTGTCGGCTGGTATAACGCCGTTTTTCGATTAGTAGCGGAGCGCTTCAGGACATCATGAAAAGCTTTATTCAAGGTTTCTAATAGCGTCTCTTGTGGTTGCTCAGTGTTAAGTGAAAAGTCATAGGTTAATCCATAATATGCGCGATCCTTAAAAGGAGTGTCATAAGTAATACCATCATTATCCTTGTATAAGGTGTTTTTTATTAAATCTTCGAACTCCTTTTTCTTTCTGGATTCAACGGTGCTGTATTTTCCAGCCTTTGTATTCCTATTGTTAGGGTCAAAGTTTTTAAGAAAGAAAGATTCGAGGAAAACAGACTCAACGCCGTGATAATGTGTTTTTTCAGGAGTAAGGGTGGCAATTGTCTTTAACCAGATATTTTCCATCATCTCTTTACGAGAGAACGTCCGGCTAAAAAGAGCGTCAGGAAAAAGAGAGAAGAAAACCCAGCGGCCATCTTCTAGTTCAATAAATAACATTCCGCCATCATGTTTATCATTAATGTCAGTTGACTGTAGTACGTTAAAATAGAAACGCTTTTTGACGCTGGATGTGATCTCATTTAAAGAGAGATCGGATGACAGAAGGAAGTTTTTGGTATTTTCACTGGCCTCGTAATCACTGTATTTTTCCTTGTAGGTGGCAAATTGCTGATAATACTCGCTATCAGAGTTGAAATAATTGCTACCTAACATATGTGCCAATGGTGTAAACCCTTCTGGCATTTTCTTGATTTTCTTGAGTGGGTTCAATGAATAGGCATCAGCATAATAAATATCAATAACGTTATCTATATCTATCGTCCTTAGGGTGTTATAGTTACCGTTGTTTTTTAATAACCAGTAGAGCAAGGGGGGTAATAATTGATTCGCTTCGGGATTTTCATCGTCTGCATAGCTTTCCTGGTAAATTCTCTCTGCTTCTTTATTGCTCCATTCTATATCCTGATAGCTGTTTTTCAATGTCGGCAACCGAACAGATGATTGCTGGATTTTTTCTATTAATTCCTGGCTGAGAGTATGGCGTTCAATGAGTTGTGCAATCATTGTTTGTGAAATGCTCAATGTTTTTAATTTATCGAGTTCGAGTTGAGTGTAAGCCTCTGTTGCTGAATTTCTTATGGCAATTTTCTGTAAGGTGAAATCAATTAGTAACTCTTCAGCTATGCTTACATCATCATTAAATCCTGCTGGTTTTTTCTTAACAGCAAGGGCTTTTTTCACATAGTCAATACTGATATTTACCAAACGATAATTTTTATTATAGTCGTCTATGACTTTTTGGTATTCAGCTTTCCGATCGAGTGTTTGTTTCCTCAAGGTACTGAGTTGTTTGATTCTGGTTTGATGCGTATTAATTGTTAACTTAAGGGCGTCTATGTTCTCCTGGGCTATTGGTTTATCAACTGATAACGGCCTCTCTAAAAGGAAATCAAGCCAGTAAGATATATCTTTCATACGGGCAGAGATAGCGGCGTATTGTTCTTTGATCTGTCGATCAATAGCCGCAATGCTGAGTTGGGCAATCTTTTTATTGGCCTCATCTGCCGCAACTTTAGCTTGTCGCGCGGCATATAAATATGAACTCTCTTCTTGCTCGCTTGTAAATTCTTCACGATATAAATTCAGTAGGTTTTGATTCCAGTTACGCTCTTCATTTTCATTACTCTTGTCAGGGTTGTAATAAGCAATGGATTTTTGCAGTTCTGAAACCTTATTACTTAATGAGATTATACTCATGAGAGCACCGCTGGTCGGCTTTTCATAGAGCCTATAAAAACCCTGCTCAAGTATTTTTTGCAAGTTATATAATAAATTATCCAGCGACGTGAAATTATCTCTCCATAATATTGCATCTATTTTTTCTTGCGTTTCATTATCAAGCGTAGCATCCTGGATGCTTTTTAGAAGACTATCGAGATCGAATGCGTCTGATATCAACTCTTCATCAAAATAGTGCCATTGACTGTTCTCCCTAACGAGAACGAAAAATTTCTCAATGCCATCTGCGGTGACTGTTACGCCACCTACATTTGGTTTTACCCAACTGAAATGCCAGTAGCGATTTTGCAGATAGATATAATATTCCCCCGTTTTATCTTGATATACCACTCCCTCTATCCCAGGTCCTGAACCAGCAGGTCGCACAGACGAATCAAGATCCCATTTTTTCATTTCGCCAATTAAATCTGTCGATAATGTATTAGGCACAATAGTGTTATCAATATCATACGCATTATCCTTGGTTTGCAACGGGACCCATGCGCCAAGGGCTTCATTATAATGTATGTTGAGATATTCACGCGTCCCGGCTTCATGTATTTTCCAGGTTTTCAGCTCTTCAGAGCCACGAAGGAGAATAGACGTGATATGCCAGTAATATCCGTTGGCCTGTATATAGTGCTGACCCGTAGACTTGTCCACGAACAATCCATTGTTTAATTTTTGTAATTTTTCGGAGGTGATTTTTGCGGCGTTATCAGTACTGAAAAATGCCTTAATATAATCTTCAATGCTAAAATTACCTACGTTTTTTACAGGTAGTGGGCTTGTGTCAAATGTCGGTGCCGGCCCCCACTGTTGATTTACTTTTCTTATATTAAAGATTTTTTTCTGCTGAGCACCATTAGTGTTCACCGAGATAGATGCTGTCGCATTTCCTGTGAAAATTATCGGCCAGTAAAAACCATTAAGATAGATATAGTGTTTATGGCTTTCACTATCCGTGTAAATTTGAGCCTCTTTGCCACCAGCCATATTGTCATAATAAAAGGCGCTGTGCGCTGGCCAGCTTTTAACTTGTTTATAAAGCTCAGGTGTGGCTGTGCTGTTAGATAAATCTACTGACGAAGTCGCGTTTCCCCCGACCTGTTTGTCTGAATCCGTAACGGCTTTATCACCTTCATCTGCCGGGTTTTTAGGCTTAACAGGGAGGGCAGGGTAATTGTTTTTTGTGTTTTCATTTTCAGTTGCTATCCACGTATTATTCTTGAGATGAACCTCTATTTTTATTTCACTCTCATTTTCATAAGGGTTTAGAGTGATGACACCCTTCTGATTGCTTTTAAAATCAATGGGCCAGTATTTTTGATTTATATAAATATAAAAATTGCTGCCCGCATTATAAACTGCGCCTTCTTGTCCGTTTTTAAAGCTGGAATTTAAAAATCCACTCCCGGTAGTCAGATTTTCGACGATACCTTTCAAGCTACCGGAAACCTGAGAGGAGATAGCTTTATTATCATCCTTATCCGGTGTGGTATTCAGTGCTATGCCAGGTCGGGGAGCGCCGCTGCCTGGCGCAAACCTTTTTACCCGGCCGCTGCGGGATAATAACGGCACTTTTCTTTTATTTGTGGTGGTCTGGTCAGTGCTTGCTGCTGTAGAGGTTTCACGCTGTGACGTTGTTGTTTCAACCGCCTGGTCTTCACTGATATCTCTATCCCCGGCGATGGTGTCGTCAGCGGTTAATTCAGTTCCGGTCTCCTCTGTGGTTTCATCTGATTCTGAATCACTCTCCTCTTCCTCAATATCCGCCATGCTGAACTGCTGCAGCATGCGGTTAATTCTCTCGCGCCGCGCATGCACCGCCTGCGCCCAGGCTTTCTGCATCGCGCGCTCCGCGCTGGCCCGCACCACGGCGTTCACGCCGGCGTAACCGCCATACGCGAGGCCGAACCACAGTGCTTCCTGTGGCAGGCCGACAATCACTTTTTTGGTCAGCGCCCTGGCGTAGGTTTTTTTATCCTTTAGCAACTGGCTGCCGACGACGGTGGCGGCCACGCCATATCCACCCGCCGGGGATAACGAGAGCGTCAGCCGGAAGGCCAGCTTCGACATCTCCTGATGAAACAGCCGGTTTCTGACCCGCTCATTTGCCGGTCCTTCACCCAGCCGCACGCGGTTCATCGCCCTGAGGTTTTTGTTCAGCGTCCAGCCGGTTTTCGCACCGCGCAGGGCGATGCGCACGGGGAGGGAAACCGGGCCGGTCAGCAGTTTCATGCCGCCTGATATCGCCGCTGACAGCGCACCGGTGAGGATCTTCTTCTCCGCCCAGTGCTGAACATCTGCCGGGACAGTGCGGGTGCCCGCGAGGATCTCCTCCGCCGTCGGCGGGTAGACCGTCGTCCCTTCCGCGGTATGTTTTAACGCAATGGCGACCCGTTTCAGCAGGCTCTCTGCCTGCGGATCGTCAGGCCCGGCAAAGTGCTGGCGCTGCCCGCTGAGCAGCTCCGTGAGTAATGTATCGAAGAGTTCATTTGCGCGGGTGCGTTCATCGCCCGTGAGGCCTGCAAGGTAATCCTGGCGGAGCGTCTGCGCCCACTCCGCGATGCCGCGCGCCAGCATGCCGCTGCGGGAGAAGTTATCCGGCGCCTGGCCGGTGAGCTGAATGGCCTGGGTCTTGACCTGGCTCTTCAGGGTTTTCAGCGTCATCAGCCACTCACCGGCTTTCTCCTGCAGCGCTTTTCCGCCCTCATGCCCGTGGCCGCTCAGCCGCACGGCGGCGGCGTTCAGCTGACGGGCAATACCGGCCAGCTGTTCAGCGGCCTGGATCACCGTTTCATCCATACGCGCAATTGCTTCAGCGCTTCCCGGCGCCGGGTTAGCCCGCAGCTCATCGCTCAGGGCAAAGTAAAATTCGTTGAACCAGGTTGTTTCCGCGAGGCGTGTGAGGGGAGCGAGCAGGGCTTCCATCTGCCGGGCGGCATTGTCCGCGATCTGCTGCCAGTGGTCTTTCTCCAGGGCAAGCCGCCGGGAAACCAGTTCATCCATTAACGCTGATTCATGGGGAGCGGCGATCTCCCGGCTGAGCAGCAGTTGCTGCTGTACCGCTTCCTGACGCACCCAGGCATAGCCCGGCAGGAGCCTGAGCCGCCGCTCTGCCTGCTGGATCTCATCAAGCAGAAGCAGGGCGGTGTTGCTGATGGCCTGGCGGGTGCCCTCGCTGACGGCAGGAACCCGATGCAGGGTATGTTTGGTTTTTGAGGCTGCCCGGCTGACTTTGCTGGCGGAGGTTTTCGCCAGCCAGACGGAGGCCGCGCGCGCAGCACGACCCTTCTTCCTCCCCCTGTCCCAGACCACGTTTTTTATTCTCTCCGTTAACGCTCTCTTCTGTCCGGGCTGAGGATCGGCGGGGGCGGGTTCCGTACGCTGCTTCTCCTGTAAAAGATGCACGGCCACCGAGCCCAGCGCATCCGCCAGTGGCACCATGCTGCCGGCAAGCCTGGCGCGCGCCGGTTTGCCCTGTCGCGCCGCCCTGTTTACGGCGGCAACCAGCGGGTTCCCGGCAAGTGCATGCCCGGTGGGGGCATCATCCACAGCCCGCAGATAGCGGGCATACTGCTGATAGCCCTGGCTCCAGTGCATAAGCTGCTCCGGGTGCATCTGCCCGGAACCGGACTCCGCGAGCAGCATATCCAGCGCAGCGCGGCGTGCTTCGCGCGCGCCCTGAAGAAGGGTGTCTGCCCGGGTCTGCAAATGGGCCGCCAGCCGCTGGCGGGTCAGGCGGCTTTCCGCGACCAGTGAGGCTTTCAGCAGGTCGAATTTTTTATACTCTGCGCTGAGCGCGTTGCTTTGCGCGAAAAGTAAACTGTCGAGAGTCTGCCGGCTTTTCTCGCGCGCGGCGGCCTGGCTCTCCTGCGGGAAAAGTTGCTCAGCCGCGCGGGTGACCAGCTCCCCGCGTGCTTCGCGCGCCGTCTGCTCGGCTTCCTCCTCCCAGTTCAGCGTGCTGATTTTCCGGGTGGCGCTGAGGTCATCCAGCGCGGCGCGCAGGTGCTGAAGAACGTCGTCTGAAGCCTGGAGCAGATCAGGGGAGAGCGCCGCTTCTGAGCTGAGCACGGCACTGAGCGTGTCAACAAATCGCCGGGCGGGTTGACGCAGCGCTTCAGGGATATTCAGCCGCTCGTTTTGCAGAATCTCCTGAAGCTTCTGCAGTGCGTTTCTGTCCGGACTGACGGGGTTATAACCCTTCCCGTGAAATTCGATCAGCTGAGGCAGTTTTTTATTTAACGCCTCTTCAATGAAATCCCTCAGCTGTTGTTTTTTATTTTCATCGGGCGGGGTGCCGGTGTTTGCCGGGCGGCCTGATGACTGGAGAGTTATATCTTCTGAGTCGTCGAGGAAAAGTTCATAAATATCAGCGGCAAGCTGTGAATAATCATTTTTAAATGATGCCTCCGGCAGCGCCGTCTCAAAAAGATCGGCCAGTTCGCTTGTGGTGTCGGGCATACTTTTAGGAAGAATATCGTAGTCGGACATGGTAAGCCCCTGATAATCATCATCTTGCGCCTGAAAGATGAAAGCGGTGGTCGCTCAAAAAGATGGAGAAACGAACGGGGTACGAAGGTAATTTTTAAGCATCAGCAAAGGGAGGAGGGGCTTCAAGGGAAATGGTTTCTTTTCGGATGTTTCACGCGGTAAATATCCCAGCGGTAATGCAGGCGTGTCAGCAGCGGTTTCGGCTGGCGATCCCGCTGCTGGCGGGGATTATGCTGTTTTATCCGCCCGCAGTATTGCCAGATGAGCCTCGATGCGTTTAACAAGCGCGTCAACACTGCCGTCATGGGCCAGCTCATGGAGTTGAACCCTGAAACCGATCGCTTTGATGGCTTCATCTTTTGCAATCGTGACCGTACCGTCAGTTTTTGGATAACCGCGATAGCTGTTCCACAGCGTGTAAGGGGAATCGTAGGTTCCGTTTTTACAGGCGGCGAAGAGGTAGATTTCAAGCAAGCTTGCTGCATTTTCTGGCGCTGTTTTCAACGAGCTGGCGAGCGGTTTTTCATCTTCGCCATATTGTTTGTTGCGCTGCTCCCAGGCCAGTTCGCTGTCCGTTACCAGGCGGAAATCAACAACGAAATCCTCGCTCCCCATTTTGCTGGCGGTCTGCTGGTGAGCGAAAACGAAGGAGGCATCCAGTAGCGGCAGAAAATCCCACTCCCAGCTGGTAAAAGGGTTGCTGTTACGCTGCGGCGGTGGGCTGAAGCTCCAGTGATCGCGGCGAAAAAACTCTGCCCCAAGGCGATAGGCGGTTTCATTGATGAGCGGCAGCATCTGCTGATAGTAGGCCGCACAAATCCGGTGCGCCTGGCGCACGACGCTAAATGGATCGGACATCAGGATTTTCCTTGTAAAGAGGGGAAGCCAGCCGACAGGTCGGCGTGATGAAGAGACGAAAGAAAGGGCTGCCACGGCAACAACGGCGCACGAATGCCATATAGCTCAAGGGCGCGCAGGCAATCGGCGACAATGCGTTGATCCTGCTCAGTCGGCCAGCCGCTGACGGGGTGTTCCATTTTTGCGCGAACCTCGCGCCACTCTGCGCCGTAAAAAGTGACCTCTTTGAACAAGGCCTTCAGGTTATCAAACAGTAAGGTAGCCTCCCTGGGCAGGTTGCCGACCGCGAAAAAATGCAGTGCCTGTTGGGCCTCTTCACTGTTTTTCCATGCGTAGATCTCCTTACACCACTGCTGTTGATACTGCTGACCACCCTCGGGTGGTTTGACTTCCACCATCAGCGTGGCGTGTTCGAAGGTCAGGACAACATCGGGCTCGGCATACTTGTCCTTTTCATTGATCCACGGCGCGACAGCGCTATCCAGCACATCAGGAAAGGGATATTTGGGCCAGAACGTAAGGGATTCAAACTTTCCCCACGGGCCTGTATCGGTAGCGAGCAGGGAGGAGAGTAAAGCCTGTATGGCTTCTTGTGAGAGGTAGCTTATTCGCCCCCAGAATGCGGCGGTTAAGAGATCTTCATAGTTTTGAAATACCGACCGCCAGCTTTGCGCGGCCTTAGCGCTCACATCCACGCGCCGTGCTTTGCTGTTCAAAATGGCATGTAACATTGTGGTTCCTTTCACAAAGTAGTGAGATGTAATAAACGGCAGGAGATCCCTTTCCTTTAATCTCCTGCGTGAGCCATGCCATTCTGGTAGTTATCGATTCGGCAACTTTGCCTTACACTCTGCGGGTCACGACGTAAGGAGAAGAGGATGAGTGAGTACTGGTGGAAAGATCTGCATGACCGTCAGGATCGCTGGCAGGGGCTGGAGCTGGTGGTGCGCGAGGGCAACGGTCAGGCGATGGAGATGCAGAGCGGCAACAACGGCCGCATGGCGTTGCAGGTCAATGGTGAACCCCTCTTCTGGGCGACGATGCTAAACGACCACTCCGGCGTCTGGCTGGTGTTTAACGCCGAGCACCCCGGCCAGGATCTGCTGCTGCCTGCCATCAGCTCGGCGGACGTAGAAAGCGCTAAACGAGCGGGCGAAGAGAACTGGATCAGCCACTGGTGCCGCTACTTTGCCCGTGAATTGATGGAAGCGCCCGTTCCACTGTTGCCGCCGCGCCGCTGGCTGCTGCGCCCGATGCTGGCGGCAAAGCCGAAGGCACCCTATGTTTGTGACCGCAAAGTGCCGCGCGATGAGTGGCGTTTTGAGACGCCCGACCACAGCACCTATATTGGCGTGAACTGGTCGCTCTACAGCGAAGATTTTCCCGATCTGCAAAACCCGGAGAAGGTGAAGTGGGTTGACTGGTGGTGGGGCGGTCATCTGCTGCTCAGCCGCTATCCGGTGGATGCCGAGTCCGGCCGCGTGAAGTGGTGGCGCAAGAAGTGCCGCGAAAACGCGCTGCCGCCGATTCTGGTGTGGTATATCGCCGGGCTGGCGTCGTTCGTCATCCTCGACGGCCACGACCGGTTACAGGCCGCGCTGGCAGAAGAGTATCAGCCGCAGTTTCTGGTGCTGAGCGAACTGAGTGAGCAGTCGTGGACGCCCAATGAAGCGTCGCGCGAAAAAGTCCTGCGTTCGCTGGCTATCCAGCAGGAGAGAAGCAAGAAAACCCCGGCCAATATCGATGCGATGAACCAGTCACTGATGAACCTCTACGACACGCGTTATCTCTACGCCCCGACGCACAGCCGCGCGGTGCTCGGTGATGGCTCCGGCTGGGAGCGTCAGGTGAAAACCTATCTGCAACGCCACCAGCTTGATGCGTTTATCGAAAAGATTATGGCGCGCGAAGAGTAGGCAAAGAGCGGCGAGTCAAACTACGGTGCAGGATAAAAAATAATGATGCACAAGCCCCACGCAGCCACCGCGTTAATCTTCCGCATAGTGAAGTGGGGCAGCCTGTTTGTGGTTTCACTCGCGCTGGTGCTCTTCTTTCTGCTCTGGCTGATGCTCTCCGGGCTGGGGGAAACGACGGTCTACACCGAGCGTAATCTGTGGGATTACCACGCATTAACCGAAAAGGCGATTGCACAGGCTCCTCGTATCACCACGACGTATCATCTGGAATTTCATAATGGTGACGGTTATCCCTCCATCAACAGCATTATTTTCGAGAATGCCAGCAAAGAGAGCGTCGAGGCGCTGCGGCAGTACGTTCAAACCCTCGGCTATGAGCGCGATCCGCATCCGATAACCAGTGCAGAAGAGTGGCGAAAACCCGGCAACCCCGCAGCAGATACTTTTTCACTCTATTACGATGCGCAAACCCGCCAGGCGACGTTAAGCATGATACTGCTACGTTAGTGAGTGCTTACTGGAGGCGCTATCGTCTGCGCTTACAAATATGTTTATCCCGATGGCCTCTGTAGCCGATGCACTCTCCTGTTTCCGGATCGACGTAATATTTAAACGGCGAGGGTAAAAATTGCTCACTGAAGGGTGCATCCAGCGGTGGCGCGATATTGGTATTGATTTCCCAGTACCGCTTGTTGTCACTTTCAACGAGCGAAGCCACGTGGTAGGCCTCATCCCAGCCGTTTTCGAAATTTTCATTCGCCCAGGCTTTCGCCGAGGCGAGGGCGGTTTTTTCGTCAATCATGCGTCTTTTCCTAAAGACAGAATTGGCTCATCATGAACTTTTTCAGCCAGTAAGCAAACCCATCCCGCTTCCCTGCGGGCCTGCAAATCCCTTATTTCACCGGCTGTAGCGCCGTTTTATCGACATACGGCTTCATCAGCGTATCCGCCTCTTTTTGTGCGGCGGCGGCCGCCGCTTCCGGCGTCACTTTCTCATCGTTCACCACCGCGGCGAGCTGGTTCTCCATCGCTTTGCGCACGGCGACGGTTTCATAAGTGGAGTACCACGGGTGCGCATACTGCAACTGCTCCAGCGCAATCGCCGCGCGCGGATCCTGCTTGAGATAAGCCTTCATCTCCGGCGTGTCGTAGGTCGCTTTCAGCGGCGAGAAGTAGCCGGTAAAGCGGCTCCACGCGCCGTTCACCTCCGGGCTGATGAGGTAGGTCATAAACTGATAAGCCGCTTTTTTCTGCGCGTCTGAGATGCCTTTAAAGCTCACCAGGCTGGCACCGCCAATCGGCACCGCGCGCTGCAGCTGGGCAGGCATCATCGCCACGCCCAGCTCAAACCCTTTGCTGTTCTCACGCATAAAGCCAAGCGCGCCGGTGCTCAGCATCGTCATCCCCACCTTGCCGGAGAAGAAGGCGGCGCTGATCTGTTTTGAGTTCAGCACGCCGGAGGGCATCACCTTCTCTTTGTAGATCAGATCCTGCCAGAAGCGCAGTGCGCCAATGGTGGTCGGCGCGTTGTAATAGACCTCGCCCGGGAAGTTCTCGTTGAAGTAATTGCCACCGTTGGCGCGTACCAGCGAGGAGAAGATCCAGCCGCCGTAATCGTCATTGGTAGAGGGGAGCATAATGCCCCACTGGCCTTTGCTCTGGTCCGTCAGCTTTTTCGCATCCTCCAGCAGCGTTTTCCAGTCTTGTGGCGGTTGCGTAATGCCCGCCTGCGCAAACAGCGTTTTGTTGTAGTAGAGGATTGGCGTCGAGTTGTGGAACGGGATGGCATAAGTTACGCCCATCACCTGCGCATTCTTCTGCATCGCAGGCCAGAAGGCGCTTTGCAGGAAATCGCCCGCTTTTTTATCGCCATATTTGAATAGCTCATCCATCGGCAGGATTTCATCTTTTAACGCCAGATCGGTAGTGAAGTTGGCGGACATGATCACCAGCGCAGGCGGCTGGCCCGCCTTCTGCGCAGACTCGGCTTTCATTTTGGTGGTGTCGTAGTTGCCGGTAAAAATGCCGCGCACCTCAACCTCTTTTTGCGAGTCGTTGAAGGCTTTGATGATGCGCGTCATCTCCATCGTTAGCTTGCCGTCGACCGGTGCCGGAAACATAAAGTCGATCTTCTCCTGCGCCGCCGCAGTGGCGCTTACCGCAAGGGTTATGCCGTAAGTAAGCGCTCGCATTAACTTATGCATGGTCTCTCTCCTGGTGTAAATTACGCTGCGTATCGGCAGCAAAAAGGTGGCAATCAAACGGTGAAAAACCGACGCTGAGCGTGTCCCCTTTGTTGGGAACATCGCCCCGGTGACGGCGGATATAGCGCAGGTTGCCGATGGGCGTGGTGACATGCAGCTGGTAATCAGCGCCCATCAGTTCGCGCTGGGTGACGGTGGCAGGCAGCATCAGATTGCCTGCTTCTGGCACATCAGAGATATGTTCCGGGCGAATGCCGAGCCACACCTCCGCATGATGACGGGCGTGAGCCGGCAACGGCAGGCGCTGCTCGCCCAGCAGCACATCGCCCCCGGCGCAGGGCAGCCGTTGCAGATTCATCGCCGGTGAGCCGATAAAGCCAGCGACAAACAGGTTCACCGGGTGCGCATAGAGCTCTTCCGGGCGGCCCACCTGCTGCACATGCCCGCCATTCATCACCACGATGCGGTCGGCCATCGACATCGCTTCGGTCTGATCGTGGGTGACGTAGATGGTGCTTATCTGTAACTGCTGGTGCATCGCCATAATGCTATCGCGCACGTCGCTGCGCAGGCGGGCATCAAGGTTGGAGAGCGGTTCATCCATCAAAAAGAGTTTCGGGTTGCGCACGATGGCGCGCGCCATCGCCACGCGCTGGCGCTGGCCGCCAGAAAGCTTGGCCGGTTTTCTCTCCAGCAGCGTATCGAGTTCCAGCATCTGCGCCACACGCTCCAGCCGCGGCTGCCAGCTTGCTCGCTCCTCATTGCGCACCTTCATGCCGAAGGTGATGTTGTCGCGCACGGAAAGATGCGGGAAGAGGGCGTAGTTCTGGAAGATCATCGCAAAGTTGCGATCGCGCGGCGAAAGGGTCGTGATCTGCTGGTTATCGAGCCAGATCTCCCCGCTGCTGACGCTCTCTAGTCCGGCGATCAGCCGCAGCAGCGTGCTTTTACCGCAGCCGGACGGGCCGACCAGCACCACAAATTCGCCGTCGGCAATCTCTAGCGAGACCGCACTCAGCGCCGCGTTGCCCTCAAAGCTTTTACTAACCTGATTGAGTCTTAACATGATCTTAGCGCTCATCCACCGGGCAGCTGATCTGTGGGTTGTAGAGCCACGGGCCGGGGTAGTGAGAAAGCGAATGCAGGTAACTGACCCACTGTTCGCCGACCTGGCGGTGCATCAGGCAGGCGGGCGGCGACATATCGTAATAGGGGCGAGTATCTTCGTGGCAGTACGGCACCTGGTGGACGGTGGCGGGAATGGTGGCAATCGTCGCCTGGCGATACTGGGTCATGGTCAGGCTGTGATTATGGCCACAGAAGATGCGCGTCAGCGCCGGGAAACGCTCAATCAGCTTTAACAGCAGATGGCCGTTTTCACAGGCGATACGATCCATCTGCGCATTGCCGAGCGGCAGCGGCGGGTGGTGCATAAACAGCGCGGTAGGCCGATCTCTACTCTGCGTAAGCTGCGCTTCCAGCCAGTTCAGCGTCTCCGGTGTCAGCCAGCCTTTTGACTCCCCGGTGAGACTGGAGTCAATAAACAGCAGGCGAGTGGGGAACTCATCAATCGCGTAACGCATATTGTGCGGATCGCTGCCCAGCTGTGGGCAGAGCGGGTGCATATACTCAAGAAAGTGCGCTTTGTCGTCGTGATTGCCGGGAATGACAAACAGCGGGTAATCGAGGCTGCCGAGCACCTGGCGCGCCACGCGGTACTCCGCAGGCTGGCCGCAGTTAACGATATCACCGCTGATGACCACCGCATCCGGGCGCTCGCGCAGGGCGTTTAGCTGGCACACCACATCGGCGTTACCGGCATTGACGTCAATAAACCCGTACAGCTTCTCATGCTGGCTGCGAAAGTGGGTGTCGGAAATTTGCGCTAAAAACATCACTGCACTCCTTATTTAATGCCGGAGAAGCCAAAGCTTCGAAGAAACTGTTTCTGGAACGCGATAAAGGCGATCATCAGCGGCAGGCAGACCATCAGCGTTCCGGCGCTGATCACCCCCCACTGCCCGCCGGACTCCGCGCCCATGGCGAAGGAGACCAGCCCGACCGTCAGCACCTGTTTATCGGGATCGTTGAGCATCATTAGCGGCCATAAATACTCGTTCCAGTGATAGGTAATGCTGACGGTGGCGAAGGCGAGCAGCGACGGCCAGGACATCGGCAACATCACGCGGAACAGCACCTGCCACCAGCGGCAGCCCTCCATTAGCGCCGCCTCTTCGATCTCTTTCGGGATGGCGAGAAAGGCCTGGCGCATCAGGAACACGCCAAACGCCGAGGTGAAGTAGGGCATCATCACGCCGGTTAAGGTGTTGAGCAGGCCGAAGGTTTTCAGCGTCAGCATATTGGGGATCATCATCACCACCGGCATGATCATCAGCTGCACCAGAAAGAGGACGAACAGCGTCTGCTTGCCGCGAAACTCATGGCAGGCAAAGACATACCCGGCGGTCGTGATGGTAAAAAGCTGCACGAAGAAGGTGCCGAAGGCGAAAATCAGCGTGTTGCCGTAGAGGCTCAGCCAGTCGGCGCTGTTCCACGCCTCGCTGAAGTTATCCAGCGTTAGCGGAAAGCGCGGCAGAATTGAGGCCATCTCTTCGCCGAAGGTGGTGGTGCTGAAAGCGGACGACAGCATCCAGATAAACGGGCTGACCCACAGCAGCGCCATGCAGCTCATCAGCAGCGCGAGGGTAAACGGACGGGAGTGGCGCAGACGCAGCCAGCGCGGGCGGGCAGCGGCGGCCGTCGAGTTGAGGGCAGGCGAGATCTCAACGCTCATAGTGCGCTCCTCTTTCCAGTAATTTCAGGTTAACCAGCGAAAAGATGAACAGGCCGACCAGCGTTAAAAAGGTGGCCGCCGACGCTTTACCGAGATCGTGCGTCTCCCAGGCGAGATTCTGGATGTAGTAGAGCAGCACGGTGGTGGCGTTGTCCGGCCCGCCGTGAGTCATCACCGCAACGTGATCGATCTGCGTTACGGAGTAGATCAGCGCCGTGGTGAGCACAAAGCTCAGGGTCGGACGCAGCAGCGGCAGCGTCACTTTGAAGAAAACCTGGGTCGGCGTTGCGCCCTCCATCACCGCCGCTTCGCGCGTGGAAGCGGGAATACCCTGCAAGCCGGCGAGAAAGAAGAGCATGTAGTAGCCAGCGAATTTCCATACGCCAATCAGCGCCAGCGCAAACAGCGCGCTGTTGCTGCGACCGAGCCAGTTGTTATTCATCGGCCCAAAAAGGGTGGCCAGGTAGTGATCGAGCATGCCGAGGCCGGGCATAAAGATAAACAGCCACAGCGCAGCCGCGCTGACCATCGGGATAATCATCGGGAAGAAAAAAGCGGTGCGCAGCCAGCGGTTGACGCGGTGGTTTTCCCATAGCGCGACGGCCAGCAGCAGCGCCAGCGTGACGCCCGGGATCACCGTCAGCAGGATATAGAGCAGGTTATTGAGCAGCGATTGCCAGAAGACACTGTCCTCCAGCAGGCGCGTAAAGTTAGCCGCACCGACAAAGGGCGGGTTGTCGCTCGCCATGCGCGTATCAAACAGGCTGTCGTAGACCGAGCGCAGCAGGGGAAAGTAGGTGAACAGCGCCAGGAACAGCAGCGACGGCGAGAGGATAAGCCAGGGAAGCCAGTACTTTTTCATAGTTGCCTGAAAAAAACGTCACGGGTTTCGAAAGCGGGCATTGTGTGAAACCAATGCTGCAAAAGCATGGCGTGCAGGTGACTGTTTAATGAACCGGCGGTACGGGGGAGGTGCCGGGTGGCGGCTGCGCCTTACCCGGCCTACGAAAAGCGAGGCATCAACACGTAGGCCCGATAAGCGTAAGCGCCATCGGGCAATGCGGGGAGATGCCGGGTGGCTGCTGCGCCTTACCCGGCCTACGAAAAGCACGGCTTCAACACGTAGGCCCGATAAGCGTAGCGCCATCGGGCAATGCTGGGAACATGCCGGGTGGCTGCTGCGCCTTACCCGGCCTACGAAAAGCGCGGCTTCAACACGTAGGCCCGATAAGCGAAGCGCCATCGGGCAATGCTGGGGAGATGCCGGGTGGCTGCTGCGCCTTACCCGGCCTACGAAAAGCGAGGCTTCAACGCGTAGGCCCGATAAGCGAAGCGCCATCGGGCAATGCAGGGGAGGAGCCGGGTGGCGGCTACGCCTTACCCGGCCTACGAAAAGCTCGGCTTCAACACGTAGGCCCGATAAGCGTAAGCGCCATCGGGCAATGCAGAGGAGATGCCGGGTGGCGGCTGCGCCTTACCCGGCCTACGAAAAGCGAGGGTTCAACGCGTAGGCCCGATAAGCGTAAGCGCCATCGGGCAATGCAGAAGGGTTACCGGTTAAACCTTAAAAATCCATCTTCACCGTGAACTGCACTTCACGCGGATCGCCAATCTGGTTACCCAGATTATTGGTGCCCATCGATGAGGTGTAATAGGTCTTATCAAACAGGTTTTTCAGGTTCAGTTGCAGCGTCACCGGGTAGCGCAGCTGCATTTTGTAAGCGGCAAAGGCGTCCGCGACGACATAGCCAGGCAGGTAGTAATCCGCGCCGTTGGTGGCCGAGCGGCGGCTGACGCCGTGCCCACCGCCGCCAAGGGTCAGCGTATTACCGGCGTAAACATTGTGAATGTCATAGGTCAGGAACAGCGAACCGGTGTGACGCGGCACGTTCGGCAGCGGTTTCCCGGCGTAGTCGGGATCTTCCAGCACTTTCGCCGCGGTATAGCTGTAGCTGGCGATCACATTCATATTCGGCGTCAGCGCACCTGCCACATCCATCTCAACGCCCTGGGAGCGCACGCGCCCGGCGGTTTTCGCTACCGTCTCATCGCCGACGATTTCGTTATACAGCACGTTGCGTTTGTGAATATCAAACGCCGTGATATTGGCGGTAACACCGTCGAAGAGGTCGAATTTGGCACCCACTTCATAGGATGTCGACGTTTCTGGCGGCAAGTCGCCGATATAGCTGGCAATGGACGACTGCGGCATAAAGGCTTTCGCCACGTTACCGAACAGTGAGATCGACGGCGTGAGTTTATAGACGAGGCCAAACTTCGGCGTCCACTGCTCATCGCTGCTGTCGGTGTTGACCTTAAACGGCCGCCCTTTGCCCGCATACTGGGTGTAATACTGGTAGCGCATCCCGGCGACCGCGATCCAGTTGTCCGTCAGATAGAGCGCATCCTGGGCATACGCCGAGTAGCTCTCTTGCTGGATGCGCTGATCGCTGTCGGAGGCCGAGACGGTTGTACATTTGCTCGCACGACCGTAGCTCGGGTTGTAAATATTGAAATCTTTCAGGTTCTTACAGCGGATCATATCGGTGCGCAGCAGATCGTAATTTTCATACGCGACGCCGGTGAGGATCTCGTTATAAAAGCCGCCGAGCGTCACGTTGCCCTGCAGATCGGCGCGCGTGGTGTGCATGCGCTGGGTCGATCCCTGCGTGGCATCCACCCGGCGCGTCAGCCCACCGGTGGCGGCGTTATAGGCCATCACCCGCGACTGGTTATCGCTGTATTTATCCTGGCTGAAACCGTACTCCAGCTTTCCGGTCCACTGGCTGTTAAAGCGGTATTCAGCGTTGAGCTGCGCGATATCAGATTCACCGTCAGTAATATTAAACGGCTCATCAAAACGGGTTTTACGATCGACATTGACCGGCTGTTTGGTCGCAAGATCGAAGATCGTGCCACGATCGAACGGCATCTGATAATCACGATGGGAGTAGAGCACGTTGATCGTGGCGTTATCGCCAAACCAGCTCAGCGAAGGGGCGATAAAGGTGCTTTTCTGCTTACCGAAATTACGCCAGTAATCTTCGTTCTGGTATTCGCCGATCAAGCGCCAGGCCAGCCGCGTGCCTTCGATCGGGCCGGTAACGTCAAACTCACCGGTGCCGCCGCCAAAGCTGCTGGAGGTGGCGGAAACGGAGCCACCAAAGGTGGTTTCCGGGCGTTTGGTCACCACGTTGATAAGCCCGCCGGGATCGAGAATGCCATACAGCGTTGAGGCCGGGCCTTTCAGCACTTCCACCCTGGAGACATCAGCGTTAAAACTGCGCGGCACCACGGTGCGCAGGCCGTTGGTCATTACCGAGCCGTCGCGGTTGGCACCAAAACCGCGGCGCACAAACGCATCCTGCGTGCCGCCAAGCGTGTTGGTCTGCACAACGTTGCTGACGTTGTACAGCGCTTCATCAAGCGTAGTGGCGTGTTGATCTTCCAGCACCTGGTCGCTGACGGTGTTCACCACTTGCGGAATATCCAGCAGCGGCATTGAGGTCAGGGTGGCGGTGGAGGAGCTGAGCGGCTGATACCCGGAGGTGGCCGGTTTATCGGCGGCGGCATCTGCCACTACCGTTACGGTGTCGCCCTCTTTGTTATCTGCGGCGTGCGTGAGTGGTGAAACGAGCGCGCCTAAAATGAGCGCAGAGAGGCGCGCGCGCCCTTTTTGCCCGGAATAACAACCCGTTAAATCTGCCATGTCTTCTTCTTTCCCGAAGCGTGCCTGCGTTACCGGCAGGCGTGAACGTTTTTTTATGGTTATTGCTGGTGGATAAAGCGTATCCGTTAGCCGTAGTGTGCGGCTTCGGATTTGTAATTGATAATCATTCAATCATGGGCTTATGTAGTAGTAAATGATAAAAGTGAGATATTCACTACAGAAGAAGCGCAGCGGTAAGAGGGCAGTTTGTGCAGTAGGTTTAGTTAATTAACTTATTAAAAATAAATAACTTAATGGCTCATTCTATTTTTCAAATATGCGGACGCAATCTGCCAGAGCGGCTAAGTGAACTAGCTGATTAGGATACTTGACTACTACAGTAGCAAACTGCAAAATTTCAAAAGAGAATGAGATTTATTTTTATTTGATGCTAACGCACGCGCGGGTAGCCACGCTGTTGCGGCGCAGGAGTCAACATGCCACAACACGTGGAACAACCTGAAAGCGGGCAAGGTATCGTGCTCGACCGCCTGTCGGCGGGCTATCACAAGCAGATAATTGTCGATGAGATCAGCCTGACCATTCCCCTCGGCAAAATGAGTGTGCTGGTGGGCGCAAACGGCTCCGGGAAATCCACCCTGCTCAGCACCATTGCCCGCATGCTGAAACCGCTGGGCGGCAGCGTGTTGCTGGATGGCAAAGCGATTCATCAGCAGCCGACAAAAGCCGTCTCCCGCCAGTTGGGCATCTTGCCGCAATCGCCGGTTGTGCCGGAAGGGCTGACGGTGTTTGAGCTGGTCGCGCGCGGGCGTTTTCCCTGGCAGAGCTTTATGCGCCAGTGGTCCCAGGAGGATGAAAACGCGGTACAGCAGGCGCTGGAAATGACCGGCACCGCCGGGTTTGCCCATCAGCCCGTGGATAGCCTCTCCGGCGGCCAGCGGCAGCGCTGCTGGATTGCGATGGCGCTGGCGCAGCAAACGCCGGTGATCCTACTTGATGAACCAACCACCTTCCTCGATCTTCGCTATCAGGTGGAGATCCTCGAACTGCTGCATACCTTAACCCGCGATCATGGCCGCACGGTGATTGTGGTGCTGCACGATCTTAACTTCGCGGTGAACTACGCCGACACGCTGATCTTCCTAAAGCAGGGACGTTTGCAAGGGGTGATCAACGAAGGCGAAGCCTGCACGCCGGAGCTGATCAAACGCGTGTTCGATGTCGAGGTACAGATGTCGGTTAACCCGTTGACCGGCAAGCCCTTCTTTATCCCCTTTCGCAAACCGGGCGGTAGCGGCGCATGATCATTCGTCACTCTGCGCGCGTGAGCATCGCCGCGCTTGGCCTGCTGGCATTAGTGATGATGGCGGCCATTGCCCACCTGGGACTTGGCGCGCGCTACATCGCACCGCCGACGGTGGTACAGGCGCTGATCGCCTTTGATCCGCACAATTTCGATCACCGGGTGATCATCAGCCTGCGTTTGCTGCGCCTCGTCGCCGCGATCTTTACCGGCGGCGCGTTGGGCGTTGCCGGAGCACTCTTGCAGTCGGTTATTCGCAACCCCTTAGGCGAGCCGCACATCCTCGGTTTGAATGCCGGAGCCGCGCTGGCGGTGGTGGCAACTACCGCGCTTGGCATCACGGTGGGCGATGCCGCCGTGAGCCGACCGCTGATTGCCGCCACCGGCGCGGCGATCCTCTTTTCGCTTGTGATGCTGCTCTGTTCAGCCGGGCGCGCTGGCTTCACGCCGATGAAGGTGACGCTCTGCGGCGTGGCGCTGTCGGCCTTTGCCTCGTCAATCACCGCCGCGATCCTGATCCTTGATGAGCAGACCCTGCTGAGCATGCGCACCTGGCTGGCTGGCGATCTTGCCGGGCTAAGCTGGGCGCAAATCACCCCTGCGGCGATGGCTGCCACCGCTGGCTTCGGGCTGGCGATTGGGCTGGCACCAGCACTGAATATGCTGGCGCTCGGTGATACGCTGGCGCGCGGCCTTGGTGTTTCGCTGACGCGCATTCGCCTGCTCTCCTTACTCGCCATTGCGCTGCTGTGCGGTGCGGCGGTCGCCATTGCCGGGCCGGTCGGGTTTGTCGGGCTGGTAGTGCCGCATATGGTGCGCCGCCTGGCGGGGAGCGATCTGCGCGTGGTGATCCCACTTTCCGCCCTTGGAGGCGCGGCGCTGCTGCTGCTGGCGGATATCGCCGCGCGAACGCTGCTGTCGCCACAGGAGCTGGCAACCGGGGTGATGACTGCGCTGGTCGGCGCGCCGCTGTTTATGCTGCTGGCGGCGAGGTTCTTCAAATGAGCCACCAACTGCATCGTGCCGGGCTGCGTGCGTTTCGGATTGGCGGCTTCTCCCGCCTGCTGCGCCCGCGCGCGCTGCTGTGGCTAAGCGGCCTGCTGCTGCTGGCGCTGGGGCTACTGCTGTTTGGCGTTTCGCACGGATCGCTGCCCGTGCCGACATCAAACCTTGCCCGGGCGCTGTTTATGCCGCAGATGCTCAGCGGCGAGCAGCACTATGTGGTGTGGGATCTGCGCCTGCCGCGGCTCTGCATGGCGCTGCTCTGCGGAGCGATGCTCGGCATGGCGGGCGCGGCGATGCAATCCATGACGCGCAATGGGCTGGCGGATCCGGGCTTAATTGGCGTTAAAGAGGGGGCCAGCGTTGCGGTGTTAACGCTGGTGTTCAGCTTTCCGGCGGTGAGCGTTGTCTGGCGCCCGCTGGCGGGAATGGCGGGCGGCCTGCTTGCCGCCGGGCTGGTGATCGCGCTGGCGCGCGATGTCTCCCGACCGCGCTTTGTGCTGCTGGGTATTGGCCTCTCCTGGACTTTCGCCGCCGGTATCGGCCTCTTTATGACCACCGCCGATGTGCGCGACGTACAGACCGCGATGCTGTGGCTGGCGGGCAGTTTACAGGCTGCCAGCTGGCCGCTGCTGGGTGTGGCGCTCTGCTGGGCGCTGCCTGCGGCGCTTATTTTGCTGCTCACCGCCCGCGCGGCGGATGTCGCGCAGCTCGGCAACCAGGCAGCAACCGGGCTGGGCGTGCGGCTGATGCTGCTTAACGGCCTGCGGGTGTTCGCGCCGGTGTTGCTGACCGCAGCCAGCGTCTCCTGCGTCGGCAGCCTCGGCTTTGTCGGGCTGATTGCCCCGCATATGGCGCGCTTTCTGCTGCGCGGCGGTGAGCGCGCGCTGCTCTGGGGCAGCGCAGTGCTCGGTGGTTTGCTGATGCTCGCCGCCGATACGATTGGGCGGCTGGCGTTTGCGCCACTGCAACTTCCCGCCGGGATTGTGATTGCGCTGGTGGGCGGCCCCTTTTTCCTGCTGCTGCTCTGGCAGCGGCGCGATCGCTTGTAACCTTAAGGAGTTCTATGCGCTTCCTCTTCTCCCTGCTGCTGCTGGCCGGTTTCGCCGCCGCGGCCGCAGAGCCAACGCAGACTTTCACCGACGATTTAGGGCGCGTGGTCAAGGTACCGCAGCACCCAAAACGCATTGTCTCGCTGCACGATCTTGATATCACCATTCCGCTAATTGAGCTTGGCGTGCCGCCGGTCGCCAGCCACGGACGTACGCAGGCGGATGGTCGCCACGTGTTACGCTCCGGCGCGCTGTTAACCGGCGTCGACTTTGATAACTCTGACATCCGCTTTATTGGCTCCGCCGATATCGATATGGAAGCCGTTGCAGCAGCAAAACCCGATTTGATCATTACCGAGCCAAGCCGTAATACGCCTGTAGAGCAACTGGCGAAGATCGCGCCCACGGTGAGCATCGATCATCTGCAGGGCGGCGCACCGGAGATCTACCGCAAGCTGGCGCAGCTGACCGGCACGCAGGCACGGCTGGCGATCCTGATGCGGCGCTATCAGGAGCAGATTGCGGCGCTGAAAAAGACCATTGATACCCGCAAGATAACGGTGTCGGTTATCCAGGCCAACAACGGCAAAATCAACGTCTTACACAGCTACCACTCGCTGGGCCGCGTGCTGCGGGATGCCGGTTTTCGCTTCCCGCCGCTTATCGACAGCATTCCTGAAGGCGGGCGGATGGATGTCAACGCCGAGCGGCTACCGGAGCTGGATGCGGACTTTGTCTTTGCGACATGGCGCGGCGATACCGGCGGCACGCCGCAGGATGAGATGGCTGCCATGAACGCGGTGATGCCCGGCTGGTGCGATTTCCTCACTGCCTGTCACAACGGGCGCTATGTACTGATTTCACGGGAAGAGGCGATCTCTAACTCCTTTGCCTCGTTAAGCCTGATGGTGGCGCAGGTGCAGTCGCAGATTGCCGGGCGACCGCTGCCGCAACAAGGGAAGTGAACATGCAGAACGCAAAGCGGGCCAGAAGCCGCGTCGATGTCTACGGCGAGCGTTTTCGCGCGCGGGCGCAGACGCTGTCACCGCGTTTGCAGGCGGTGGCGCGTTATATCCACGATCATCGCGAAGCGGTGCTGGAGCAGACGGCGATGGAGATTGCTGCCGCCACCCACACCTCTGACGCCACCGTGGTGCGGGCAATTCAGGCGCTGGGCTTTGCCGGGCTGCGCGATCTGAAGCAGACGCTGGAGCAGTGGTTTGGCCCGGCGGCGTCGTCGGCCGAGAAGATGAGCACCACGGTGAATGCGCTCGCCTGCGACGTCAATTCAGGCATCGATTTTGTCCTCGAAGGGCATCAGCACACCTGCGACGTGCTCTCCGCGCCTGCCAACCGTTACGCTATTGCGCAGGCGGTGGCACTGCTGGTCGATGCCCGTCAGGTGGCGATTTTCGGCATTGGCGCATCGGGGATCCTGGCGGAGTACAGCGCGCGGCTTTTCAACCGCATCGGCTTACCCGCTATTGAACTTAACCGCACCGGCATCGCGCTCTCCGAGCAGCTGATTGGGCTACAGCGCGGCGATGTGCTGGTGATGATGGCGCAGAAATCGGCGCACCGCGAAGGGCTGACCACGCTGAAAGAGGCGCGGCGGCTCGGTATTCCGGTGATCCTGCTGACCAACGCCGTCGACTCGCGCTTCAGCCAGCAAGCGGATGTGGTGATCCATGTCCCGCGCGGCGGCGAGAAGGGCAAAATCCCGCTGCACGGCACGGTGTTGCTCTGCCTGGAGATGATTGTGCTGTCGGTAGCGTCAGCCAATTCGCAGCGGGCGATTAAAACGGTGAAACGCATCAATGAGTTTCACCGGGGTTTAAAGCCGGGCGGGAAAAAGGGGTGAGCGCGCCGGTTATCCTTCTGACTGTGATCCTTTTATGAGAATAGTTCTCAATAGCATTGAAGCAGCCGGGTGCGGATGGTAAGGTGTAGGCCGTTTCGCCCGGCGTGGGGCCTGGGTTTGATCGAGAGCGAACGGCTGCCGGTTATGCAAAAAAGAGACTTTTCCGTTGAAGATTTTATCGGCTTTGGCGAGCGCTACGGCATAGATTATCGCTTTCCGGCGCTGGCTTCCTGCCGCTCGCTGAGCGAAGAGCGACGCATCGTGATCCAGGGCGATGTGCAGGAGATGCGCTTCTCCAGCGGCCTGAACCTGACCCGCTCCGACATTCGCGTTCTGCAACCCTATGAAACCACCTCCCTGCACAGTTGCCCGCTCTATATGCTGGTAGTTCTGGAAGGCAGCGTAATGCTGCGCCTCAACGGCGAGGAGTTTATCGTCCGCTCCGGCATGGCCTTTACCTCGCGCCTGAGCGAGCAGCAGGTGATGAATGCCCGTCATCTGGCGGATAACTCCCTGCGCACGCTGTCGCTCGGCGTTGATCCGGCCAGCTGCCAGCGCTCGCCGCTACTTACCGCGCTGCTGGAGCAGTGGGAATCCCACGGTGCGCCAACCTTTTTATGGCAGGTGCCCGAGTTTCTGCTCTCCGGTTTACAACAGAGCCAGCTTTCGACGCTGCCCGCACTGTCGCGCGAACTGATCCTCGAAGGGGTGATGCTGCAACTGGTCGGGCACGCGCTGTCACAGCGGATGGCGGGCGTTGAACGCTGTACGCGCGCCTGCGGCGGTGAGGGGCAACGGCTTGAGTCGGTGCGCCGTTTGCTCGAGCAGCAGCCGGAAAAAGAGTACACCCTGACCGCGCTGGCGCAGCTGGCGGCGATGAGCACCAGCAGCCTGCGGGTGAAGTTCCGCCAGGCGTATGGCCACTCGGTGTTTGACTATCTGCGCGACTGCCGCCTGGCGCTGGCCCGGCGCTACCTCGTCCAGGGTTATAGCGTGCAGCAAGCGGCCTGGATGTCGGGCTATCAACACGCCACCAATTTTTCTACCGCTTTTCGCCGCCGGTATGGCATCGCGCCGAGTGAAGCGCGACAGCCGATCGCCTCCCCGTAGACCTTTTCTCTCGCCCTGCACGCCATTTTGTCACCGCGCATATGTGAATTGTCATTGCGCATAGCTATTGGCGAATCCAAAAGGGTAATAATTCTTATTTACAATAATAACCGCTTCTGGAGAGTTTCATGTTCGCAAAAACGCGACTGGCATTGATGATTGGCTGCATAACCGGTGGGATGAGCGTTTCGGCGCTGGCGCAGGAAAACGCTAAAGATACTGTGGTGGTAACGTCGCAGGTGCAGAGCGGCGCGACCAAGCTTGAGACGCCGGATATCGAAACGCCGCAGGCGGTCTCGATCGTCACGCGCCAGCAGTATGAAGAGCAGGGCGCAACCAGCGTGCGCCAGGCCGTCAGCTATACACCGGGCGTCTACAGCAACCAAATTGGCGCCTCTAACCGCTTTGATTACATCGTGCTGCGCGGCTTTTCCGACGGCAGCCTCGATAATGTCTATCTCGACGGGCTGAAGATGATGGGCGACACCAACTCCCACAGCTCGCTGGTGATCGACCCGTGGTTTTTAGACAGCGTGGAAGTGGTGCGCGGCCCGGCATCTGTGCTCTATGGCCGCTCGTCGCCGGGCGGCATTGTGGCGCTGAACTCGCGCAAACCGTCGTTCGATCCGGGCGGTGAAGTGAAACTCTTCGCGGGCAATAACAACCAGCGCGGCGCGGCGTTTGATGTGACCGGGCCGGTGGATGATAACGATCGCGTGGCGGTGCGTTTAACCGGTATGACCCGCTATGCCGACTCCCAGTTTGATCACCTGAAAGAGCAGCGTTACGCCATCGCGCCGAGCGTCACTTGGCGTATTACCGACAGCACGCGCCTCGATGTGATGGCCTATCTGCATCGCGATCCGGAAGGCGGCAGCCACTCTGGCCTGCCCTATGAAGGCACCGTAGTGCCGCACGCCGGGGGCAAAATCTCCAACACCTTCTTTGAGGGCGAAGACAAGTACGACAAGTACAAACGCCGTGAAAACATGGTCGGCTATAACTTTGAGCACATGTTTGACAGCGGCTGGTCGGTGCGCCAGAAGCTGCGTTACCTGCGTACCAAAGTCGATCTCAATCAGGTTTATGCCTCAGGCTGGCTGAATGAGACCGAGCTGAACCGCGGTTACTCCGGCTCAGATGAGTCCCTCTCGGCTGTGACGCTGGATAACCAGCTTGATGGCAGCGTCGATACCGGTGCCATCAACCACCGTCTGCTGGTGGGCGTTGATTATCAGCATCGCAATAACAACGTCACCTCATCCTATGGCAGCTTCCCGGCGATCGATGCCTTTAACCCGGTTTACGGTGCCGATCCGCTCTCAATTTCCGTGTATGGCCGTGAAAAGCATAAACTGGAGCAGACCGGGATCTATGTGCAGGATCAGATGTCGCTCGATCGCTGGCGCCTGACCCTCGGCGGCCGTCACGATCAGGTGAAGATCACTAACAGCAATAAGATCGGTGACACTCACGATACGCTGGAGAAAGACCATATCAGCAGCCGTGCGGCACTGATGTACCTCTTCGACAGCGGATTTGCGCCCTACGTAAGCTACTCGACGGCCTTTACGCCGACCAGCTTTACCGATGAGAACGGCAAGATCCTGCAACCGATGAAGGGCAAGCAGTGGGAAGCGGGGCTGAAGTTCCAGCCGGAAGGTTCGCAGACCATGTACAGCGCCTCGGTCTACCGCATCAACCAGAACAATATCGCCACCAAAGTGGAGCCGACCGATCCCTACCGCGCTATTGGTGAGATTGAATCGGAAGGGGTTGAACTGGAAGCGGTGGGTCAGCTGACGGATAACCTGCGCTTACAAGCGGCTTACACCTATAACGACATTCGTTATAAGAAAAGCAGCCCCGAGGAGCAGGGCAAACGCGCGGTTTACGCCCCGCGCAACCAGGCCAGCGCCTGGCTGAGCTATGACGTGAAAGCGGGTGCGCTGAATGGCCTGACCCTCGGTTCCGGCGTGCGGTATGTTAACGGCATCACCTCCGATCGTGAGAATACCCACACGCTGCCCTCCTACACGCTGGTGGATCTGGCCGTCGGGTACGATCTGTCGAATGTTGGGCTGAAAGGGCTGAGCGCGCAGGTGAACGTGAATAACCTCACCGACAAGCGCTATGTCGCCTCGTGTAACTCTGCTAATTACTGCTACTTTGGCGCCGAGCGCAGCATCGTCGGCAGCCTCTCTTACGCATTCTGATGTGATAAACTCGGCCGCTGCGCCGGGTTTTTTCTTAGCTGAGATCGACGCCTTTATGGCCGAAGAGCCAGGTGACGATAAACCCACCGAGATAGGCCACCACCACGCCCGCCGCATAGACCGCCATCCCGGCGTAGATGCCATGATCGGAGGTCATCAGCGGCAGCGCCACCAGCCCGGAAGGGCCAAACACCGTATTCAACCCGACCGGTAAGCCAAGCCACGCCACGGCACCCATAAAAAATCCACCGCAGGCACCGCCAATACAGGCGGTGACAAAAGGTTTAACGCGCGGCAGGGTCACGGCGTAGATCAGCGGTTCACCGACGCCGAGCAGGCCGGGAATGATCGCCCCGCGGATCTGGTTGCGGATCGTCGATTCACGCGCCGCGCGGAAGTAAAGTGCCAGCGCCGCGCCCACCTGGCCGCCGCCCGCCATCGCCAGAATCGGAAAGAGCGAGTTGAAACCCTGCGCATCCATCAGGGCGAAGTAGACCGGAATAAAGCCCTGATGCACGCCAAACACCACCGCAATCAGGAACAGGCCCGCCAGCACCGCGCAGCCAAACGGGTTGCCGTTCAGGTGCAGAAACAGCCACGACATCCCTTTAAACAGCTCGCCGCCGATCGGCATGATCAATGTGAAGGTGAGCGCACCGGTGATCAGCAGCGTCAGCAGCGAGGTAAGGATCATATCGAGATTGTCGGGCACAAACCGGCGGATCTGCCGCTCGATCCACGCGCCGAGGATCGTGGCGATCAGCACGCCGATAATATTGCCGCGCGGATCGATGCTCATGCCGAAGAAGTTGTCGATCCCGGAGAAGTAGCCGACCGTCGCTTTCGCGTCGTAGCCGAGCACAAACAGCGCGGCGATAATCGCACCGTTGACGCCGCTGCCGCCAAAGGCTTTTTGCGCGTTGTAGCCGATCAGGATTGGCAGGAAGGTGAACAACCCTTTGCCGAACACTTTCATATAACCGACGACGTGCGCGAGCGCGCTGCTCTTATCCTGCGCGCCAACCAGCAGGCTTTGCTCAATCAGCGTGGCGAAGCCAAGCAGCATCCCGGCGGCGATAAAGCCGGGGATAAGCGGCGTGAAAATGGTGGCGAATTTCGCCAGAAACTGATGCAGGCCGCTGGTCTGCTTCGCCTTCATCTGCTGTTTGGTGTCGCGGGCGACCTCGTTGAGCGAGGCCGATTCCGCGGGCGCGTTGTCACGGCTGATTAAGAGACTCATCATCTCTGCCGCGGTTTGCGCTTTGCCGGGGCCAACGATGATTTGCAGCTGATCGTCGCTGTTCACCACGCCGAGCACGCCAGGCAGCGCCTGCAACCCGGCCTTGTCGACAAGCGCGTCGTTATGCAGCGCCAGGCGCAGGCGTGTCATGCAGTTGCCGCAGCTTTTAATATTCGCTTCACCACCGACCCGTTGCAGGATGGAGGCGATCACTTCCGGCGTGATTTTGGCCATCACTTCACTCCTGCGTGGAGCAGCGCCTGGCGAATAAACCCGCCGTTATCCGCGAGCAAACTCGCGGCCTCTTCGGCGTCAATCTGCGCCAGCACCATCAGGATGGCGGTTTTGCAGTGGCCGTGGCAGGCCTGTAGCGCCTGCTTCGCCTCGTCGCTGTCGCAGCCGGTGGCTTCCATAACAATGTTGACCTGCCGCTGCACCAGCTTCTGGTTCGTCGCCTCCACGTCCACCATCAAGTTGCCGTAGACTTTGCCGCTGCGGATCATCGCCCCGGTGGTGAGCATATTGAGCACCAGTTTTTGCGCCGTGCCCGCTTTCATGCGTGAAGAGCCGGTGACCACTTCCGCGCCGACCACCGGCGTAATGGCGATATCGGCAATCTGCGTCATTGGGCTACCGGCGTTGCAGGTCAGCGATACGGTGGTGGCATGCAGGCTTTTGGCGTACTCCATGGCGGCAATCACATAGGGCGTGCGCCCGCTGGCGGCGATGCCGACCAGCACGTCGTTGGCATTGAAATTAAGGGATTTAAGATCGTCGACGCCGAGCGTCAGGCTATCTTCGGCGTTCTCCACCGCCTGCAAAATGGCGCGATGGCCGCCGGCAATGAGGCCGATAACCTGCTCACGTGGCGTACCGTAAGTGGGCGGACATTCGCTGGCATCCAGAATACCTAAACGCCCGGAGGTGCCCGCGCCGCAGTAAATCAGACGCCCGCCCTTTTTAAAGGCGCTGACAATCGCATCGACCGCCTGCGTAATCGCCGGGATCACCTGCTCAACCGCCAGTGCGACCTTCTGATCTTCACGGTTAATCACCCGTAACATCGCCTCGGTATCAAGCATGTCGATGTTGGCGCTGGCGCTGTTGCGGCCTTCGGTCGTCAATGTGGATAGATCAATGTTCATCACGTCTCACTTCACTCTGCGTTATGACTTTCTGCCTGCCGCCTCACGGCCCCGGCAGCCGAAAAAGGAATAATATATTATTCATAACTATCAATTTAAGAATAATTTATTCTTGCACGGGGCGCGAAACGAGAGTGTGACGCTGCTCATGATGCGCATAAGTGATCATTAAGCGGCGCGTCAGCGCTGGTGAAAAGTGAAGATGGCCTGCACCAGCGCATCGGGATCGAGCTCAAGTTCGCCAGCGTTAAGCGCTGCGCGAAGGCGTTCAATCTTAGGCTGGTCAATCTCCGGCAATTGATCAAGGTCGGCCTGCGCCTGGTTAAGTAAAAAGAGGGTCGCGTCAGAAAAGGGGGGCGCTGTCATGATGTGCGTCTCACAGAGGGCGGTTAACGTTTGGCGGCTATCTGGCTACCTAAAACGACCATCGACGCCGCAAACTTAATCCCCGCGTTTTTGCTTAATCCGGCTCCAGCTGATAGCGAAAAATCATGCCATTTTGCTGGCAGACCAGCGGCACGCCGTCGGGCGCAATCTGCTGCATGGCATTCTCCGAGTAGGTCAGCAGATCAACATTGTTTGTCACCATGCGGTTATCTTTTGCCGGGTTGAACAGCACCGGTGGGTAGGCAAAATAGTGTTTACCATACCGCTGGCGCGTGTGGACAAAGTTACTTTTGAGCATAAAGGCCGCATTGTGCGGGCTGCTGAGCGTGCTGATAATAATATTGCCCGCCGTGCTCATGCGCGAATCGTAGATCTCCTGTTGATGCAGCATCAAATCGTAAAACCCCACCTGCTGTACGATCTCCTCCGTCTGGTTAAGGGCGCGCTGCCCGCGCTGGAAAACGATGCCGCAGGCTAACGCCGCCAGGGTGATAGCAAGCAAAAATAGTGTCCATTTACTGGCTGTTACAGCGTGCCATCTCATCCATTTTTCTCCGTGTCTCACTGACAATTAGCTTATTTAATAACGCCGTATCGGAACGCCAGTGGTCAATTTGCATCACCAGTACCCGCTGCTCGCAGCCATTATGTATGCGGAAGGTATAATTCAAGGTTTGATTTTCACTGCGATAGTAAATAGCAATACGCAGCGCCTTCTGCTTTGCCTGCCGATTAAGCCGGGTATAGCTCTCTTTTAAGCGATCATAAATAGCCGTCGGCTCTTTCATTCTCTCGCCCGGTGCCAGCAGGGCAAATATACGCAGATGGCTGTAGATATTTTTTGCCACCTCTTTTGCCACTATCTTGTTGTTATAGGTGAGCGCCAGATAGCCGCTACAGAGAACAGTAAATATAAAGAGCAGCATAATAAGCAGAACGTTAATGCAGGAGAAAGGTTGCGCAGCAACGGGCGTCTGTTGCCGGATTGGCGCGGGTAACTCAGGCGCGGAAGGTGCCGTCTCCTGTACGGGGATATCGACTTCAGGTGCGACAGGGCGCGGGTCTGGCGGCGGCCCGCTGATCAGAGGACGGCAATATTTTGCCTCCAGCACGTATCCCTTTTTGGGGATGGTGCGAATAATTCGCTGTTGCTTACCGTTATCCGCCAGGGCGGTGCGCAGCGCATGAATGGCATTGGCGAGGCTATTGCTGCTGACCGCGCGATCTTCCCAGACCTGCGCGGCTAACGCCTCATGGGAGAGGATCTCGCCGGGGTGTTGCTGCAAAACAGCCAGCAGTCTGAGCGGGTGCGTTCCCAGCCGTTTCTCCTCGCCGGTCACCACATGGTGGATCGCGCCTGACGCAGGATCGATGACCCAGTTATTTACGGTGCAATTGTGTTTATTCATAAAAGGTTAACGATTGATACCAATCCGTCAGAGACTTATTGCAAGAAATAATGCCGTTGGCTGAATCGGATAAATAACAGAATAAATATTCGTAGTTCACCGGTTTGTGGCGTTAATAATACGGAAAGCGCGGCGTAAATTACATGTGATTTCATTAGTTGGCGCTTTTCAAAGGATTAAAAAACGGGTTTGTGGTGTATTGTTTGACGCCGTTGAGGAGCGCTTTTGTAAGTTATTAGCTACTTCTCTTCTCATTTTGTTAATTAGGTGTTGCCGAAACTTTTTATTAATTGTTTTATCCGCTGTTCCTCATACGTAATGTAAATGATGAATTTAACTGCCGCAAAAACCTTAAATCCCGCTGATGAAGCGCGTTATATCAGTGATTATTTGCCGCTGGTACATAAAGTCGTCAAACAGTTCAGCTGGCAGACCAGCAGCGTAATGAGCAAAGAGGATATGCGCCAAATTGCCCTGATGGGGCTGCTGGCTTCCTTGCGCCGCTATGGCCCGCCGGACGCACAGTTTGCCGGTTACGCCATTCAGCGCATTCGCGGCGCGGTGCTGGATGAGTTACGCCAGCAGGACTGGCGACCGCGCAGGCTGCGTCAACAGACGCATAAGCTCACGGATGCGATCCGCGAAATCACCCGTGAGCTGGGGTATGAACCGCGCTTTGAGGAGCTGAGTGAACGGCTGTCGGTGACGCCGGAAGCCTGGCAGCAATATCTGCTGCTGCACTCGGCCAGTGCGCTGGAGAGCCTGGATACCCTGCTGGAGAGTGATTTGCACGCCAGCACGCTCCGTAGCCGCCAGCTCGAGGATGAACTGCTGCCCGCCTACACGTTACGCAGCGCGGTAGCCACCCTCGACAAGCGTGAGCAGCTGATCCTCGCGCTCTATTACCAGCATGAACTGAGCCTGAAAGAGATTGCGCAGGTGATCGGCGTATCGGAAGCGCGCGTCTGCCAGCTCAATAAAGGGATTGCCCAGAAGGTTCAGGCGTTTACGCGTCAATAAACGCGCTATTTATGGTGCTGGCTGTAGCCGGTGCTTCCGTTTAACTCATTGGTTTAAATGTGTTGTTCTCGTGAAAGCTGTGATTTTGTCATCCATCGTCGCCCCCAGTCGGAGCCTGCTCCGAGGGTTTTTGGGGCTTTTTTTTACGCTTCTTGTGCTGTCGCTTGCAACCGGGTGTGTGCAAACCCCCGCGCGCAGAGCGGCGCCTCTGTTAACCACGTCTGAGACAAACGCCCAGACGACTGCCGCGCATCATCAGGCGAGGCGAAAAGCGCGCGTTCGCGCATCGTTGCTGACGGTGATGAACCGTCTGGAGAAGCAGCTCGGTAAACCTTACGTGCGTGGCGGCGTCTCACCGCAGCGGGGTTTCGACTGTAGCGGGCTGGTGGTCTACGCCTATAACAAGGTGCTGGCGCGAAAACTGCCGCGCACCACCCGGGCGATGTTCCGGGATAGGGGGCTGAAAAAAGTGGCCCGCCATAAGCTGCGCCGCGGCGATCTGATCTTCTTTCACAGTAAAAGGCGCGGCCCGGCAGACCACGTTGGCGTCTACCTTGGCAACAATAGCTTTATCGAAGCACCGCGCAGCGGGCTGAAGATCCGTATCAGTAACCTGACCAATGATTACTGGCAGGATCATTACCTCGGCGCGCGGCGTATTCTGACCAACGAGGCGATTCTCTGAGGCTACTCCTCCAGCGCGTTGTGGATCGTCGCCCCCAGCTGTTTGATCGCTTCCCGTCTCTCTTCATCCGGCGGCAGGGCGCAGTTGAGGCGCAGGCAGTTGCGATACTTGCCGGAGGCTGAAAAGAGCGAACCGGGCGCGATCTGGATCTTTAACCGGCAGAGCGCGCGGGAAACGCAGACCATATCGACGCTTTCCGGCAGTTCGACCCACAGCAGAAAGCCGCCCTGCGGGCGCGTCACGCAGATATTGCATGGAAAATATTGTCGTACCCAACAGGTGTAGACCGCCAACCGCTGCTGGTACACCTGGCGCATCCGGCGTACGTGGCGGTGATAGTGTCCGTCGCGGATAAACGCCGCCACCGCCAGCTGGGTGGAAGGGACATTAGTGCCGATAGCGGCATATTTTTTATGGATCACCCGATCCAGATAGCGCCCCGGCGCGATCCAGCCAATGCGCAGTCCCGGCGCCACGGTTTTGGTCAGTGAACTGCAGAGCAGCACGCGGCCATCAATATCGTAGGATTTGATGGTACTCGGCCGTGGATAGTCGGTGGCCAGCTCGCCATAAATATCATCTTCGAAAATGACAATATCGTGGCGCTGTGCCAGCGACAGCGCCGCCTTTTTGCGCGCTTCCGGCATGATAAACCCGAGCGGGTTCTGGCAGTTGGGCACCAGGATCACCCCTTTAATCGGCCATTGCTCAAGCGCCAGTTCCAGCGCTTCAATACTGATCCCCGTTTCCGGATCGGTCGGGATTTCGATCGCTTTGATATCCAGCCCGCGCAGCAGCTGCATGGTGCCGTAGAAGCAGGGCGATTCGACGGCGACAATATCGCCCGGATCGCAGACCGCCATCAGCGCCAGCGACAGCGCCGGGTGGCAGCCAGCGGTGATAACAATCTCTTCGGCGTTTAACGAGGTGCCGCCATCAAGCATCAGGCGGGCGACCTGCTCGCGCAGCTCCTGCTGACCGGGCAGGGGGTCATAGCTGAGGGCATCCATCACTTGGTGCTGCGCGATGCGGCTCATCTCTTTCCATAGCGGTTTGAGGGTCGGCTGGTTGAGGTCCGGTGCGCCGCCGCCGAAGGCGATAATCTCTTTATCCGTGCGCGCATCAAGCAGGGTTAACACTTCATCCCACTGCGTGACATCAACCGGTCGCTGTACCGGGCGCGACATCGCCGGCACCGGCGGTTTGGCTTTGCGCGGCGCGACAAAGTAACCGGAGCGCGGCTGCGGGGTGATTAACTGCAACGTTTCCAGTACCTGATAGGCCTGCTGTACGGTGCTGATACTGACGCCATGCTCCTGGCTCAGGCTGCGCACCGAAGGCAATTTTTCACCGTGGCGATATAAGCCGTGTTCAATGCGCTCTGCCAGTAACGTGGCCAGATGTTGGTAGCGGGTCATGCTGTATCCTAAAAAGTCACCATACAGTTACAAAAAACAGTACAGATCGGGCGGGAAAGTGGCGTTCAGATCCTCTTTTACGGCATCTGTATGTTAAAGAAAAGTATTTTCTGAGTCTGTATTGTGCAGGGCGATCGCAGCGAAAATAGAGCTCTTTTCAGGCGAGGAGAGCAACATGGAATTTTTCGAAAATCGACCACGGCGCCCGTTTTCCGGCTTTGTTTTACTCTGGCGCCAGCTGCGGCGCTGGCACCTGTTGGCGAAAACCCGACGCGAACTGCGCAGGCTGAGTGACGAGCAGTTAAGGGATATGGGATTACGACGCAGCGATATAAGCTGAAGGCGAAAAGGGCGCAGGAAATATCTGGTGGTTCCCGCCCACCCTGCGTTGGGCTATGCTTAGCTCCATAACCTGAAGGGAGAGAGCACATGCATTTTATTACTAACCACGATGATGACGACAAAAAAGAGAAAGAAGCAGGCAATGCCAGCCAGCTGATGCAGCAGAAACTGCTGGATGCGCGTTCGATCATCATCTCCGGTGAGATCAACCAGGCGCTGACTGAGAAAGTGGTGACCCAGCTTCTGCTGCTGCAGGGCATCAGCGATGCGCCGATCAAAATCTATCTCAACAGCCAGGGCGGCCATGTCGAAGCGGCGGATACCATCCACGACATGATCAAATTTATCACCCCGGAAGTGCACATCATCGGCACCGGCTGGGTCGCCAGCGCCGGGATCACCATCTTCCTCGCGGCGAAAAAAGAGCACCGCTACTCGCTGCCAAACACCCGCTTTATGATCCACCAGCCGCTGGGTGGCGTGCGTGGTCAGGCGAGCGATATCGAAATCGAAGCCAAAGAGATTATCCGTACCCTTGAGCGTGTGAATCGCATGATTGCTGACGCTACCGGCCAGCCGGTGGAGAAGGTGAAGCAGGACACCGATCGCAACTTCTGGATGAACACCAAAGAGGCGATGGATTACGGCATTGTCTCCCGCGTGGTCAACTCCTACGCCGATCTCAACCTCGATTAATTCCTGTGCTTTTCTGAGGCGAGAACTCTCTCGCCTCATCATTTTCCTGATTCTCTTTCGCACCCCTGACGCCTTTCTCATTATGGAGTGATGGCATGAAAAGCAGTATCACCGCAGCGCTGATAACCGCAGCGACACTGAGCTTTCCTGCGCTGGCGGCACCTGCCAGCGTCTCGTTCGAACATAAAGACTGGCAAGTGGTGTGCGATAACACCCTGACCTGCCGCGCAGCGGGCTACAGTGTGGAGGACGACCCAACCGGTTCGGTGCTGATCACCCGTAAAGCGGGGCCGCAAACCCCGGTCACCGTGCAGGTGGTGCTGGCAGATATGGACGAGAGTGAACCGCCGTCGTCGCCGACGAAACTGGCGCTGTGGATCAACGGCAAATCGCTCGGCGCGTTAACCCCTGGCGATAACGACACCTGGCGTCTGACGGACGAGCAGGCAACGCAGATGATTGCTGCGGTGAAGGGCAGTGGCAAAGTTGAGTTCAGAGGCGGCGCGAAACCGTTTGTGCTCTCTGGCGACGGCGCTTCTGCTGCGCTGCTGAAGGTTGACGATGTGCAGGGGCGCATCGGCACGCCGGGCGCACTGAGTAAAAAAGGCAATAAGCCTGAAACCTCCGTTACCGCCGCGATCGCCGCCCCGGTGATCCAGGCCGCAACCGTAAGCAAAGGCGAGGCGCGTACTCTTAGCGCAGCCGAAGCAAAAAAACTGACGCCACAGTTGCTCGCGACACTCGGTAAAGATGATGACTGCGACCGGCTCGCCAACCCGGAAGAGGAGACGGTTAAGGGCGATAATGACCTCACCCTGACGCCGCTGGACGCCAAACATGGCCTGGTTTCCGCACTCTGCTGGCGTGCCGCCTATAACGAAGGGTATGGCTACTGGGTGGTCGACAACGCCCTGCAAGAGAAACCGCAATTCGTCACCAGCTCGGGAACCGACTACAGCAATGGTGCCATCACCCTCGCGCAGCGCGGGCGCGGAATTGGCGACTGCTGGGCATCAGCCGAGTGGGTGTGGGACGGCGAAGCGTTTCGTCGGAGCAGCGAAGGCACCACCGGCCTGTGCCGCGGCATCCGCGCGGGCGGTGCCTGGGAGCTACCCGAGTTTGTCGCCGAGGTGAAAGCCGCGAAATAACCCTCTGAGCACCGCCGCGACCTGATAAAAGAATGCGGTGGTGTTCATTTTATATACTTTACCTTCGATTTCATGGTCACTATACTTACCAAATTCAATATTAATGGTAAGTATAGTGACCATGACAGCAAGAGATAAACGCAGCGCGGTTATCTTCCCCCGCCATCAACAAGTGCTTACGCAGTTTGGTGAGAACATCAAACTCGCCCGCAAACGCCGAAAACTCACTCAGACTATGCTCTCGGAACGAACGGGGTTAAGCCGTCTCACCTTGCGAAAAATCGAGCAGGGCGACCCGGGGGTTTCGCTTGGGCACTATGTGGCTGTGCTTGGCGTACTCGGGCTGGTCGATGATTTTCTTCTGCTTGCCAGGGATGATGAACTGGGGCGCAAGTTGCAGGATATAGAGCTTTTAAGGAAGAGAGGAGAGCCGCGTTAATGACCACGGATGTTTGGGTGTATGCCGACTGGCAAGATTTTGCCGAGCCTGCGCGGGTTGGCCTGCTGCGCGCAGACAGGATACGCAATGGCGAGCATTTTAGTTTTCGCTATGACGATGAGTGGCTGATATCGCCCTTCGCGCAGAAAGTCGATCCCGACCTGGAACTCTACTCCGGCGAGCAGCACAGCCAGGCATCACGAAATTTTCGCGTTTTTCTCGACTCCTGTCCGGATCGCTGGGGGCGGCTACTGATGAAACGGCGGGAGGCTATCCTTGCCCGGCATGAAGCGCGTCGTCCACGGCAACTGGGCGAAATCGATTTTCTGCTGGGGGTGCATGATTTTCACCGCCAGGGCGCGCTGCGCTTCAAACGCGATCCAGACGGCACTTTTCTTGACGATAACCACCGGCTAGCGGCACCACCACTGACCTCGTTAAGAGAGCTGGCGCATGCGGCAGAGCAGGTCGAACGGCATGACGAGCGTGACGATGCTGAGTACCTGAAATGGCTGGAAATGCTGATGTCGCCGGGCTCCTCGCTGGGCGGCGCGCGGCCTAAAGCCAGCGTGCGTGATGAAGATGATCATTTATGGATCGCCAAATTCCCCAGCCGCTACGATGATTACGACATTGCGGCGTGGGAGTTTCTGACCTGGCAACTGGCGCGTAATGCGGGGATCGATATGGCAGAGTGCCGCATCGAGCGCTTCGAGAGTGAATACCACACCTTCCTGACTAAGCGTTTTGACAGAACGTCCGATTCCCGTCTGCACTTTACCTCTGCGATGACACAGCTTGGTTATTACGATGGTGATTACGAGGCCTCCTACCTCGAGCTGGCGCAGTTCCTGACGGAAAAGGGTGCCCGCAGCCGCGACGATTTAGCCCAGCTATGGCGACGCATCGTTTTCAATATCGCCGTTTCTAATAACGACGATCACCTGCGTAATCACGGTTTTATTTATCAGCAGGGTGGCTGGCGTTTGTCGCCCGCTTATGACATTAATCCGGTGCCGGATGCACAAGGGTTGCATCTTAATATCAGCGATAGCGATAACAGCCTCGAGTTTGAACTGGCGATGTCAGTTATCGATTTTTTCCAGTTGAGTAGTTCACGAGCGCACGCGATTAAACAAGAGGTATTAAGCAGCGTAAGCCAGTGGCGCAGCCATGCTGAAACGCTGGGCATCGCGCGCAGCGAGCAGGAAAGAATGGCTTCGGCGTTTAACTTTTAATGGAGAGCGAGACCGTGCTAACTACCCTTAACCACCTTACGCTGGCGGTCAGCGACCTGGCGCGCAGCGTCGATTTCTACCATCAGTTGCTCGGCCTGAAGCTGCATGCACGCTGGGATAACGGCGCGTATCTCACCTGCGGCGATATCTGGATTTGCCTCTCCGTCGATGAGGCGCGCCGGGTTGTTACTGCCGATCAAAGGGATTACACCCACTACGCGTTTAGCATTGGCGAGCACGAACTGGCAGCGTTTATCACGCGGCTGGAACAGGCGGGCGTGGTGAGCTGGAAGGTGAACAAAAGCGAAGGGGCATCGTACTACTTCCTTGACCCGGACGGTCATAAGCTGGAAGCACACGTCGGCGATCTGGCGCAGCGTCTGGCGGCTTGTCGCGCGAAGCCCTATAAGGGAATGGTGTTTTTTGATTGACCTCCGCGCCTTTCACAATCCATGCTCTTTGCCCCGCCGTTTCTTGATACTTACCCTGATAACCTTTATCGTGCCCCTCCGCTAATGTGAGGGGACGTAATGACCGAAGATGAACTGTTTGCTCGCCGGCCGCTGGGAATGCGCATGGCAATGGTGGTGCGCCAGTGGCGAGCGACCATTGATCATGCCCTGCGCGACACCGGCATTACCCAGTCGAGCTGGACGGTGCTGATGCAGTTGCAGCAACTGGGGGACAATGTTTCGGTCAGCGAGCTGGCGGAAGTGCAGGGCATTGAACTGCCGCCACTGATGCGCACGCTCGCCCAACTGGAGACGCAGGGGCTGATTGCGCGTACGACATCGCCGTACGACAAGCGCATCCGCCTGCTGAAATTGACCGCCAAAGGGTGCGCGCTGCTGGAGAAAATCACACAAGTGATTGAAGCCTGTCAGCTGCGGGCAACGGAGAGTATCCCGGCGGAAGATCTGCAAAAGTTCAGCGCTACGCTGAGCCAACTCGCCTGTAATCTGCGCGTGATGCGCGAAGAAGATAATAAAACCGAATAAGAAAATGATGACGCCTGAACAAAAATTTGCCCGCTGGGTAAGGGTCAGTATTGCCTCTTTCCTGCTGATGTTTGTCTATTTTATTGTCGCCGATATCTGGATCCCGCTAACGCCGGACTCCACCGTGATGCGCGTGGTGACGCCGGTTTCCGCCCGCGTCTCTGGCTATGTTTCTGAGGTTTACGTGCAGAACAACAGCCGGGTAAAGCGCGGCGATCTGCTCTACCGGCTCGACGCTACTCCCTTTGAAAACCAGGTTGAAGCCGCGGAGATTGCGCTGGCGCAAGCGCGTCTGACCAATCAACAGCTCGACGCGCAGATTGCCGCCGCGCAGGCAAGCCTGAAAACGGCGCAGCTGACAGCGCAGAATAATCGCGTCACCTTTGAGCGTTATCAGCGACTCGGCAAAATGCAGAGTGTCTCGCAGTCCGACCTTGATAACGTGCGCACCACCTGGCAGGGGAGTGAGCAGTCGGTGACGAACCTTAACGCCAGCATTGAAGCACTGCGTATTCAGCGCGGTGAACGTGATGAGGCGCATAACGTCACGCTGCAAAAATACCGCAACGCCCTGCAACAGGCGCAGCTAAACCTTGGCTGGACGCAGGTGCGCGCCGAAGCAGACGGCACGGTCAGCAACCTGCAGCTCAGCCCCGGTTTTTATGCCCAGGCGGGCGGCGCGTCGCTGGCACTGGTGCATGAAAAGAGCGATATCGTCGCCGATTTTCGTGAAAAGAGCCTGCGCCATACCCATATTGGCACCGATGCGGCGGTAGTGTTTGATGCGCTGCCGGGCCAGGTATTCCACGCGCATGTCACCAGCAGCGATGCGGGCACACTCGCCGGGCAGGAAGCGGTAAACGGTCAGCTTTCGGAGCCGGAAACTTCCAACCGCTGGGTGCGCGATGCGCAGCGCATGCGCATTCATGTGGCGCTGGATGAGCCGTTGCCAAAAGAACTGCCGACCGGCGCGCGCGCCACGGTGCAGCTCTATAACAGCGAAGGGATCTTCGCCCGCTTCTTCTCCGGGCTGCAAATCCGCCTGGTAAGCCTGCTGCACTATGTCTATTAACACGCTGGCCCGCGTCTTTACGCCGCACGGCAATATCGTCTACACGGCGAATGATTTCCGCCAGACGCTGCGCATTGTTTTCTCCGGGATGATCGCCCTGAGCGTGTCGAGCTTTTACAACACGCAGTATGGCGTCTTCTATGTCATCTACCCGGTGATGCTGCTGTCGCTGGTGCCGGTGTTTAACCGCCACGTCGCCAAACAGTTTGTGTTCAGCGCGGTGATTAACTGTGTCGAAATGGTGTTTATCATCGGCTATCTGATGCAGTGGCCGGTGATCATGACGCTGGTGGTGTTTGGGCTCTACGTAATGCGTTTTCGCTTTATGAGCAAAGGCCCGCTGTTTCTCTTTGGTTCTACCGGCGTGGTGTGCCAGAGCACGATGCTCAACTTTATGAGCTACCCGTCGAGCGACTGGCACACGCTGCTCTTTTCCAATATTGAGGCCAGTATTATGGCCGTCGTTCTTAGCGCGCTGATGCACTTTCTGCTGCCGGACGTCGAGCCGCGCACCCGTCCGCCGCTGATTGAGAAAAACGCTGCCCGAGTACGCCACGAATCGCTGCTCTCCGGCACGGTGGCGACGATGATTTTTGTTGTCTTCCAGATGAGCGACCTGAGCGATTCGCTTTCGGCATTGATGGCGGGCATTTTGATCCTCTTTCCGATGCACTATCGCGGCTCGGTGCTGAGTTCGTTATGGCGCGTGGTGGGCGTGGTGCTGGCGTGTCTCTACATCCTGCTGGTGCAGTTGATTCTCTATAACCACAGCAGCCATATGCTGTTGATGATGCCGCTGATCGGCCTTGGGCTGGCGTTTAGCGCGCGGCTGCATGTGATGGAGAAGGTGGGCGCGGGCGTCGGTTTCGCCAGCGTCACCACCATCGGCATTATGTTTGGCCAGAATCTGCACCCGGACACCGACCTGGTGTTCAGTGATTTGTACCGTATTGTCTCCGTCACCGTTTCGCTGGTGGCGACCCTGACGATGGTCTATCTGGTGCACCTGATTTTGAACCGCTTTGAAGCGACACGGTTTGTGATTGAGGAGTGAACCCATTGCCGGATGGCGCTACGCTTATCCGGCCTACGGTATGGCGATGTTGTTGGCCGCACGAGGGGATTAATTGCCGGATGGCGCTGCGCTTATCCGGCCTACGGTTCGCTTTTGTAGGCCGGATAAGGCGTGAGCCGCCATCCGGCAACTCAGAGGGCAGAGAGGTTGAAGAGCGCCGGGATCTGCGACAGGAGGTACAAAATCAGGCCAATACAGCCGCCGACCAGCGTGCCGTTGATACGGATAAATTGCAGATCCTTGCCGATATTGAGCTCCACCTGGTAAGACATATCCCGCGCATCCCAGCTCTTCACCGTGTCGCTGATATGACGCGTCAGGAAAGCCGAAAACTCCGGCGCGACGCGATGGGCCGCCTGTTCGAGGTGCTCGTTAAGCGAGGCGCGCAGCGCGCCGTCCGCCAGCAGCGTTTCGCCAAACCACAGCCCGGCCTCACTAATGCGCTTTTGCATCTTTGAATCGTCGGAGTGCATATCCGCTTTCATCCAGTTGCGCAGATCGCCCCACATCTCGCCAACGTAGCGGTTAAACGCCTCATCGTTCTTCAAATACTCTTTGATGTTTTCCGCCCGCTCTGCCATCTCCGGATCGCTTTTCAGGTTAGCGATCAGTTTCATCGTCGCGCGATCGAAGGCCTGGCGGATCTGGTGCGTGCGATCGGCATTGATATCATCCAGCAGGGAGTTAACCGCATCAGAGACCAGCGCCGCGCTCTGCTCCCCCAGCCACTCTTTCGGCAGCACTTTCGCCTTCACCGGATGGTCGGTCTCCAGCCAGTGCACCACCTGCCGGGCGATAAAGGTACGCGTATTTTCCCGTTGCAACAGCGCAATCAACTGAGTAATTAACGTGTCCAGCAACTTCTGGTGGCGGTTGTTACGTGTCAGGCTCTCCAGCATCAGGGCGCTGGTTTGCGTTAAATCGACTTTATCGATCGCTTTGTGCACCGCCCGGCGGATCAGCCGCTGAATACGGCTGTCATCGGTCATCTCGAGAAAGCCGCTCATCACTTGCAACAGATGCGTGCCGACGCGCTGCGCGTTCTCCGGCTGGCTGAACCAGACGCCGATCATCTGCGCGGGCTGATGCCGCTGGATCAGCGCCACCAGCGATTGGGTATCAAGAAATTTCTCCTGCACGAACTGACCAAGATTGTCGCCAATCCGGTCTTTATTGCGCGGAATAATCGCCGTATGGCGAGAAATAAACGGCAGCGGCACGCGGCGAAACAGCGCTACCACCGCAAACCAGTCGGCCAGCGCGCCGACCATCGCCGCTTCGGCAATGGCTTTGATCCCGCTCACCCAGAAGTTTGCCGGCAGAAAGAGAGTGGTAACAAATACTGCGGCAGCGATCAGCAGCAGCGACAGCGCCAGTCGTTTGGCGCGCTTCAGTTCAGCTAATTTTTCCATCTGATAAGCATAGAGCGAGACGAGGCGAAGGTGCAAAGAATCAATTTTGTAGCTACACTGTGCCCACAAACGCACAGGAGGTTATATGGATTCTGTTATCCGATCGCGTATCGACAGCGAACTTAAAGCACGCGCCGGGCTGGTGCTTGAAAATTGCGGCCTTAACTGGAGCACGGCGATACGCCTGTTTGCTGAGCAAATTGTTAAAAACGAAGGGATACCTTTTGAAATCACCGCGAAACCCACCGCCCGGTTACGTAACGCAATGGTTGAGGCCGAAGAGATCGCCGCGCAAAAGCAGGGGCGCTTTGAGAGTGTTGAACAGCTAATGGACAGCTTAAACGATGGGAAAGAGTAAACGCGCGCGCCTGCCATTCCGCTCCGATTACACCAAAACCTTTGTGAAGGCCTGGGAGCGATACAACAAAGCGGGACGCCGGGACATGCATGAGACGGCTGCTATCATGTCGATGGTGCTCTCCGGCAACCCGCTTCCCGCCCACTATAACGATCATGCTTTAACCGGAAATATGCAGGGGTTTCGCGAACTGCATATCGGCGGCGACTATCTGCTGGTCTATCGCCTTGATGACGAAAAGCATCTGGTGGTATTCACCGATTTGGGTACCCATGCCGAGCTATTCGAATAACGCCTTACAGGATTTTCCATAAGATCCACCCGCCAAACACCATCAGCACTACGCCAGCGATGCGCTCTATCCAGCAGATGCTGCGGCTCAGACGCCGTTGCAGCGCAGGCAGGCCAATCAGGCTGACCAGCGCTACATCCCACAGCAGCACTACCATTACCATCCAGATCCCGCTGACAGATTGTTGCAGTAGCGTCACATCCGGGCCGAGCAGGGCGGTCATCAGCGCCAGGTAGAAGAGGGCGTTTTTCGGGTTAAGCAGCGCTGAGCCGAGGCCAAGTAAAAACTGTTTACCGATGCCGGGGCAGCGCTGACGCGTCTCATCCAGCGCCAGCGTTTGCGGGCGACTGCGCACCAGGTGTGAGCCAATCCACAGCAGATAAAGCGCGCCGAGCAGTTCGATGGCGGTAAACAGCCCGCTGAAGTGGCGCAGCGCGCTGGCCCCGATAATCACCAGCAGAATATAGAGCGCGTTACCCAAAGCGATGCCGATGCAGAGCCCGACGCTGCCGCGCAGGCGGTAACGAATGGCGTAACCTATCAGCAGGAAAAAGTCCGGGCCGGGGCTGAGCAGCGCGACAAAATGCGCCAGCGCCAGGGCGGGAAAAGCGGCGGGAAAGATATCCATAGTGACCTCGCATAAACGTTGCGGTCACCATAGCGGCTGTGCGGCGCTATTTATTGTCTGATATTGATCCGAGCGCGTACTGGCGCGGCGTGGCGGCGGTGTAGCTGACAAAGGTTTTATGAAAGTGGCTCTGGTCGGCAAAACCGCTCTGGTAGCCGACATCTGCCAGTTTATCCCCGGCGCGCAGGCGGCTTTTAGCGAACTCAACGCGCGCGAGGTTGAGAAAGCTGCCGGGCGTTAAACCGGTGTCCCGTTTGAAGGTGCGGATCAGCGTCTCTTTGCGCAGCGAAAAGGCGTGGGCCAGCGCATCCAGCGTCGGTGGCTGCTGCAAATTCTCCTGCAACGCCATCTGCACCTGCTCGCTGATCGCGTGGAGCGGTTCATCATCAGGTACCTGCGGCAGGGCGTCGAGCAGAGTCTGGATGGCTCCTTGCAATGCCTGCGTCTGGTTATTCTCCATCAGCGCGACAATATGCAGGAAGTGTTTGAACAACTGCGGGTCGCGAATCACCTGTTGGCCACGATTTTCATCTGCCAGATAGAGCATATGGTAACTGCGTGGCTGCCCGGCGAGCGGGTTACAGCTGTGCGGCGTCAGGGCCGGGATAATAATCAGGTCGCCTGGCCGCAGCAGGTACTCCTGCTGATGGCAGACGCAGCGGGTCTGGCCTTCGATAATCGCGCCAATGGAGAGTTCTGCGTGGCGGTGGCGCTTATACGCCTGCGTGCTGTTGCGGGTGCTACGCAGCTCCACGCCGGGCAGCGCCGCTGAGCGGAAAAAGGTTTGTGCGATATCGCGAGTCACGGCTATTCATCATCTCGGTCTGGAGCGGTTTTCCGGTATAGCACAGCGCGCCTGGGATCGCGAAACGCGTTATGCAGAAGCCGCCACATTGGGTGGGGCTGTTCAAAGCCTGCTTCGGACTAATGGTTACGGTTTCCAGCGGCGCAGCGGCGTGTCGCGCTCATAGGGCATCGGCGTTGGATAAGCGATAAATTCGACGATGCTGCCCCACGGCGTGCGGCCATAGCAAAAGCAGTTGCCGTCGCCCTTCTCGGTCGGGAAACCGAGTGGCTGCGGCGCGGTAAACACTTCGCCACCCGCTTCGGCAAACTGTTTCAGCGCGGCATCGATATCGTCGACATAGACCGCAAAGTGTTGCAGACCAAAGTCGTTCGCCCGCAGCGGTTCACGCTGTGAAGGCCCCTGCATTTCAAACAACTCAATGCCCGGCCCGTGTTGCAGCTTGAGCATGCTCACCGCTTTGATCACCGTGCCCGGCACCAGCCGCAGCGTCTTTTGCTGTGCTTCGCTATCAATATCCTCATCTTCCGGTGCGACGGACTGGTAAATCAACTCCGCGCCTAATGCCTCGGTAAGAAAACGGGTGGCGGCTTTTATATCCGGCACGGTAATACCAATATGATCGATCCCGCGAATGCTCTGCTGCATATTTCCTCCTGTTATTTGTGTGGTATTAAGCATAGCGGATGCCGGCGGGGTGGAAATAAATCGGCGTTAATTAAGCTTTAATTGAACAAAAAGTGACAGGCAGGAGCGTTTATTTACTTATCCAGAAATAGTTCAGGGTTAAATAAGATTCTCTTACTTTCAAAATAATATAAGTATTTGATTTTTAATTTCTTGTTTGAGTTTTATATTTCATGGCGGCAAAAATATCACGCTAAATGAAACATAAGAACACTCCGGATATACTCAACTTTACTTCACGCCTCCTGACGCTTTACTACCCTTATTACCCTAAGCGGTAAATTAAGGAGACCCATATGGCTTACCAGACAGTGAATCCTTTCAACAATCAGCTGATTAAAGCGTATTCGAACCACAGCGATGCCGATATTGAGGCGACGCTGCGCCAGGCTGACGCCCTTTACCACTCCGAGTGGGCAAAAGGGAGCATCGACCAGCGGCTGCCGGTACTGCATAAACTGGCTGACCTGCTGGAGAGCCATCAGGAGGAGCTGGCGAAAATCGCCACCCAGGAGATGGGGAAACTGATTGCCCAGAGCCGCAGCGAGGTGCAGATCTGTGCGCAGATCGCCCGTTACTATGCGGACAACGCGGAAAAATTCCTCGCCCCGGTGAAATATGACACCGAGCTGGGCGATGCCTGGGTTGAGCACCATCCGATCGGCATCATCATGGCGGTCGAGCCGTGGAACTTCCCTTACTACCAGCTCATTCGTGTGCTGGCCCCGAACCTGGCCGCCGGTAACCCGGTGATCTGTAAGCACGCCAGCATCGTGCCGCACTGCGCCGAAGCCTTCGCCCACCTGGTGCGTGAAGCGGGTGCACCGGAAGGGGCATGGACCAACCTGTTTATCTCCTCCGATCAGGTCTCGGCGATTATCGCTGATCCGCGCGTGCAGGGCGCAGCCCTGACCGGTTCGGAAAAAGCGGGTAGTGCAGTAGCGTCGCAGGCGGCGAAGCACATCAAAAAATCGACCCTCGAACTGGGCGGTAACGACGTCTTTATCGTGCTCGACGACGCCGATCTGGAGAAGGCGGTGAAAACAGGCGTGCAGGCGCGTCTGGCAAACGCCGGGCAGGTCTGTACCGCGGCGAAACGTTTTATCGTGCACCAGAAAGTGGCCGATCAGTTCCTGCGCCAGTTCACCGACGCTTTCCAGCAGGTGAAGATGGGCGACCCGCTTGATGAGAGCACCACGCTTGGGCCGCTATCATCGAAAGATGCGCTGGAGACCCTTAGCAAACAGGTGAGTGAAGCGGTGCAGAAGGGGGCAAAACTCCACTTCGGGGGTAAACCGGCGAACAGCGAAGGTAACTTCTTTGAGCCGACGATCCTGACTCACATTACCCGTGATAACCCGGCGTACTTCGAAGAGTTCTTCGGCCCGGTGGCGCAGGTTTATGTGGTGCAAGACGATGAAGAGGCGTTGCGCCTGGCGAACGACTCCCATTATGGCCTTGGCGGGGCGATCTTCAGCCGGGATATTGAGCGCGCGAAAGGGCTGGCCTCGCGGATTGAAACCGGGATGGTTTACATCAACTGGCTGACCGATACCGCGGCAGAATTGCCGTTCGGTGGGGTGAAACGCTCGGGCTTTGGGCGTGAGCTGTCGGATCTGGGGATCAAAGAGTTTGTGAACCAGAAGCTGGTAGTGGTGCGTCAGTAGCCTTAGCTGGCGTCGTTTGCCGGATGGCGCTTGCGCTTATCCGGCCTACGCGTGACCCCATATCGATTGTGGGCCGCCATTCGGTTTTGCCGGATGGCGGCTTTGCCTTATCCGGCCTACGCGTGACCCCATATCCATTGTGAGTCGCCATTCGGTTTTTTGCCGGATGGCGCTTGCGCTTATCCGGCAAACGCACGACCTCATATCCATTGTGGGCCGCCATTCGGTTTTTTGCCGGATGGCGGCTTTGCCTTATCCGGCCTACGCGTGACCCGATGTCCATTGTGAGTCGCCATTCGGTTTTTCCGGATGGCGGCTTTGCCTTATCCGGCCTACGCGTGACCCCATATCCACTGTGGGTCGCCATTCGGTTTTTTGCCGGATGGCGGCTTTGCCTTATCCGGCCTACATACGTGCTGGTGTGTTTTTGTAGGCCTGATAAGCGTAGCGCCAACAGGCAGTTACTTTTTCAGCCCGGCAAACGCCGCTCTGATCTCCTCCTCCGGTAGCTGCACGCCGATAAACACCAGCGTACTATGCGGAGTTTCGTCGCCCCACGGGCGATCCCAGTCCGCGCTGTAGAGGCGCTGCACGCCCTGGAATAACAGGCGGTTCGGCTCGCCGTCGATCCACAGCATCCCTTTGTAGCGCAGCAGTTTTTCCGCAAAGCTCAGCAGCAGGTTCTCCATCACCCGCGACACCTCGCTGATATCCACCGGGTAGTCCAGTTCCACCACAATCGAGCTGATATCGTTCTGCTTATCGGCCATAAAGTGGAAGCGCGGTTTGGCGGCGACCACGTTCTCTTCGAGCATAAAACCGCTGGTGTTAAACAGCAGCGCCAGATCGATATCGCCGCGGGTCACGGTGTAGATGGGCGCGCGGGCGTTGATGCGGGCCAGCCGTTCGCGCAGCGCCGCGTTATCCGGGGCGACATCGGTTTTAGTCAGCAGAATACGATCCGCGTAACCGACCTGCGATTGCGCCAGCGTAAACTGGTTCATCTGCTCATCGGCATGCACCGCATCGACCAGCGCAATCACGCCGTCGAGCAGATAGCGCTGGCAGAGGATCTCATGGGAGAAGAAGGTCTGAATGATCGGGCCGGGATCGGCCATGCCGGTGCACTCGATCACCAACCGATCAAAGTGGAGTTCGCCGCGATCGAGCCTGTCGAGCAGATCCAACAACGCATCTTCCAGCTCATTCGAGCGGCTACAGCAGATGCAGCCATTGGTCAGGGTTTTGATCTGCGTGGCGCGATCGCCAATCAGCTGATCGTCAACGGAGACCTCGCCGAACTCATTTTCGATAACCGCAATCTGATAGCCGTGTTGTGCATTAAGGATGTGACGCAAGAGGGTGGTTTTGCCGGCACCGAGAAAGCCGGTCAGCAGGGTAACTGCAACAGGTGTCATGGACTCTCCTTTAACAACAGCGGACGCCGCCTTTGCCATCGCCGCCGTAACGCGCCTGTTGACGCTCGCGGAAAAACTCTTCGTAGGTCATATAGGGCGTATCGGGATGGTTGGTTTTCATATGATCAACATAGTTGTCATAGTCCGGAATACCAATCAGCATTTTTGCCGCCTGCCCAAGGTACTTTTTCGCCTGGCCTAAGTTACCAAACATTCGCGCATCCAGATATTGGTAATGCCGGAGAGGGGCGAGCCCGCTCCGGCACAGGGTTGAGATTAGTGGTGCGAAGAGGTTTTGACGCCGCCTTCCGGCACCGGCACATACGGCGTCTCTTTATCGGTACGCGTGGTGTTATTGCGTACCTGGAGCCACGTTTTGATGCCGTAGAAGATGATGCTGTAAACCACCACGAGGAACAGAATGCTTAACCCGGCGTTGGTGTAGTTGTTCACCACGATATGGTTCATGTTGGCAATCTGCTCTGCGCTCAGTTCGCTGCCGCCCGCGGCAATCTTCGCTTTGTACTGGTTAGCCATGTAGAGGAAGCCTTCCAGTTGCGGATTGCTGCTAAAGAGCTTCAGGCCGAGCGCCCAGGTGGTGCAGATCAGCAGCCAGGTGGCCGGAACGACCGTTACCCAGATGTATTTGGTGCGCTGCATCTTCACCAGGATCACGGTGCCGAGCAGCAGTGCCACGGCGGCCAGCATCTGGTTAGAGATACCGAACAGCGGCCACAGGCTCTTCACGCCGCCTAATGGATCGACCACGCCCTGATAGAGCAGGTAACCCCACAGGCCAACGCAACCGGCAGTACCCACTACACCGGCCACCAGCGAGTCGGTTTTCTTCAGGAACGGCACGAAGTTACCCAGCAGATCCTGCAGCATAAAGCGGCCTGCGCGGGTGCCCGCATCCAGCGCGGTCAGAATAAACAGCGCTTCAAACAGAATGCCGAAGTGATACCAGAAACCCATATCCGCCATCGGGATGATTTTGTGGAACACGTGGGCGATACCGACGGCCAGCGTTGGCGCGCCGCCTGCGCGGTTGAGCACGGAAGGTTCACCGATATCTTTCGCGGTTTGCAGGATCTGCTCTGGCGAAATCACAAAGCCCCAGGAGCTGACCGTCGCCGCGGCGTGCGCAGTGACATCCTGCAACTGCGCCATGATCATCGGCGCATGCTCGGTGCCCAGCTCATGCAGGTTTGGCATGGTGATGCCAAGGCCCGCAGGCGGCGTGTTCATGGCGAAATAGAGGCCCGGTTCGATAATGGAGGCTGCCACCAGCGCCATCACCGCCACAAAGGACTCCATCAGCATCGCGCCATAACCGATAAAGCGCGCGTCGGTCTCATTGGCCAGCAGTTTCGGCGTGGTACCGGAGGCGATCAGCGCATGGAAGCCGGAGACCGCGCCACAGGCGATGGTAATAAACAGGAACGGGAAGAGCGCGCCTTTCCATAGCGGGCCGGTGCCGTCGATATACTGCGTTACCGCAGGCATCTTCAGTTCCGGGTTGAGGATCACGATCCCCAACGCCAGGCCAACAATCACGCCGATTTTCAGGAAGGTTGCCAGGTAGTCGCGCGGGGCGAGGATCAGCCACACCGGCAGCAGGGCAGAGATAAAGGCATAGCCAATCAGCGCAAAGGTGATGGTGGTGTCTTTAAAGGTCAGCGCCGGGCCCCAGTAAGGGTCTTGCGAAATCACGCCGCCCATCCAGATTGACGCTACCAGCAGCACAATGCCGATTACTGACACTTCGCCGACGCGACCCGGTCGCAGGAAGCGCATATAGATGCCCATAAACAGCGCAATCGGCACCGTTGAGCAGACGGTAAAGACGCCCCACGGGCTCTCTGCCAGCGCTTTCACCACAATCAGCGCCAGCACCGCCAGGATGATAATCATGATCAGGAAGCAGCCGAAGAGGGCAATGGTACCCGGCACGCGGCCCATCTCCTCTTTAACCATCTCGCCGAGCGAGGCACCGTTACGCCGTGAGGAGATAAACAGCACCATAAAGTCCTGCACCGCTCCCGCCAGAACTACCCCCGCCAGCAGCCAGAGGGTGCCGGGCAAGTAGCCCATCTGCGCGGCGAGTACCGGGCCGACCAGCGGGCCGGCACCGGCGATAGCGGCAAAGTGGTGACCAAACAGCACGTAGCGGTTGGTTGGTACGTAGTTAAGACCGTCGTTATTGATCACCGCAGATGTGGCGCGGGTTGGATCGAGTTTCATCACCTTCTGGGCGATGTAGAGGCTGTAGTAACGATAAGCAACAAGATAAACAGAGACGGAGGCGACCACGATCCACAGGGCGCTGACATGCTCACCCCTGCGTAACGCGACGACCGACAGACAAAAAGCACCGATTACCCCAAGGATGACCCACGGAACGTGCTTAAAGAGTTTTTTTGTATCCATAGCAGACCTGGTTTTTATCAGAAATAGGGAAGAGATGTGTGTGGTGTTAAACAGGACAAATGCTGCCCGCCATGATGGCAAATCACGCGCGTGAAAGGGGGCGATTTTGCCGAGCGGTTATATAAGCGCGGTGAGCGGTATCGAAGTGGGTCTAAGAGGTTTTACACTACAACTATTCCGAAAAATTATGTGAGCAAGATCACGTAAGATCGCCACAGTTTAGCCAACGTAACAAGCTGATGGCGCTAATAATATCCCTACAAAATAGTGCATTTAGCCATAAAGTTTTTCCCCGCCAGGCCGAAAATCTACTTACTATCTATAAGGAAAGAGAATGATATGTTAACGCGCATCAAAATCGTGACCAGCTTGTTACTGGTACTCGGATTATTTGGCCTTTTACAACTCACCTCCGGCGGATTGTTCTTTAATTCGCTAAAGCAAGACAAAGAAAACTTCACCGTCCTTCAAACCATTCGTCAGCAACAATCCACGCTTAACGGCAGCTGGGTTGCGCTGCTGCAAACCCGTAACACCCTGAACCGCGCGGGTATCCGCTACATGATGGATCAGAACAATATCGGCAGCGGCGCGACCGTTCCGGAACTGATGCAGATTGCCAGCACCTCGTTGAAACAGGCGGAAGTGAACTGGAATGCCTACCAGGCATTGCCGCGCGATCCGCGTCAGAGCGAAGAGGCGGCGGCGGAGATCAAGCGTAATTACGATATCTACCACAACGCGCTGGCGGATCTGATCCAGTTACTTGGCGCAGGCAAGATCAACGAGTTCTTCGATCAGCCGACGCAAAGCTACCAGGATGGCTTCGAGAAGCAGTATGTCTCCTACTTACAGCAGAACGATCGTCTGTATGACGCCGCCGTGGCTGACAGTGAGAGCTCCTACGGTTCTGCTATCTGGATCATTATCAGCGTGCTGCTGGTGGTGCTGCTGGTGATCATCGCCGTGTGGGTCGGTATCAAACGTGCGCTGATCGCACCGCTGAACCACCTGATCGACAACATTCGCCATATCGCCGGTGGCGATTTGGGCCAGCGCATTGAAGTGCAGGGCTCCAACGAAATGGGCGTGCTGGCCGACAGCCTGCGTCATATGCAGGGCGAACTGGTGCGCACCGTCAGCGATGTGCGTAATGGCGCTAACGCGATTTACAGCGGTGCCAGCGAAATCTCCGTAGGTAACAACGATCTCTCTTCACGTACTGAACAGCAGGCCGCTTCTCTGGAAGAGACCGCTGCCAGCATGGAAGAGCTGACTGCGACGGTGAAACAGAACGCCGAAAACGCCCGTCAGGCGAGCAATCTCGCGCTGAGCGCGTCGGAAACGGCGCAGAAAGGCGGCAAAGTGGTGGATAACGTGGTGCAGACCATGCGTGATATCACCGCCAGTTCGCAGAAAATCGCTGACATTATTAGCGTGATTGATGGGATTGCCTTCCAGACCAACATCCTGGCGCTTAACGCCGCGGTAGAAGCGGCGCGTGCCGGTGAACAGGGCCGTGGTTTTGCCGTGGTTGCTGGTGAAGTGCGTAACCTTGCCCAGCGCAGTGCCCAGGCGGCGCGTGAGATTAAGAGCCTGATTGAAGACTCTGTTGGTCGCGTTGAAGTGGGTTCCACGCTGGTTGAGAGCGCCGGTGAAACGATGGATGAGATCGTTAACGCCGTTACCCGCGTGACCGATATCATGGGCGAAATCGCCTCTGCCTCTGATGAGCAGAGCCGCGGTATCGACCAGGTTGGCCTTGCCGTTGCCGAGATGGATCGCGTGACGCAGCAGAACGCCTCGTTGGTGGAAGAGTCTGCCGCGGCTGCCGCCGCGCTGGAAGAGCAGGCCAGCCGTCTGACCGAAGCGGTTGCCGTGTTCCGCCTGATGAACGAGCAGCGCGCTGCTGCGAAAACATCGGGTGGTAACAAAGCTGCGCCGGCAGTGCTGCCGCGTAAAGTGGTCGCGACCACCTCTGGCGAAAACTGGGAAACCTTCTGATTTCCCGCTGCGCCCTGCTCTGCAGGGCGCGCTTTTACCCTTCGCGTTTCACCACTTTTATCTCTACCAGACCAATCCCCAGCTGACGCGGCGCATGACCGAGGATATTCCCTTCGTTGGTCGACTGCGGATCCGGCGGCACAATTACCAGCTTGTTACTGCCCGCGCGATTGGTGAAATGGAGCGTGGTAGTGCTCACTTTATGACTCAGCGTCAGCATCTGCTCTTCATTGCCGACACGTACCGGGATTGGGCGATTGGCGTTATCACCAAAGGCTTTCGCGGTGATCACCAGATCGAACTGTGCTGGCAACGGCTGCTGGTATTCAATGGCCACCTCTTTACCAAGCTGGGCATTTGACCAGCGCCCCCAGCTTTCCGGGCGTGAGATGCCGTTAAACTGTTTCACCTCTTCCGGCGCGCCCGCGACATTAAAAATAAAACTGTCGGCTTTATAGCGAATGTCATCATCGAGGATCTTCAGCGTATCGACGCTCTTCTGGTAGCGGGCAGTATCGATAACTGTCTGTTTAAAAGCCGTTTTCCCGTGCCACTGCGGTTTATCCACGCGCTGCACCTGTTGTTCGCCGCCAAGTTGACCCTGCGATACGCACCAGTCGGTTGAAAGTGCGAGTTCAGGTGCCCAGAGCCGCGCCATTTTGTAGCAGCGATCGACCCAGACAAAGTTGTCGCGCGGCGCGAAATCCGCCAGCTGGAAACGCAACGGTGCGGAGTATTCACTCTCCGGCAACGGCTCGATTTTCTCCGACACGCGCACTAGCAGCGGCAGGCGGAACTGGCTGCCGGAGAAGGTGATGGTCTGTTTTTCCCCATCGATGGTGAAATCCTTCATCTCTTTGGGGAAGTTCCACAGGCGGATGATATCCGGCTTCCACGCCAGCACCTTCTGCTTCATGTTGAGGAAGACGCCGGAGAGCGACTGCCCGGAGAGGCTGCTGCGACCGAGGCCGAGGAAGTTGTCGCCGCCGAGAATATCGAGCACGGTCGCGCCATTATCCAGTGTGCTGCGCTTAATGCCGGAGAGATCCTGCTGCGGCTGGTCGCCGCGCAGGACGAAGAAGAGATTGCTGCGATCCTGTTTGTTCAGGTATTTCCAGGCACTGTTGTTCATCGCCAGATGATCGGACGAGACCACAATGACCGTATCTTTAAACCACGGCGACGCTTTGATGCGGTTAATCAATCTGGCGATATTCTGCTGGCTGCAGGTCACCGCGCTGAATGACTGGTTCACTTTATCGTCATAACGGTAGCTTTTGCGCTCGCAGCCGCGGGAGATAAAGCCGTCCGGGTGGTGGGTGTCCACCGTCAGCGCAAACAGGGAGAAGCGCTTACCGGCGCGGGAGAGGGATTCATACTGCTGCCAGACGGTATCCAGCACCGTATCGTCGTAAAAGCCCCAGTCATTGCGATAACTGGGATCCGCGACCTGGTTTTTCAGCTCCTCGGCGCCAATCAGATGGTCAAAACCGTGAGATTTGAGGAACACATCTTTACCGGCAAAACGCAGGTTCGCCCCCTGCACAAAGTGGTTCTCATACCCGGAGTTTTTCAGAATATCGCCGAGGCAGAGATTCTGCGGGAAGAAGCTGGAGACCGACGCGGAGGCATTGCCTTCGAACGGCGCGAAAAGCGGAATGCCACACTGCGAGGAGACCATGCCGGCAATGGTGTAATCGGTGCCGGGAAGTTGTTCGGTATGGCTAAAATCGAGGCTTTCAGCTTTCAGCGCGCCAAGCTCCGGCGTCAGTCCGGGAAAAGCATCCTCATTAAAGTAGGTGCGCTCGAGGCTTTCGCCGTAGATATAGACCAGATTCAGCTGCGGGTTGGGGATCTGCTTTGCGGGCACTTTGTACCAGGCGGCAAAATCGGGATCGCTTTCGCGGGTTTGCGACTTCACAAGCTCCGTTATCTGGCGGAACGCCGGGCTGGCATCCACCGAGCCTAAGGCCAGCGCCAAAGCCAGCAGGCTATAGCCAAAATGGTGGGGCATATGGCGGCGACGGCGCAGCACCCAGCCGAGGGCGCAAAACAGAGCGACCAGCGCCAGCACTAAGCCTGCGCCGGGCAGCAGATATTTGCCGATACCCGCGCCGGTCAGGCTGTTAGTCAGGGTGTAGATCACCGCATCGTTAATGCCGTCGCCGGTAAAGTAGTTGCTGGCATAAAGGGTGATATTTAATAGAACAAACAGGCCTAATACGAGAAGCGTGGCGCTAAACCACCACTTATTGCGGCCCGCTTTCGTAGCATAAATCGCCACGGAGGCGATAAACAGGGCAAGGGAGAGCAATCCGGACAACCGTTATTCCTCAAAAGCGCCAGAGATATTACTGGTCATGAATATTTGTAACAGGGCATATAATTTAATGACGATGTCACCTGCCTGCAATTGTAGTGTCATCTTATCGGTGGTTTATTCAGAATTGGTTTAGAAAGCGGGAAAGGTGATCGCTATCGCACAGCGTGAAAGGGGTAAAACGCCGCATTGGGGATAACGCGGCGTTGAAGGCGCTGATTTTAGTACTCTTTACCGGTGACGCGGCTGCGGTAGCTGTCCCAGTTGAAGATGACCCACAAACTGTTGCCGAGACGCATGCGATCCATCACGCGTTCGCCGAGCAGCTTATTCATTTCGTCCATATTGCTGTTAGTCAGCATGCCGGTCGGGCGCTTTGAAGAGGAGCGGCGATCGACAATCTGGTTGATGATCACTTTTTCGTAGCGTGATTCGGTCTGCATACCGATTTCGTCGATCACCAGCAGGTCGACACTACTCAAATCATTCAGCAACTGCTCTTCGCTGCTTTCGCGGTTGCCGAAGGTCTCTTTCATCGCCGACATGATGTCCGCCACGGTGATAATCAGCACCGACTTACCGCGCAGCAGCAGTTCGTTGCAGATGGCGGCGGCGAGATGGTTTTTGCCGGTGCCCGGTTTGCCGGAGAAGATAAAGCTGGCGATGTTGCCATCAAACTCTTCGACATACTGCCGCGCCTGGCTGAGGGCGCGCATCTGGCCTTCCGTCTCGACGCGATAATTGTCAAAAGAGCAGTTTTGGTGCAGAGGACGGATGCCGGAACGGTTAAAGGTGCGCTGCATCTTCATGGCGCGGTTTTCACGTTCCAGCGCCGCAGAGCGCAGTTCGCCCTGCTGCTTTTGCCAGGCCATCAACTCTTCGCTGTTTTTGAACGCCGGTTCGACGTGAGCCGGGATCATCTTTTGCAGCCGCTTCATCAATTCGCCAACGTTTTTCATCGCTAACCTCGAAAGCCAGGTGGAATGTGGTTGTCCGGTTCAGAGAGCGTGTTGATATCGCGCTTCGCCGCGCCGCTCTGGCTGCTGCGCCCGATTTGCAGGCTGCGCGCCAGCTTCTGCTGCCACTGCACGTGGTGGAAGACTTTGCCTTCCGCCTGCCAGTAAGCGACAAAGGACGCCAGCTCTTCCGGCGTGGCTGGCTGGGTGAGGGCGATGCCCCACAGCGCGGCCAGGCGCTGAAAATCGGCGTCTGGCTGCCAGCCCGGATACATAGCGAATTTGCCCATTGGCACGCTCACCGGCGCGGCGGCAGGCTCTTCATAGAATTGCGCATCAAGCGACACGTCGCTCGGCGGGCGCGAAAGCTGCGCTTCCAGCGCCAGTAGCTGCTCAAGGCGCTCGGCGGTGAGCGCGTAAAACGCGGGGCTGTTATTTGCAAATACGGCGACGGTACCGCCTTCCGCGCGCGCCAGTATCGCGGCGTTATCACGCATAAATTCATCAATGCCGATAACATTCGACGTCAGGATTCTGGAAGACATAACACGTTCTCAAACAGGGTAACGACAGAAAGAGTGGCGGGCGCAATGCAGGCCGCCGACAGAAAGGCACATAGTAACACAGCGCGCGGAAAGGGGAGCACAGCACGAAAAAAGCCGGGTTGCCCCGGCTTTGTCATTTCCCATAAGTGCTGGCTAAAAAATGCGTTACGCGATGATGTTCAGCGTAACGTCGATGTTGCCACGGGTGGCATTAGAATAAGGGCAGACGATGTGCGCGGCGTCGACCAGTTTTTTGGCTTCGTCTGCGTCCATCCCCGGCAGGTGAATGTTCAGTTTGGCTTCAATACCAAAACCGGTCGGCAACGGGCCGATACCCACTTCACCTTCAATAAAGGCCTCTTTCGGCATGCTGATTTTGTCGCGGCCAGCCACGAACTTCATCGCGCCGAGGAAGCAGGCAGAGTAGCCTGCGGCAAACAGCTGCTCCGGGTTGGTTACTTCACCGCCCGCGCCGCCCATCTCTTTCGGCACACCCAGTTTGACGTCGAGAACGCCATCAGAAGAGGTTGCGCGGCCGTCACGGCCTCCGGTTGCTTTGGCTTTGGCAGTGTAAACAACTTTTTCTAAAGACATGACAGGTTCCTTATCATCTTGAGTGTTTGCTATAAAATAGCGTGCGATTTATATATCAGTATAAATCCCCGAAAGGGAATTTATGCCTGGTGAAATTGTTGACGAAACTGCTCCAGCTGCTTTTTGACATCACGCAGCGTTGCATCATCGCAGGCCACCGCGCAGCGTATCGCTTCCGGGATGGCTTTAGCCTGTTGCTGTAACTCACGGCCGCTTTCGCTCAGGGTGATAACCACCTGGCGTTCATCATGCCGCGAACGCTGGCGATCAATCAGCCCGGCGCTTTGCAGACGTTTTAACAACGGCGTCAGCGTGGCGGAGTCGAGGAACAGACGCTCGCCAATCTCCGACACCGTAAGGTCGTCTTTCTCCCACAGCACCAGCATGACCAGATACTGCGGATAGGTCAGGTTCATCGGCGTTAACAACTGCCGATAAAGCTTATGCAGCGCCAGGTTTGTTGAGTAGAGTGCAAAACAAAACTGGTTATCTAGCGCGAGCTGCTCATTCGCGGTGGATGTTGAGCTTTTCTTCATGGTTTTAAATATAGGTAGCGTACGATTTAATTGCAAGTTATTTTTTAGGCGACTTAAACGCGCGGGCGTCGACGGTAGATCCATAACCCTGGCAGCGATAAACCGATCGACAGCGCACCGACGATCGAGCAGGCCTTCAGGAAGTTGGTCAACAGCAGGATCATTAATGCTTCACTGTAGCCAACGTGACTAATTTTGACCGCCGAGATCATCGCCGTATAGGCTGAAATTCCCGGAAACATGGGAATGACCGCTGCCACAGTAAAGACCTTCGGGTGCGCAAGATACCAGCGCGACCAGCGGATCCCAATGCAGCCTACCAGCATTGAGGCGACAAACGTCGACCACTCAATATTAAAACCCCAATGCATCATGGCAAAACGCGAGCCGTGGCCGATGGCGCCAAGCAGTCCGCACCAGCGCAGAGCGCGGTGAGGAACGTTAAACACCATCGCAAACCCGACTGCCGGAATGGCCGCCAGCAGCATATCTTGTGCCAGTGCGTAGAAGAACGAGATTATATCCATCCGCGCAGCCCCCAGAGTGTCATCGCCATCACCACGCCGATACAGGTCGCGAGTGTTAACAGGCTGGCAATCGCCCAGCGCGCCAGCCCGGTATTAATATGCCCTTTAAACATGTCTGCCACAGCGTTAATAAGAGGAAAGCCGGGCACCAGCAGCAGCACGCTGGCGGCCATCGCCACCGTTGAGGAGTGCAGAAAAGCGGGCAGGGTGAGCAGCAGCCCGGAAACGGTGGTGGCGACAAAAGCGGTAATACAGAAGTTGATTTGCGGATGCATATGTCTTCCTGCCAGCAGCAGACGGACATACATCGCGATGCTGCTAGCGCAGAAGGTGATAAACGCACCGTCCCAGCCGCCGCGATTGAGCTTGCAGAAGCAGGCGCAGGAGAGACCGACCATCAGCGTCACCAGCCAGCGCGGATAGCGCAGCGGTTTTAGCTGGGTGAAGCGCTTCTCTACATCCTGAAGATCCAGCAGCTTATGCTCGGCGAGAATGACGATATGTTGCACCTCCGTCACCATATGCATGTTAATGCCGCGATCGCTGCTTTTGCGCGTTGAGGTCAGACAGTGGCCATCTTTAATGGTGGTTAACACGATGGCATTTGAGGAGATCAGGCTCTCGACTGTGTCCATGCCAAGCGCTTTCCCCAGGCGGCTCGACAACTCCTCCACCAGCGCGCTCTCTGCGCCGTGCTGTAACAAAAAAAGGCCGCACTGAATACACAAGCGCGTAATGGTTCGCTGCGTTGAGTGGTCTGTTTGCATGCTTGCCCTGGTTAACTGGTCACGCCGCTCGCAAAGGGGGAACGGAACACCTCTTTTTAGCACAGGTGCGGGGGAGGCTGGCGCTAACGCAGATCAAGAAGTGTGCAATAAATTCGGATAATGATTTCGCCATGGTTATTTATCGTGCCAATCTTTCTAGGAATATTATTATAAAGGCCATATAAATTACGACGACATATTACGGATAATCCTGGTAAGCGTTAATATTCCTGGTTTACATGCGCGATTAAATATTTATTAAGGTTATTAATCTTTTATTAACTATATACAATTTGATTATATTCTTTTAATTATTTTATTTTTAATAAGGCACTAAGTATTTGAAGAGTCGTTGTGTTATGTTGTCACGCACGTTGGCAATATTATGATTTTAAATATTTATATTAAATTGCTAATCATAAATTCCAACAATTCTTATAACGGCTGGTTCGGAATATTATTGTTAATTTACGCATTATTGGTACCGATTGAGTAAATACTCATTACGAGGATTGATAGAGAGCGCAAATGGAAGCGGAGGTTTTTATGCTATCACCAGGCGGCAATCACGGGATTATTATTAGCCAGGCTCCCGTACTTAGGGCCGGTATTGGCAGCATATTTGAGCATCATTTTCCTGAGTATCCGGTAACGCATTACGCCACGATAGAGGAGGTCACGCTGCCGCAGTTAGCGGATAGCAGCTTGGTTATCATTGATTTCTCCGGTGGGCTGCGGTCTGCGCAGCAGCGCTGTGAACACTACTACACCTTGATCTCGCAATGCGATAAAACGCGCTGGCTCTTCTTTATTTCCCCAGAATTTTATCCTGATGCGGTGGACTTTTTAATCCAGCCGCAAACCATGCTACTCGCCGACATTGAGCCTATCGACAGTGTGGTTAATGCGCTACGCGGCGGAGAAGAAAACGCTCCTAAAGTGAGCCCAACGCTACTTTCTGCGGTACGGCAGCACTGTGCAGAGACGCCAGCGCCGCGAAAATTACTCACCTTTTCGGAAAGGAAAGTGTTACGCCTTCTTGGAAAGGGGTGGGGAATAAATCAAATCGCCATGTTGCTCAAAAAAAGCAACAAAACCGTCAGCGCGCAGAAAAATAGCGCAATGCGACGATTATCACTGCGCAGTAATGCAGATTTGTACACGTGGATTAATAGCCATCAGGGTATGAAAGAGCTGAATTTAGGATCAGCATATGGAGACCATAATGAATGGAAAACATTAGCCAAGCGGGACATGTAGCCATCATTGAAAAATGCATGATGAGTCGGGAAGGGTTGCAGAGTTTATTCAGCGAGCCCGTTTTTGCAAACTACTCTTTTCATTTTTTTAAGGATCATATTGCCTTTCGGCAGGCATTAAAAAAGTCTGCCTATTTCTCGGTCATCTATTCGCTTTTTGGTCAGCGTAAAGAGCGGCGCGAATGCCTGATGTGCCTGCATCTGCTCTCGCTCTCCTGCCCGGACGTTCAGCGCATTGTGCTGGCGGGAGATGACAGAGAAGCGCGGCTGGTGGGGCACCTCTCTCCGTCGCGCCTGCACGGCATCTTAAGTAAATCATCAGAGTTGCCGATGCTGCTTGAGCAACTCACCACGCTGCTTGGCGAAACCCGGCGGGTTAACGAGAACATGATTAATCATGGCTACGTCAGCCAGTTTCGTATGTTAAGCCCAACCGAAAGGGAGATTTTGCACTATATGACGCGGGGCTTTTCCATTGCAGAGATCGCCTCGCAGCTGGACCGCAATGTGAAAACCATCCGCGCGCACAAATTTAATGCCATGACAAAATTGGGCGTGACATCCGATGTCGGTTTACTTGATGCCGCGGATATTCTGACCTGGATTCCGCCCAGCACCCGGGCGGCATCTGAGCTGATGTAACGCTCGCTTCATTGCGCGTAAGCGCCAGGACCGGGCCTGGCGCAGCAACCCTACTGGCAAACGTCAATCCACTTTGCGGACGTCAGCGCCGCCATGCGCTCCGGTGAGATACGCACCGCGCTGTGAATCGCGCCCGCCGCCGGCAACACTTCCGGATACTGTTTGAGCGAGACATCGCAGTAGACCGCCAGCGGAGTTTCCAGCCCAAAAGGGCAGACGCCGCCGACCGGATGACCGGTAATCGTGACTACTTCATCACTGCTCAACATCCGCGCTTTTGCGCCGAAGGTGTTTTTCAGTTTTTTATTATCAAGCCGGGCATCGCCTTTCGCGACAACCAGAATGACCTCGTTTTTCACCTTTAACGACAGCGTCTTGGCGATCTGGCCCGGCTCGACACGATGGGCCGCCGCCGCCAGCGTAACGGTTGCCGTACTTTGATTGAGTTCAATAATATCGATATCAGGGGCGTTATCGGCAAAGAATTGCCGCACGGACTGCAAACTCATGATGTTCTCCTGCGAAAGACCGCAGCTAATCTGTCACAAGCGAGTTATCTCTGTAAATAATCCATCATGACAAACCGCTTACATTACGTTTCTCGATCCCCTTCACAATCGCGGAAACCGGTTACATGAACCAGTTGCAGTGTTCTCAGGGCAGGTTAATACTCATTTTGTCACTCCCCCTGACCCTAAAATAAAAAGAGCCTCTTATGAAACCTACTCTACTCAGTTGTAATGCTGGTCCGCTAATCAGCATGGTTTCAACCATCCGAAACCGATCGCGGCACGGCTGCACCGCTGCTGTTGCCATTACCTTGCAAGTCTGACAGGAGATCGACGATGTCTGCTAACCATGCTGCGTTTAACCTTATCTTTCGGTTTATTGAAAACTATGTCAGCCCGATAGCCGGGCGTATCTCTTCCCAGCGCCACGTTATGGCCATCCGCGACGGCTTTATCTCCGCGATGCCCTTTATGATTGTCGGTTCGTTTTTACTGGTATTTGCTTACCCCCCTTTTTCGCCTGATACCACGTGGGGTTTTGCCCGCGGCTGGCTGGATCTGGCGAAGCAGTATGAAGGGCGGATCCTTACGCCGTTTGATATGACGATGGGGATCATGTCGATCTACATTTGCGCCGCTATCGCCTACAACCTCGGCAAGCACTACGCGAAGACATATCAGCTTGATCCCTTTATGTGCGCGATGCTCTCGCTGATGGCGTTTTTACTGGTTGCCGCGCCGAAAACCAGCGGCACGCTACCGGTGGATAGCCTTGGCGGCACCGGGATTTTCACCGCCATCCTTGTGGCAATCTACTGCGTGGAGATGATGCGTTTTCTGAAGGCGCACAACATTGGCATCCGCTTGCCGGACCAGGTGCCGCCGATGATTAAGAACTCCTTCGATCTGCTGATCCCGGTGCTGGTGGTGGTACTGACGCTCTATCCGCTCAGCCTGCTGATTCAGTCCCAGTTCAATATGCTCATCCCGCAGGCGATCATGGCGCTGTTTAAACCGCTGGTGTCGGCGGCAGACTCTCTGCCTGCGATCCTGCTGGCGGTGATCATTGGTCATCTGCTCTGGTTTGCCGGTATCCACGGCGCAGCCATTGTCTCCGGCATGCTGCAGATGTTCTGGCTGACCAACCTGGGTATCAACCAGAGCGCTCTGGCGCAAAGCGCGCCGCTGCCGCACATCTTTATGGAGGCGTTCTGGACCTTCTTTATTGTGATTGGCGGGTCGGGCGCAACCATGGGGCTGGTGTTCTGCTACCTGCGTAGCCGCTCGGTCCATCTACGATCGATTGGCCGTCTCAGCGTTGTGCCAAGTCTGTTTAACATTAATGAGCCGGTGATTTTCGGCACACCGATTGTGATGAACCCGGTGTTCTTTATCCCCTTCCTGCTGGCACCGACGCTCAACGCAATTATTGCCTGGGCGGTGATGAAGATGGATCTGATTGGCCGCGTGATTTCGGTTGTACCGTGGACCGCGCCCGCGCCGATTGGTGCCGCGTGGGCATTAGGCTGGGACTTCCGCGCTGCCGTGCTGGTTCTGCTCCTCGCCGCGATCTCGGCGGTTATCTACTACCCCTTCTTCAAGGTGTATGAGAAGCAGCTGCTGGAGCAGGAGGCGGAAGAGGCGCGTCGCGCAGAAGAGGAAAATCGGCAGGTTGCCTGAGACAAAAAAGGGGCGAATTATCGCCCCTTTGCTATTCCAGCGTACAACGCTATTTCAGCGTGCAATCGCCACACTGCTGAACATCCGGCAGGCGATAGCGCTGGCAGCATGTCCGACGAACCAGCGCGCCGTCGCGCAGCACGACCGTGCGCCATAGCGGGTTGTCGCTGCCGTCAGCAAACGCTTTTTCGAAAAAGCAGATCTGGCGCAGGGCGGCCAGCCGGGCTTCGCCGATAAGCGGCATCATTTCGCCCAGATACCAGTTAATCAGGTAACCGGTGTTGCTCCAGATAAGTTTGCCATTGATGTCGCCCGTCGCCTCCAGTGCCTTTATTACCGGCTGGATGGTATGGGTGACCAGGGCGGCAATACGTTCAGCATCATTTTTCAGCGTCAGGCTGTGATCCTGCTGAACATCGATCCAGAAGCAGGCAGCGCGCCCGCTTTCGTGAAATTCAACGTGGAAGTTATCGGGGTCTAAATCCAGCGCGCTCTTTTGCGTTAACAGCGTCAGCAACAGCGGCGGCACCATCAGCCCGAGATACCATTGCGCCCACAGCGAGAGCAGCGGTTTGCTTTCACGTGGCTCTGTGGGGTTGTTACGGTAAATATGATCGGAGTAGGTGGCAATAAGCGAGCTTAGCGCCGTTGGGCGCGACCACTCCGCCAGCGTCATTGCATGATGGGGGACATCTTCATTAAGGCGCAGGAAATCGAGCAGATGGGCCCGCGTGCTGGCAATCGCATCCCGCATGGCAGTCGCCAGCGAGTCGCGCTCGTCATGAAGCGGGCTTTGCCAGATAACTTGTTGCGTAATCGATGCGGTACGGTATGCCATAGCCCCAGCTGCAGAAGGAATCTAAATGATAATGATTGCCAATCCTATCCAGAGGCCAAACCGATAGCAAGTTGTTTATCGTAAAGTTAGCGCCAGCGCACGTCAGGCGAGCTGTAAGTCTCCGCTGACCAGAATACTGTTGCGGCCTAAATGCTTGGCTTCATACAGCGCTTTATCCGCCTGCGTCAGCGCGGCATCAATATCGTTATTCTGCAACGGCGCAATGCCGATACTGACGGTGACATTAGTGGCGACGCTTTCATTAAACATATGCGGGATCTTCAGATCGTAAACCCGCTGGCGGATATGCTCTGCGGCCATCCGCGCCTGATCCTGGTCGATGTTATTCAACAAAATCATAAACTCTTCGCCACCGAAGCGCGCCACAATGTCCCGCGAGCGCACTGCGTCGCGCAGCGCAGCAGAGACGCGGATAAGCGCCTGGTCGCCCATCATGTGCCCATAATGGTCGTTATAGGCTTTGAAGTGATCGATATCCAGTAGCAGAACAAAACGGCTGCTGTCATCGACGGCAAGCAGGTTATCGAGTTTATGCTGCAATCCGCGGCGGTTATAGAGACCGGTGAGCGGGTCGAGCATGCTCAGGTCGTTAAGGGTTTTGCGCTCCTGCATCAACCGCTGCATCAGGGCGCGGGCAAAACTATCGTTACGCTTCTGAATTGCATGCTGAATGGCAATCCCAATAACGGGTAGAGAGAAGCTATAGATGAGGCGCATGCAGCTCTCAGACTCATTCAGCCATAAGCTGGTTACAAAAAGCGGCAGAGAGTGGAGAAGGAAGGCGATGACATTATTGGAGAAAGCGATAGTGCCGATAAACAGAACGCTGAGCAGCGCGATTAACAGATAGGCCGAAGCATCATCCCCTATCAGTTTCGCTTTAAGAACCACATGCCACGCCCAAAGGCAGCCAAACAGGAGTGAGATCAGTGTGATGTTGATTTTGCTTCTGGGGTAAAATTTGTGCCACGCGGGTAACACCGCGCTGAGCGTGAAGATCGCGCAAACCGGCACGGTCACGGCGTGCAGATTATAGAGCGGCACCAGCATAGAAAAGAGTGCTGAAATGGCGTTGAGCAGTAAAAAGAGACGTAGGGACAATCGATATCTCTTATTACAAAGAGATTGCCATGTTTGTGATGTCATACCTATAAGTCGTATTTATCCGCAGTTTTTCAGTGCGTTATGAGTCGTAAAATAGCGTTGCGCAATGAAATGGTCATCGCGAAATATTAGTAATAAGAATTTTTATTTAAGCGGTGCTTAATTTATCACCTTACTTAATGGCTGTCATTAGAAGATGCAGAATCTTCCGACACTGCGAGCTCGCTGACAGATGAGAAAATTTATCATATGATATTGGTTATCATTCGTGATTGAAGAGATGAAACCATGCTGCAGCGCGCGTTGGGAAGTCGTTGGGGGATCGTTTTTCCGGGCATGATTGTGGCCGCATTAGTGCTGGCAGACCTGTCGGTCAACAGCTGGCGCGCGGTGATTTTACTGGGCTTATTATTGACGCCAGTGATGCTTTACCACAAACGATTACGTCATTACGTTCTGCTGCCATCAAGCATTGCTCTGATTGGCGGTGTCATTTTGATGCTGCTGAATTTGAAAATGGTGGTGTAAAAACAGAGGGCATTAAGAGGGGTGAGCAAGATATCTGGTGCGAGGGGGGGGACTTGAACCCCCACGTCCGTAAGGACACTAACACCTGAAGCTAGCGCGTCTACCAATTCCGCCACCTTCGCACAGTCATCTTACTTGTAGATATCGCCTCGTTGGTGCGAGGGGGGGGACTTGAACCCCCACGTCCGTAAGAACACTAACACCTGAAGCTAGCGCGTCTACCAATTCCGCCACCTTCGCACAGTGCGAGCGATATCTGCGTGGTTTATGGTGCGAGGGGGGGGACTTGAACCCCCACGTCCGTAAGGACACTAACACCTGAAGCTAGCGCGTCTACCAATTCCGCCACCTTCGCATACCATCGATACCAGAAGTATCGTTACCACGGAGGCGCATTCTAGATGTTTTCAACTTTTCGTCAACAGTTAATTGCGCGCAGAGTCGTCGATTGCTGCAAAAATGGGCGTCGGCTAACAGGTGGGGAAATTCACCCGGCGAGCAGGCCCGCCGGGAAGAGGGCTTATTTTTTCAGCGCCTGGCGCGTCATCACGGTACGGTAAACCTTAAAGCGTCCGGTTTGCGCGATCACTTCATGGAAACCGAAGGTCTGATCCAGCACGTCCGGATAGGGCAGGAAGGCGTTCGCCACAATACGCAGCTCGCCGCCGCTGTTGAGGTGACGCACCGCGCCGCGGATCAGCGTTTGCGCCGCTTCGAGGCTGGTCTGCAACCCGTCATGGAACGGCGGATTGGAGATGATCATATCGAAGCGACCAGTCACCTCAGAGAAGACATTACTGGCGAAAACCTCACCTTCAAGGCCGTTCGCGGCAAGCGTCGCGCGGCTGGCTTCGATCGCCGGGGCCGAAACATCACACAGGGTCAAACGCACTTTCGGCGAATGGCTTGCCAGCGCCGCTGCCAGCACGCCCGTGCCGCAGCCAACATCCAGCACTTTGCCTTTGGTATGCGGCGTCAGCGTGGAGAGCAGCAACTGGCTGCCCACATCCAGCCCATCGCGGCTAAAGACGCCCGGCATGGTTTTAATCGTCAGGGAGTCCAGTGCGTACTCGCCCCAGAAACCGTCAGGATCAAAGGCAGGGTTTTTATCGAGGCGACCGTGATAAAGCCCACAGCGACGCGCGCTGTCGATCTTATTCAGCGTGCAATACTCTGCCAGCATCTGCTCGGCGCTGCGCACGCCGCTGCGGTTTTCGCCAACCACAAAAATATCCGTTCCCACCGGCAGCAGCGAGAGCAAATTCATCAGCTGGAACAGCGCTTCCGGCTTATTTTTCGGCCAGTAGTAGATAAGCGTATCGCTCTCACCAATCATCGCGCTATCCGCCACCAGGCTAAAACTGGCGCGCTCGCCCATCTGCTGGCTCAGGGTTTGCCACTGGTGGAACTGTTGGGTCCAGGCACGGCTCCCGGCACTCTCCAGACGCGCGGGCAGGTCGTCCTGCAGATCACCGGCAAAAAGAATATGGTTAGATTCGAAATCATCACTGTGGCGCAGCAAGACTTCACTTGCCGGGGTAAAAGCAGACATTACGTGTTCCTCTTTAAACTGAGCCGGCGATTATACACGTTATCCTTCGCGCTGCCTCTTTGTTGGCTGCGTCTTCATACCCCAGTCACTTACTCTTGTAAGCTCCTGGGGATATTCATCCTTGCCGCCTCGACGCAACACGAATGATTTTGTGTAACACGTTATCCTTCGCGCTGCCTCTTTGTTGGCTGCGTCTTTATCTCCACATGCCGCGTGTTGATGGCGCATTTTCGACGAGTTTGTTATATTTGCGCGCCTGATACAGGAGTGTTTCACGATGACTTCCCGACGCGACTGGCAATTACAGCAGCTGGGCATTACCCAGTGGACCCTGCGCCGCCCGACGGCGTTACAGGGCGAGATCGCCATTTCGCTGCCCGCGCATATTCGTCTGGTAATGGTCTCGCCGGCGCTGCCTGCATTAAACGATCCGCTTGTCACCGACGTGCTGCGTGCCCTGACCGTAACGGCAGATCAGGTACTGCAACTCACCCCGGATCGCGTGGCGATGCTGCCGCCTGAGAGCCATTGCAACAGCTGGCTGCTGGGCATTGATGCGCCGCTACCGCTGTCGGGCGCGCAAGTCTCGACGCCCGCTGTTGATGAGCTACGCGCAAACCCTGCGGCACGCGCCGCGTTATGGCAACAAATCTGCGAACATGAACACGATTTCTTCCCTCAGCACGACTGATCTGCCCCGCGCTTACGAAATAGAAACCCGGGCGCACGCCTTTCCCTGGAGCGAAAAAACACTCGCCAGTAATCAGGGGGAGCGCTACCTCAACTATCGGCTGATGGTGGGTGACGAGATGGCGGCTTTCGCCATCACGCAGGTGGTGCTTGATGAAGCCACGCTGTTCAATATCGCCGTCGATCCCGCCTGGCAGCGCCAGGGGCTGGGCCGCCAGCTGCTCGAACATCTGATTAGCGAGCTGGAAAAGCGCGATGTGTTGACGCTGTGGCTGGAGGTTCGCGCCTCTAACCAGCCCGCCATTGCGCTGTATGAAAGTTTAGGTTTTAACGAAGCGACTATCAGGCGCAACTACTATCCCACGGCCCACGGGCGTGAGGATGCCATCATCATGGCGCTTCCTCTGTAATTGAATAAAGGTGATGTAATGAAATGGGACTGGATACTCTTTGACGCTGACGAAACGTTGTTCACCTTCGACTCGTTTGGCGGCTTACAACGGATGTTTCTTGACTATAGCGTGACATTCACCGATCAGGATTTCGCAGAATATCAGTCCGTTAACAAGCCTTTGTGGGTCGATTACCAGAACGGCGCGATCACCGCGCTGCAGTTGCAGCATAAGCGTTTCCAGAGCTGGTCCGAGCGGCTGGATGTGCCGCCGGGCATGCTTAATGAGGCGTTTCTGAATGCGATGGCGGAAATCTGCGCGCCGCTGCCGGGCGCGGTGTCGCTGCTCGACAGCCTGAAGGGCAAAGTGAAAATCGGCATCATCACCAATGGTTTTACCGCCTTGCAGCAAATTCGCCTGGAACGCACCGGCCTGCGCGACTATTTTGATCTGTTAGTGATTTCTGAACAGGTTGGCGTGGCTAAACCGGATCCGCGTATCTTTGAGTACGCACTGAAGCAGGCCGGTAACCCATCCCGCGATCGCGTCTTAATGGTTGGCGACACGGCGGAGTCGGATATTCTGGGCGGCATCAACGCGGGGCTATCGACCTGCTGGCTCAATGCCCACAACCGCGCGCTGCCTGAAGGTATCAACCCGACCTGGACGGTAACGTCCCTGAACGAACTGGAGCAACTCCTGTGTAAACATTGATTGTCTGCACTCAACCGTTGAGTACAATAGCCGCATTTTTCGTCTTTAACGCGGGGCTCAGTGCCGCGCAATTACACAGAAGATCTCAATTATGACGTTGTCTCCTTATTACCAAGAGGTGGCGAAGCGCCGCACGTTCGCTATCATCTCGCACCCCGATGCCGGTAAAACTACCATCACCGAAAAGGTGCTGCTGTTCGGACAGGCGATCCAGACCGCCGGGACTGTAAAAGGCCGTGGCTCCAACCAGCATGCAAAATCTGACTGGATGGAGATGGAGAAGCAGCGTGGTATCTCCATCACCACGTCCGTGATGCAGTTCCCGTACCGCGAGAACCTGATCAACCTGCTCGACACCCCTGGGCACGAAGACTTCTCCGAAGATACCTACCGCACCCTAACCGCCGTTGACTGCTGTCTGATGGTGATCGATGCGGCGAAGGGCGTCGAAGATCGTACCCGTAAGCTGATGGAAGTGACCCGTCTGCGCGATACGCCGATCCTCACCTTTATGAACAAACTCGACCGTGACATCCGCGATCCGATGGAGCTGCTGGATGAAGTCGAGAGCGAGCTGAAGATTGCCTGCGCGCCGATCACCTGGCCGATTGGCTGCGGCAAGCTGTTCAAAGGGGTTTACCACCTCTATAAAGATGAAACCTACCTTTACCAGACCGGTAAAGGCCACACCATCCAGGAAGTGCGCATCGTCAAAGGGCTGGATAACCCGGAGCTGGATGCCGCTGTCGGCGAGGATCTGGCCCAGCAGCTGCGCGATGAGCTGGAACTGGTGCAGGGTGCTTCCAACGAGTTCGACCAGGAGCTTTTCCTGAGCGGCGCGCTGACGCCAGTCTTCTTCGGCACCGCGCTCGGTAACTTTGGCGTCGATCATATGCTGGATGGCTTAGTTGAGTGGGCACCGGCGCCGATGCCGCGTAAAACCGACGTGCGTGAAGTGAAAGCGGACGATGAGAAGTTCACCGGCTTTGTCTTTAAGATCCAGGCCAACATGGATCCGAAGCACCGCGACCGCGTTGCCTTTATGCGCGTGGTTTCCGGGCGTTACGAAAAAGGGATGAAGCTGCGCCAGGTGCGCACCGGTAAAGATGTGGTGATCTCCGATGCGCTGACCTTTATGGCGGGCGACCGCTCGCACGTTGAAGAGGCCTACCCGGGCGACATCATCGGCCTGCATAACCATGGCACCATTCAGATTGGCGACACCTTCACGCAGGGTGAAATGATGAAGTTCACCGGCATCCCGAACTTTGCCCCTGAGCTCTTCCGCCGTATTCGCCTGCGCGACCCGCTGAAGCAGAAACAGCTGCTTAAAGGTCTGGTTCAGCTTTCAGAAGAGGGCGCGGTGCAGGTCTTCCGCCCGATTGCCAACAACGATCTGATTGTCGGCGCGGTGGGTGTGCTGCAGTTTGATGTGGTGGTAGCGCGTCTGAAGAGCGAATACAACGTCGAAGCGGTCTATGAGTCCGTCAACGTGGCAACTGCCCGTTGGGTGGAGAGCAGCGACGTGAAGAAGTTCGAAGAGTTTAAACGTAAGAACGAGATCCAGCTGGCGCTCGATGGCGGCGATAACCTGACCTACATCGCGCCGACCATGGTTAACCTCAACCTGACACAAGAGCGTTACCCGGAAGTGACCTTCCACAAAACCCGCGAACACTAATCCCTCTACGGAGCGCGTCAGACGCTGCGCTCCGGCCTCTTTTCTCCCCTGCCGTTTCTTGCGGAAAGTTCTTAAAACCCTCGCTTTTTCTGTCTGTTGCTCGCTTTTTACGCACTCCAACAGGATCTTTGTCGAGAGTGATCTATATTTAACAAAGTGATGACAAGGTGTGTGGCTGAAAGTACTGTTCAATGCGTGTTTAATGGTCTTTTATCCACTCAACTAATCACCAGATAACATTAACAACTGCATCAGCGCAGCGATTTGCCGGAATGTGATCGCAACCATTGACGTTGATACGGTGAGTTTCACCGCAGCAGTTGGCAGCTTCTTGCTGCTTCAGCCCAAATGGTGGGCAAACATACAGGAATAACATCGATGACTATGACAAAGCTGACTCTTTCTAAAACCCTGCTGGCTATTACGCTGGGCTCTGTTCTGACCACGGGTTCTGCCCTGGCGGCGGAAACCACCACTGATAAAGCGCAAAGCACCGCGTCCAGTGCAGGGGACAAAATTGATAGCTCTATGAATAAAGTCGGTGGATTCATGGACGACAGTACCATTACTGCAAAAGTGAAAGCAGCACTGGTCGATCATGAAAGCATTAAAAGCACCGATATCTCCGTGAAAACGGACAAAAAAGTGGTAACCCTGAGCGGTTTCGTCGAAAGCCAGAAACAGGCTGAAGAGGCGGTTTCCGTGGCGAAAGGTGTAGAAGGTGTGGCTTCTGTAAGCGACAAACTGCACGTTCGCGATGCGAAAGAGAGCACTGCAAAAGGTTACGCGGGTGATACCGCCACCACCAGCGAAATCAAAGCGAAGCTGCTGGCCGATGAAAACGTCCCGTCCCGTATGGTGAAAGTGGAAACCACTGACGGCGTTGTTCAGTTATCCGGCACGGTAGAGTCCAAGGCTCAAAGTGAGCGCGCTGAAAGCATCGCCAAAGCAGTTGATGGCGTGAAAAGCGTGAAGAACGACCTGAAAGTTAAATAAGAGTACGTGAAAAAATCCGCGCCTGGCGATGTCCGGGCGCGATAGATACTTAGCAGGAAACATCGCGGATGGGCATCTGAGAGCCCATCGCTTGCGGTCGACATTAACTATGGTTAAGGAGAGTTTTATGTTTCGTTGGGGCATTATTTTTCTGGTTATCGCGTTAATTGCCGCCGCTCTGGGCTTTGGTGGTTTGGCAGGTACAGCAGCTGGTGCGGCGAAAATCGTCTTCATCGTTGGTATCGTTCTGTTCCTGGTCAGCCTGTTCATGGGTCGTCGGCGCCCGTAGCGTTTAACACGCTTAAACTTCGGTTACATTAAAGCCAGTCCTCGTGACTGGCTTTGCTGTTTCAGGGACTTAAATATTGCGCTACTTTGTTGTGACATTTGCTTAAAAGGAAAACGAAGTGGGGCAACATATTCCCATCACGCTCGGCAATATTGCGCCGCTGGCGCTGAAACCGTTTCGACCGGGACGTCTGGCACTGGTGTGCGAAGGCGGCGGCCAGCGCGGCATCTTTACCGCGGGCGTGCTGGATGAGTTTATGCGCGCCGACTTCAACCCTTTCGATCTCTTCTTTGGTACCTCTGCCGGCGCGCAGAATCTGTCGGCGTATGTCTGCAACCAACCGGGTTACGCGCGTAAAGTGATTATGCGCTACACCACGCGACGGGAATTTTTCGATCCGCTGCGTTTCGTGCGCGGCGGCAACCTTATCGATCTTGACTGGCTGGTTAACGCCACCGCGACGGAGATGCCACTGGCAATGGATCATGGCGTACGTGCTTTTGACGCCGGCAAAGCCTTTTACATGTGCGCCTGCCGCCAGGATGATTATTCGGCGGAGTATTTTTTACCTAATCACCAGACATGGCTCGACCTGATCCGCGCCTCAAGTGCCATTCCAGGCTTCTATCGCACCGGCGTGGCGCTGAGTGGCGTCAACTATCTGGACGGTGGCGTCAGCGACGCAATCCCGGTGCAGGAAGCCGCGCGTCGCGGGGCCGACACCATCGTGGTGATCCGCACCGTGCCGTCGCAGATGTATTACACGCCGCAGTGGTTTAAGCGTATGGAGCGTTGGCTCGGCGAAAGCAGCCTGCAGTCGCTGGTCAACCTGGTGCAGCATCATGAGAAGAGCTATCTCGCCACGCAGCAGTTTATTGAGTCCCCGCCGGGCAAGCTGCGCATCATCGAAATCTACCCGCCAAAGCTGTTAAAAAGCATGGCGCTCGGCAGCCGTTTACCGGCGCTGCGGGAAGATTATAAAATTGGCCGCTTATGCGGGCGCTACTTCCTGGCAACGGTGGGTAAATTGCTGGCCGAGACGCCGCCGCTGCTGCGCTATACGCCGGTGGTTGCGCCTACAACGCGCGTGGTGCCGCCCGCCGAAGTGGCGAACGACGCGCTTGATCTACCGCTGGTGACCGCGCCGGAGGCCAATGATATTTCGCTCAATAACGAGGACAGCGCGTGAGTTTTCGCTTTATCGATACCCACTGCCATTTCGATTTTGAACCCTTCAAAGGTGATGAAGCAGCCAGTATCGCCCGCGCGGCAGAGGCGGGCGTTGAGCGTATTATTGTGCCCGCCATCGCCGCCCGCTATTTTGACCGTGTCTGCAACCTTGCGCAGCAGTATCACGCCCTCTATGCCGCGCTGGGCCTGCACCCGATTGTGGTGGAGGAGCATACGCAGCAGAGCCTCGAGCAACTGGATGCGCTGCTTGCCACCCGCCCTGAGAAGGTGATCGCCATTGGCGAAATCGGCCTTGACCTTTATCGCGATAATCCGCAGTTTGAGCGCCAGCAGGAACTGCTTGATGCGCAGCTAAAAATGGCGAAGCGCTATGATTTGCCGGTCCTTCTTCACTCCCGCCGCACCCATGACAAGCTGGCGATGCAGCTGAAAAAGCATAACCTGCCGCGAACTGGCGTGGTGCACGGCTTTGCCGGCAGTCTGCAACAGGCGCAGCGCTTTATCGATCTTGGCTACTGTATCGGCGTCGGCGGCACCATTACCTATCCGCGCGCCAGTAAAACCCGCGATGTGATGGCGCAACTGCCGCTCGCCTCGCTGCTGCTTGAAACCGACGCGCCCGATATGCCGCTCAACGGTTTTCAGGGGCAGCCCAATCGCCCGGAGCGGGCGGCAAACGTATTTGCAACCCTCTGCGAGCTGCGCCCGGAAGCGCCGGATGTGATTGCTAACGCGCTGTTTCACAATACCCAACGGCTCTTCGCTCTGCCTGATTCGCGGCTGTAACGCTTTTTCGTCGGCAGGCACACTCTCCTGTGTTAAAATTCTCACATTCAAATGGCGTGGGTGTCCGCGGCTTCTTTTGCGCGTTGCCCTCTACCCGTGCCGGAATAATTTGATCAATGTCTCGTTGCAGTTATGCAAGCGTAAGCAAACTTTTTGCTAACTGTGATGCGTGTCGAAGTGTAATTGTGAGTGAATGTTAGAATACTCACAAAACCGAACTGAAACCGGCATTATGCCGTCGGAGAGAATATGACTGATTTAACTGCCAGCAGCCTGCGCGCGCTGAAACTGATGGACCTGACCACCCTGAATGATGACGACACCAATGAGAAAGTCATTGCGCTGTGCCATCAGGCGAAAACCCCGGTCGGCAACACTGCCGCGATCTGCATCTATCCGCGTTTTATCCCGATTGCGCGTAAGACCCTGAACGAGCAGGGGACGCCAGAGATCCGCATCGCTACCGTCACCAACTTCCCGCACGGTAATGACGATATCGGGATTGCGCTGGCGGAAACCCGCGCGGCCATCGCCTACGGCGCGGACGAAGTGGACGTCGTTTTCCCATACCGCGCGCTGATCGCCGGTAACGAGCAGATCGGTTTCGATCTGGTGAAAGCGTGTAAAGAGGCCTGTGCGGCGGCGAATGTACTGCTGAAAGTGATCATCGAAACCGGTGAGCTGAAAGAGGAAGCATTAATCCGCAAAGCCTCTGAAATCTCCATCAACGCCGGAGCAGATTTTATTAAAACTTCCACCGGTAAAGTGCCGGTCAACGCCACGCCTGAGAGCGCGCGCATCATGCTGGAAGTGATCCGCGATATGAGCGTGGAAAAAAGCGTGGGTTTTAAACCGGCGGGCGGCGTGCGTACGGCGGAAGATGCGCAGCAGTACCTGGCGATTGCCGATGAGCTGTTTGGCACCGACTGGGCCGATGCGCGTCACTACCGCTTTGGCGCGTCCAGCCTGCTGGCGAGCCTGCTGAAAGCGCTCGGTCACGGCGACGGCAAAAGCGGCAGCGCTTACTGATGATCGCCTGATGGCGCTGCGCCATCATTCGCCATATTGCCGGGCTGAATCCGTTGCCCGGCCCTCTCTATCCTCAGGGGGTTACCTTGTTTCTCGCTCAAGAAATTATTCGTAAAAAACGCGATGGCATCGCGCTGAGTGATGAAGAAATCCGTTTCTTTATCAACGGAATTCGCGATAACACCGTTTCTGAAGGGCAAATCGCCGCGTTGGCGATGACCATTTTCTTCCACGATATGACCATGCCGGAGCGCGTCTCGCTGACTATGGCGATGCGTGATTCCGGTACCGTGCTTGACTGGAAAAGCCTCGATCTTAATGGCCCGGTGGTGGATAAGCACTCCACCGGCGGCGTTGGCGATGTGACATCGTTGATGCTCGGCCCGATGGTGGCGGCCTGCGGCGGCTATATCCCGATGATCTCCGGGCGCGGCCTCGGCCATACGGGCGGCACGCTCGATAAGCTGGAAGCGATTCCGGGCTTTGATATTTTCCCCTCCGACCAGCGTTTTCGCGACATCATCAAAGAGGTTGGCGTGGCGATTATCGGCCAGACCAACTCGCTGGCACCGGCAGATAAGCGCTTCTACGCCACCCGCGATATCACCGCCACCGTTGACTCCATTCCGCTGATCACCGCCTCGATCCTCGCCAAAAAACTGGCGGAAGGGCTTGATGCGCTGGTGATGGATGTGAAGGTGGGCAGCGGGGCGTTTATGCCGACCTATGAGCGTTCAGAACAGCTGGCGGAAGCGATTGTGGGCGTTGCCAACGGTGCAGGCGTGCGTACGACCGCGCTGCTGACCGACATGAATCAGGTGCTGGCCTCCAGCGCCGGTAACGCGGTGGAAGTGCGCGAAGCGGTGCAGTTCCTGACGGGCGAATACCGTAATCCGCGTCTGTTTGAGGTGACAATGGCCCTCAGCGCCGAAATGCTCATCTCCGGTAACCTTGCAAAAGATGACGCTGACGCGCGCGCGAAATTGCAGGCGGTGCTGGATAACGGTAAAGCGGCCGAGATTTTCGGGCGCATGGTCGCCGCGCAGAAAGGTCCGCATGATTTTGTTGAGCACTACGATCGCTATTTACCGACGGCAACCCTGAGCAAAGCGGTGTACGCCGACGATGAAGGGTTTGTCAGCGCAATGGATACCCGCGAACTGGGTATGGCGGTGGTCACGCTGGGCGGTGGTCGCCGCCAGGCGTCCGATACCATTGATTACAGCGTTGGCTTAACCGACATGGTGCGCCTCGGCGAGCAGGTTGACGGCCAACGTCCGCTCGCCATTATTCACGCCAAAGATGAAGCCAGCTGGCAGAGCGCCGCACAGGTGGTGAAAGCGGCAATAAGTGTGAGCGACCGCGCACCAAAAGAGACACCGACGGTCTATCGCCGCATAACTGAATAGCGGTATACTGATCTGATCGCTTTTTTTCAAAGCACAAGGTACGGAGAACATATGAAACGTGCATTTATCATGGTGCTGGACTCTTTCGGCATCGGCGCGACAGAAGACGCGGATCGCTTCGGCGACGCGGGTTCCGACACTCTCGGCCACATCGCTGAAGCCTGTGCGAAAGGTGAAGCAGATACCGGGCGCAAAGGTCCGCTTAATCTACCGAATCTCACTCGCCTCGGGCTTGCGAAAGCCCACGAAGGCGCAACCGGCGCGATTCCTGCCGGTATGGACGGCAACGCCGAGATTATTGGCGCGTATGCCTGGGCGCATGAACTCTCTTCCGGGAAAGATACGCCGTCAGGCCACTGGGAAATCGCCGGTGTACCAGTACTTTTCGACTGGGGCTACTTCAGCGATACCGAAAACAGCTTCCCGCAGGAACTGCTGGATAAGCTGGTCGAGCGCGCTAACCTGCCGGGTTATCTCGGCAACTGCCACTCCTCCGGGACGGTCATTCTTGACCAGCTCGGCGAAGAGCATATGAAAACCGGCAAGCCGATTTTCTATACCTCTGCCGACTCGGTGTTCCAGATTGCCTGCCACGAAGAGACCTTTGGTCTCGATAAGCTCTATGAGCTGTGCGAGATTGCCCGTGAAGAGCTGACCGAAGGCGGCTACAACATTGGCCGCGTTATCGCGCGTCCGTTTGTGGGCGACAAAGCGGGTAACTTCCAGCGTACCGGCAACCGTCACGATCTGGCCGTTGAGCCGCCGTCCGCGACGGTGCTGCAAAAACTGGTTGAAGAGAAGGATGGGCAGGTGGTCTCCGTCGGTAAAATCGCCGATATCTATGCCAACTGCGGTATCACTAAAAAAGTGAAGGCAACCGGCCTTGACGCGCTGTTTGATGCCACCATTACCGAGATGAAAGAAGCGGGTGATAAGACCATCGTCTTTACCAACTTCGTCGATTTTGACTCCTCCTGGGGCCATCGCCGCGATGTCGCCGGTTATGCGGGCGGGCTGGAGCTGTTTGACCGCCGTCTGCCGGAGCTGATGGAGCTGGTGGGTGAAGATGATATCCTGATCCTTACCGCCGACCACGGCTGCGATCCGACCTGGAAAGGCACCGATCATACCCGCGAACACATTCCGGTACTGATCTACGGCCCGAAAGTAAAAGCAGGCTCGCTGGGACACCGCGAGACCTTCGCTGATATTGGTCAGACGATCGCCCGCTACTTCGGCGTCTCTGATATGGAGTATGGCAAAGCCATGTTCTGATGTTTTTGGGCGGGGTCTTTCCCGCCCTCCATTTTCTAACAAGTCAAAGGAAGCAACGATGGCAACCCCACATATCAATGCAGAAATGGGCGATTTCGCGGACGTCGTACTGATGCCGGGCGACCCGCTGCGCGCAAAGCACATCGCCGAAACGTTTCTCGAAGATTATCGTGAAGTAAACAACGTGCGCGGCATGCTGGGCTACACCGGCACCTACAAAGGCCGCAAAATCTCTGTAATGGGTCACGGTATGGGTATTCCCTCCTGCTCCATCTACACCAAAGAGCTGATCACCGATTTTGGCGTCAAAAAGATCATCCGCGTCGGCTCCTGCGGTGCCGTGCGTATGGATGTGAAACTGCGTGACATCGTCATCGGTATGGGTGCCTGCACCGACTCCAAAGTGAACCGTATGCGTTTCAAGGATCACGACTTCGCAGCGATCGCGGATTTCGACATGGTGCGTAACGCGGTTGACGCGGCGAAAAACCTTGGCGTCGACGCGCGCGTGGGTAACCTCTTCTCTGCCGATCTCTTCTACTCCCCGGATGGCGAGATGTTCGACGTGATGGAGAAGTACGGCATTCTCGGCGTCGAGATGGAAGCGGCGGGTATCTATGGCGTTGCGGCAGAGTTCGGTGCGAAAGCGCTGACTATCTGCACCGTTTCCGACCATATCCGCACCCACGAGCAGACCACCTCCGATGAGCGTCAAACTACGTTCAACGACATGATCAAAATCGCGCTGGAATCTGTCCTGCTGGGCGACAACGCGTAATTTTGCCTGCCGGGCGGCGGTAAGCTTGCCCGGCATTTTACCCCTCACTATCTATTCACTTATTTTTTCATCTTCATTTTTTTCTCTTTCAAATCATAAAAATAGTGATATAAATCTATTCAAGTATCTATTCAGGTATCTATTCACTATGCCGCTTCTTTCGGATTCACTATTACAAGGTCCCCGCACAGCCGCTGATTTGCGCAGTACCTTAAAGATCAGCCAGGCGACGTTTTCACGTCTTACGGCGTCGGAACCTCATATCCTGCAATTCGGCAAAGCGCGCGCGACACGTTATGCCTTATTGCGCCCTGTTCGCGGTATTGAGCTTTTTCCGTTGTGGCGTATTGATGAAAATGGGCGGGCCTGCAAATGGGGAGAATTACGCCCCTGCTGGCCGCAGGGAAGTTGTCTGGTGAGTATGGAGGACGGTAGCTGGCAATGGTTTGATGGCATCCCCTGGTACCTGACCGATTTACGTCCGCAGGGATTTTTAGGGCGAGCGTGGGGACGCAACATTGCTCAACAATTTGAACTCCCGGAAGATATTCGCCTGTGGCAGGAAGAAGATGTGCTTTTTGCGCTCGCCATGAGTGCGAACGAGCAGAGCGGCGGCTGGTTAATTGGCGAGGCTGGCTATCAAAAATGGATCGCGGCTTCTCCACCTGCGGCAATAACAGAAGATGAGAAGCTGAACTGCTATGCCGAGCTGGCTTTCCAGGCGCTTCAAGGAGAAATCATCGGCTCCTCCGCTGGCGGTGAACAGCCAAAATTTATGTGTTATGCGCAAACCGGTCCGGAATATGCTCACCGCCTGGTTAAGTTTACCGCTCCGCAGACCACTGAAGCTGCCGTGCGCTGGGGGGATTTATTGATTGCAGAATCCCTCGCGCTTGCTGCCCTGGCGAACGCCAGAATTGAAAGCACGCATGCCGTTGCGTTGATGGGCGAAAACCGACAAGTGTTTCTCGAAACGCGCCGCTTTGATTGTGTTGGTACAGAAGGCCGCCGCGCTATTGTCTCCCTGGAGTCACTGCAAAGTGAATTTGTTTCTTCCCCGGGCGCATGGCCAAAAGTTGTCGCCGAGTTAGTGAAACAGCGGCAAACAGATGCCGAATCGTTAACACTCACGGAGCAGATTTGGGCATTTGGGCGGCTGATTGCTAATAGTGATATGCATGCTGGTAATCTCTCCTTTTTTCTCTCAACACCACCGATGAAACTGACCCCGGTCTACGATATGTTACCGATGGCCTTTGCTCCTGCAACCGCTGGCATGATGCGGCAAGAGGCCGTTGATCTGGTTGTCGACACGCAGGTGAAGAAGGAGGCCTGGGATGTTGCTATCCCGCTGGCAAACCAGTTCTGGCAGGCTGTGGCGGATGATATACGCATTAGCGATGGCTTCCGTCGAATTGCACGGGATATGAGAGGAAAGGTTGAGCAGGCAGCCCGAAGCGTAGACCGTATGGCGTGATCTCTCTGGCGCTACGCGTATCAGACCTGATAAGCGCAGCGCCATCATGCGTATTGTTCTATCGCACGGCCTGCACGATCCACGCCGACAGTTCGCGCAGCTCCTGTTGCTGCTGCGGGAAATCCACCAGTAGCGCATCGCACGCCAGCGCCAGCGTATCGGCGCGATAGAGGCAGCCTTGCAAACGTGCCGCCAGCGCTTCCAGCGGTGCCGGGTTCAGGCTGTCGGTAAAGATCTGCGCGCGAGTGATGTGCCCCTTTTCGACATCGAAGTGCAGCTCCACACCGCCCCAGGTAAAACGCTCATCCAGCAAATGGCTGAAGGCCGGGGCCTGGCCGAAGTTCCACTCCCAGCTGCTCTGGCGGGCAAAGGTTTCGGCAAAGTTCGGCAGGTCTGGCGTTTTGTCCGGCGAGATAACCTCTGCCTCGACACGTTCGCCATAGTGCTCAAAGAAGGCCTCGGTGACGGCGGCGCAAATCTGCTCATGGGTGATGCCCGGCAGCAGATCGACCAGATTCGCCACCCGACCGCGCACGGAGGTGATGCCTTTGGCCTGCAACTTCTTCTTATCCGGGTTGAGATAGTTCGCCAGACGGCTGAGATCGGCATTGAGCAGCAGGGTGCCGTGGTGAAAGCCGCGATCCGGCGTTTCGCGATAGGCTGAGCCGGAGATTTTTCGATCCCCCTCAGCGGTTTTGACCACCAGGTCGTTGCGCCCGGAGGCTTCCGCGTTAATGCCCAGCGCCTGTAGCGCATTGAGCACAATGGTGGTGGAGACGGTTTTGTCATACTCCGGCTTGCCTGCCATAAAGGTAAAACAGGTATTGCCGAGATCGTGGAATACCGCGCCGCCGCCGCTGCTGCGCCTTGCCAGCCGCACGTTGTCCTCTTCCATGCGGCGAGTGTTGCACTCCTTCCACGGATTTTGCGCCCGGCCAATCACCACCGTATCGGCGTTGCGCCAGAGAAACAGCACCCGCTGCGTGGCGGGCATCTGGCGGAAAATCGACTCCTCAACCGCCAGGTTAAACCACGGATCGTAAGAGTCGGAGATAAGAAGACGAAGCGTCGACATAGGCGATATCCTTGCTAAAAAATCAGGGAGCGTACGGGAAGCCGCTGCGGCTACTCTCGCTTTTCCTGCTCATCCTCTTCCGGCACCGCTTTATTGGCCGTCAGCAGGAAGGGGGACTGCTGCCAGCGGGTGCGTTTGCCCTGCAACAATGTACGCGTCAGCACCACGCCAATCGCCAGGGAGAGCAGCAGCATCAGACGCAGAATATTGGTGGTGTTATCTACCTGTTTGGCTTCCGTCGCCAGCGTGTGGGTATCCAGCGTCAGGCGCAAATAACCCAGCGGGCCACTTTTGCCCTGAATCGGCTCGACAATCTGCTGGTTGAAGTAGGCACCCGCCTTTTTGCCATCCAGCGCCAGCCGGTCACGCACCTCAATACTTTCACCAGCGCGCGCCACCAGGTCGCCCTGTGCGTCATAAACGCCGGCATCGAGAATGCGGCTCTCTTCCGTCAGCGGGCTTAAGATGGCGGCGATGCGTTTTTCATCGGGTGTTTCGGTGCGCATCAGCGGGGTGAGATTGATCGTCACCTGGCGCGCCAGGGTTCTTGCCAGCTCTTCAAACTGCGGATTTCGCTGGCGCTGATGCTTCTGGCTGAACCAGGAAGCACCCTGCATCAGCGCGACCAACAGCGCCAGACAGATAAGGACAATCACGGCGCGATGCAGCCGAAATTTAAGTTTTGCGCGACTCATGTGTCACCTGTTGTAAATTTGATGCTTAATGTTGCCAGAAGCGTTGATTACAAGGTAGCCTCTTGCGTTATTTTCCCCTCCGGTGCTTTCTGGCGCGAACGTTTTTACAGGAGCTTTAATGCCTAACAGTCTGACCTGGTGCGACCTGCCCGATGATGTTTCTCAGTGGCCGGGATTGCCGCTCTCTCTCAGTGGTGATGAGGTGATGCCTCTGGATTATCACGCTGGTCGCAGCGGCTGGTTGCTCTATAGCCGGAGCCTTGATAAGCAGCGTCTGACCACCTATCAGCGCAAGCTGGGTGCCGCGATGGTGATTGTTTCAGCCTGGAGCGTCGATGAGTATCAGGTGATCCGCCTGGCAGGCTCGCTGACGCCGCGCGCAACGCGCCTGGCGCACGATGAGGGCATGGATGTCGCGCCGCTCGGTAAAATCCCGCACCTGCGCTCGCCAGGGCTGCTGGTGATGGATATGGACTCCACCGCGATCCAGATTGAGTGCATTGATGAGATCGCCAAACTGGCCGGCACCGGCGAACAGGTTGCTGAAGTGACCGAGCGCGCGATGCGCGGTGAACTCGATTTCACCGCCAGCCTGCGCAGCCGCGTGGCGACCTTAAAAGGCGCGGATGCTGCTATCCTGCATCAGGTGCGCGAAAATCTGCCGCTGATGCCGGGTCTGGTGCAGCTGGTGTTAAAACTGGAAACCCTCGGCTGGAAAGTGGCGATTGCCTCCGGCGGCTTTACCTTCTTTGCCGACTACCTGCGCGACAAGCTGCATCTGACGGCAGCGGTGGCGAATCAGCTGGAGATCGTCGACGGTAAATTTACCGGCCAGGTGCTGGGCGATATCGTCGATGCGCAGTACAAAGCGAAAACGCTGAAGCTGCTGGCGGAAGAGTATGAGATCGCCGCGGATCAGACCGTGGCGATTGGCGATGGCGCCAACGATCTTCCGATGATCAAATCTGCTGGCCTTGGCATCGCGTTTCACGCCAAACCGACCGTGAATGAGAAGGCGGAAGTGACCATTCGTCACGCCGACCTGATGGGCGTATTTTGTATCCTTTCCGGCAGTATTAATAAGAAGTAGAGGTGAATGTGGCGAAAGCTCCAAAACGTGCGTTTGTCTGTAATGAGTGCGGCGCTGATTATCCGCGCTGGCAGGGGCAATGCAGCGCCTGTCACGCCTGGAACACCATTACCGAAGTGCGCGTGGCCGCTTCGCCAACCGTTGCGCGCAACGAGCGCCTCTCCGGCTATGCGGGCAGCGCAGGCGTGTCGAAGGTGCAAAAGCTCTCCGACATCAGCCTCGAAGCGCTGCCGCGTTTCTCCACCGGTTTTAAAGAGTTTGACCGCGTCCTCGGCGGCGGCGTGGTGCCCGGCAGCGCCATTCTGATTGGCGGTAACCCTGGCGCGGGGAAATCGACGCTGCTGTTACAGACGCTCTGCAAGCTCGCCGAGCAGATGAAAACCCTTTATGTCACCGGCGAAGAGTCATTGCAGCAGGTGGCGATGCGTGCCCACCGTTTAGGGCTGCCGACCACTAACCTGAATATGCTCTCCGAGACCAGCATTGAGCAGATCTGCATGATTGCTGAAGAGGAGAAGCCGCGCCTGATGGTGATCGACTCCATCCAGGTGATGCATATGGCGGATATCCAGTCCTCGCCCGGCAGCGTCGCGCAGGTGCGCGAAACCGCGGCGTATCTCACCCGCTTTGCCAAAACCCGCGACGTGGCGATTGTGATGGTCGGCCACGTGACGAAAGATGGTTCGCTGGCGGGGCCGAAAGTGCTGGAGCACTGTATTGACTGTTCGGTACTGCTCGACGGCGATGCCGACTCCCGCTTCCGCACGCTGCGCAGCCATAAGAACCGCTTCGGCGCGGTGAATGAACTGGGCGTTTTCGCCATGACCGAGCAGGGGCTGCGCGAAGTGAGCAACCCGTCGGCCATCTTCCTTAGCCGTGGGGATGAAGTGACCTCCGGCAGTTCGGTGATGGTGGTCTGGGAAGGAACGCGCCCGCTGCTGGTGGAGATCCAGGCACTGGTCGATCACTCCATGATGTCGAACCCGCGCCGCGTGGCGGTAGGGCTTGAGCAGAACCGGCTGGCGATTTTACTGGCAGTCCTGCACCGCCACGGCGGTTTGCAGATGTCGGACCAGGATGTGTTTGTCAATGTGGTCGGCGGGGTGAAAGTGACGGAAACCAGCGCCGACTTAGCGCTGCTGCTGGCGATGGTCTCCAGCCTGCGCGATCGCCCGCTGCCGCAGGATTTGGTGGTGTTCGGCGAAGTCGGGCTGGCCGGTGAGATCCGCCCGGTGCCAAGCGGCCAGGAGCGTATCTCGGAGGCGGCGAAGCACGGTTTTCGCCGGGCGATTGTTCCGGCGGCAAACGTGCCGAAAAAGGCGCCGGAAGGCATGCAGATCTTTGGCGTGAAGAAGCTCGCCGATGCGCTAAGCGTCTTTGACGACTTATAATTGGCTTATCACTTTTGCAGGAGGCAACGATGTCGTCATTCGACTACTTAAAAACCGCCATTCGCCAGAAGGGCTGCACGTTGCAGCAGGTCGCGGATGCCAGCGGCATGACCAAAGGCTACTTAAGCCAGCTGCTGAATGCCAAAATCAAAAGCCCCAGCGCGCAAAAGCTGGAGGCATTGCACCGTTTCCTCGGGCTGGATTTTCCGCGTCGCGAGAAAAATATCGGCGTGGTGTTCGGCAAGTTCTATCCGCTGCACACCGGCCATATCTACCTGATCCAGCGCGCCTGTAGCCAGGTTGACGAGCTGCATATCATCCTCGGTTATGACGAAACCCGCGATCGCGCGCTGTTTGAAGAGAGCGCGATGTCGCAGCAGCCGACGGTAAGCGATCGCTTGCGCTGGCTGCTGCAAACCTTTAAGTACCAAAAAAATATCCGCATCCATGCGTTCAACGAAGAGGGGATGGAGCCTTATCCTCACGGTTGGGACGTCTGGAGCAACGGCATCAAAGCCTTTATGGCGGAAAAGGGTATTACGCCGAACTGGATCTACACCTCTGAGGCCGCGGATGCGCCGCAATATTTGCAGCATCTCGGCACGGAAGCGGTGCTGGTCGATCCCGAGCGCACTTTTATGAACATCAGCGGCTCACAGATTCGTGAAAACCCGTTCCGCTACTGGGAGTACATTCCGACGGAAGTGAAGCCCTTCTTTGTACGCACGGTGGCGATCCTTGGTGGTGAGTCGAGCGGGAAGTCGACGCTGGTGAACAAGCTTGCCAATATCTTCAACACCACCAGCGCCTGGGAGTTTGGTCGCGATTACGTCTTCTCCCATCTCGGTGGGGATGAGATTGCGCTGCAATATTCCGACTATGACAAAATTGCTCTAGGCCATGCGCAATATATTGATTTTGCGGTGAAGTATGCCAATAAAGTTGCCTTTATCGATACCGACTTTGTCACCACGCAGGCCTTCTGTAAAAAGTATGAGGGGCGCGAGCACCCCTTTGTGCAGGCGCTGATTGATGAATATCGCTTCGATCTGGTGATCCTGCTGGAAAATAACACGCCGTGGATCAACGACGGCTTGCGCAGCCTCGGCAGCTCTGTCGATCGCCGTGAGTTTCAGGATCTGCTGGTCTCAATGCTGGAAGCGAACAATATCGACTATGTTCGCGTTGAAGAGGCCGATTACGACTCACGCTTCCTGCAGTGCGTTGACCTGGTAAAACAGCTGATGGGCGCGTAGCGCGCTCTCTCTGGCCGGTCTGGCGCATGCGCCCTCCGGCCAGAAACAGCGCAGATGAGAGAGCGTTTTCCAGCGCATATGCACCTGCGCCAGCGCGGCAATCGAGCGCAGGTTCACTTTGCGCAGCAGATTGTATTTGTGGGTGCTCAGGGTTTTGCTGCCCAGCTCGCCATAATCAAAAATCCCGTTTTGATACTCGCTGTTCATCACATACGTCAGCAGTGCTCGCTCTTTGCGCGTGAGGGGCGGTGATGGCGGCGTATATTTACGCTGCCGCCAGGGGCGGTATTTCAGCTGAAGCGGCAACGTTTTTATAGCGATGCGCTTTTCGATTTTAAAAAAGGGCTGTAATAAAAAATGCTCAAAAGATTGGTCGCCAGACATAATCGTTTTTAACGTCGGCAGCGTGGTAATAATCAGAAAGTGATTATCGAAATCGACGATAACGTCCTCTTCGGCAAGGTTGAAGATTCCCTGATCAGACAGCGCCCGCAGCCCGCACGCCAGGAAGCGATCGTCTGTAATGATGTGCATGAGAAGGCTCCGTTTACTGCCTGTTGCGAGGAAGCAAAATGGTAGCGACTGGGTGTAGCGTTATTCAAGATGCGGCTTTTTTAGCGAAAGCTAAAACAGATATTCTGCCGATAGTCATTGCGCAGTTATTTCTGCTTTGGATTAGCATTGTCTGATGCAGTTTATTTTTATTTTATTTCTATGGCGAATATAACGAGGTAGCTTATTCGTCCTGAATAACAGAAAAACAAAAATACTTTTTTAGCGCGGGAAAGAAGAGGAATTTGCTGAGGGTTTGCGGAAAAAAAAGCGAATGGGTTTCCCCATTCGCTCTGCTTATTACTTGGTAATACGTTTGTACTTGATACGCTTCGGCTCCAGCGCATCGGCGCCCAGCGTGCGTTTCTTGTACTCTTCGTATTCGGTGAAGTTACCTTCGAAGAACTCCACTTTACCCTCATCCTGATAATCCAGAATGTGGGTGGCGATACGGTCAAGGAACCAGCGGTCATGCGAGATAACCATCGCGCAGCCCGGGAACTCCAGCAGGGCGTTTTCCAGCGCGCGCAGGGTTTCGATATCCAGGTCGTTGGTTGGTTCATCGAGCAGCAGCATGTTGCCGCCAACCTGCAGCAGCTTCGCCAGGTGCAGACGACCACGCTCACCACCGGAGAGTTCGCCAACGCGTTTGCCCTGGTCGGTGCCTTTGAAGTTAAAGCGGCCAACGTAGGCGCGGCTTGGCATCTCGGTGTTGCCGATACGCATGATATCCAGCCCGCCGGAGACTTCTTCCCAGACGGTCTTGTTGTTATCCATCGCGTCACGGAACTGGTCAACAGAGGCCAGTTTCACCGTTTCACCGAGCGTGATCGTACCAGCATCAGGCTGCTCCTGGCCGGACATCATGCGGAACAGCGTCGATTTACCAGCGCCGTTCGGGCCGATAATGCCGACAATAGCCCCTTTCGGTACTGAGAAGGAGAGGTTATCGATCAGCTGGCGGTCGCCGTAGGCTTTGCACAGGTTGCTGACTTCAACCACTTTATCGCCCAGGCGCGCGCCTGGCGGAATAAAGAGTTCGTTGGTTTCGTTACGTTTCTGGTACTCGGTGCTGTTAAGTTCTTCAAAGCGTGCCAGACGGGCTTTGCCCTTCGACTGACGGCCTTTCGCGCCCTGGCGAACCCACTCCAGCTCTTTCTCAATGGATTTACGGCGAGCCGCTTCCTGAGAAGCTTCCTGCGCCAGGCGCTGATCTTTCTGCTCCAGCCAGGAGGAGTAGTTGCCTTCCCACGGAATACCTTCGCCACGGTCAAGCTCCAGGATCCAGCCCGCAACGTTATCGAGGAAGTAACGGTCGTGGGTAATCGCCACTACGGTACCTTCGAAGTCGTGCAGGAAGCGTTCCAGCCAGGCAACGGATTCGGCATCCAGGTGGTTGGTTGGTTCGTCGAGCAGCAGCATGTCCGGCTTTTCCAGCAGCAGACGGCACAGCGCGACGCGGCGGCGTTCACCCCCGGAAAGATTAGCGATTTTCGCATCCCACTCCGGCAGACGCAGCGCATCGGCGGCGCGCTCAAGCTGCACGTTCAGGTTGTGACCGTCGTGCGCCTGGATAATCTCTTCCAGCTTGCCCTGCTCAGCGGCGAGCTTGTCGAAATCCGCCTCCGGCTCAGCGTAGAGTGCGTAAACTTCATCCAGACGTTTCAGCGCGTTAACCACTTCAGAAAGGGCTTCTTCAACCGATTCACGAACCGTCTGCTCAGGATTGAGCTGCGGCTCCTGCGGCAGGTAACCGATTTTAATACCCGGTTGCGCGCGCGCTTCCCCTTCGATGTCGGTATCAATACCGGCCATGATGCGCAGCAGCGTCGATTTACCGGCACCGTTAAGGCCGAGTACACCGATCTTTGCGCCGGGGAAGAAACTGAGGGAGATATTTTTCAGAATATGACGTTTCGGCGGAACAACTTTGCCGACACGGTGCATGGTATATACGAATTGAGCCACGGTGGACTTCGCCTCTTTGTTATGAGTAGTGCATTTAACAGCGGAGTGTAGCCGTTTTCGCGCGCTAATCCCAGCCAGCGACGCTCACACTGTTAAATCACACCAGAAAGGTAAAAAAGTGTGCGTAACGTGGCGCGTTACGGGATGCCCGGTTAGCATTAACCCCTGTATGCGGCATGATGCTGTAAAAATGTGACAGATAAGAGGAAAGAGCTGTGCAGAGAGCTAAACATGCCGCCTGGCGGTTAGCGGCGGCCTGCGTGTGTTTGCTGTCCTTCAGCAATGCGGCGCGGGCGGACTCACTGGATGAACAACGCGATCGGTATGCGCAAATCAAAAGCGCCTGGGACAACAACCAGATGGACGTTGTGCAGCAGCTAATGCCGACGCTGCAAACCTATCCCCTTTACCCCTACCTGCAATACCGGCAGATCACCGACGATTTGATGAGCGAACCGGCGCTCACTGTCACCCAGTTTGTGCAGCAGTATCCGACGCTGCCCGCCGCGCGGACGCTGAAAAACCGCTTTGTGAATGAGCTGGCGCGGCGTCAGGACTGGCAGGGTTTGTTGGCCTTTAGCCCGGACAAACCCACGACCACCGAGGCGCAGTGCAACTACTACTTCGCCAAATGGAACAGCGGCCAGGCGGATGAAGCCTGGGCGGGCGCGAAAGATCTCTGGCTGAGCGGCAAAAGCCAGCCCAACGCCTGCGATCAGCTGTTTGGCGCGTGGCGCGCGTCGGGCAAACAGGATCCGCTTGCTTACCTGGAGCGGATCCGCCTGGCGATGAAAGCCGGCAATACGCGCCTTGTCACCCTGCTGGCGAGCCAGATGCCGCCCGATTACCAGACCATCTCGTCGGCGATCGTGACGCTAGCCAACGATCCGATGACGGTAATGAGCTTCGCCACTACCACCGGGGCGACGGACTTTACGCGCCAGATGGCGGCAGAAGCGTTTGAAAGCGTGGCGCGCCAGGATGTGGAAAATGCCCGGTTGATGATCCCGTCGCTGGCGCAGGCGCAAAAACTTAATGAAGAACAGACGCAGCAGCTGCGCGAGACGGTCGCGTGGCGGCTGATGGGCAATGATGTTACCAGCGAGCAGGCGCGCTGGCGCGACGATACGATTATGCGTTCGCAATCCATTTCACTGCTGGAGCGGCGTGTTCGTATGGCGCTCAGTAATGGCGACCGCCGTGGGCTGAATACCTGGCTTTCGCGCCTGCCGATGGAGGCGAAAGAGAAAGATGAGTGGCGCTACTGGCAGGCAGATCTGCTGCTGGAGCGCGGGCGTGAAAACGACGCCAAAGAGATTCTCCATGCGCTGATGCAGCAGCGCGGCTTCTACCCGATGGCCGCCGCACAGCGACTCGGCGAAGCGTATCAGTTGAAGATAGATAAGGCTGATGGCAACGTCGATCCGACCCTGTTGCAGAGTACAGAGATGGCGCGCGTGCGCGAGCTGATGTACTGGAAGATGGATAACACCGCGCGCGGCGAGTGGGCGAATCTTGTCTCCAGCCGCAGCCAGCAACAGCAGGCGCAGCTGGCGCGCTATGCTTTTGAGCAGCAGTGGTGGGATCTGAGCGTGCAGGCGACGATCAGCGGCAAGTTGTGGGATCAGTTAGAGGAGCGCTTCCCGCTGGCGTATCGCGATCTCTATACGCGCTATACCGGCGATAAGCAGATTTCGCCGAGTTATGCGATGGCTATCTCTCGCCAGGAGAGTGCGTGGAACCCGACTGCGCGCTCGCCGGTCGGCGCGAGTGGGCTGATGCAAATTATGCCTGCTACCGCCACGCACACCGTGAAGATGTTTTCGATCCCGGGCTACAGTAACTCCAGCCAGCTCTTCGATCCGGAAACCAACATCAAGATCGGCACCAGCTATCTGCAGTATGTCTACCAGCAGTTTGGCGATAACCGTATTTTCGCCTCGGCGGCTTATAACGCCGGGCCGGGAAGGGTGCGTAGCTGGCTGAATAACAGCGGCGGCAAGCTGGATGCGGTGGCGTTTATCGAGAGTATTCCCTTCTCGGAAACGCGCGGTTATGTGAAAAACGTGCTGGCTTATGATGCCTACTACCGTTACTTCCTGCAGGACGAGAAAGCGACCATCCTCAGTGACGCTGAATGGCAGCGCCGTTACTGATTAGTGTGGTTTATGCTATGCTGCGTACTCATGCACGAGTACGCAGCATAAAAATCCCTAACACGGCGATAAACTATGACTCAGCAATCCCCCTATTCAGCGGCGATGGCCGAACAGCGCGAGCAGGAGTGGCAACGCTTTGTTGATCTGCTCAGGCAGGCGTACGACAACGAACTGCATATCCCATTGCTTAACCTGATGCTTACGCCGGACGAGCGTGAAGCGCTGGGCACGCGGGTGCGTATTATCGAAGAGCTGTTGCGCGGCGAGATGAGCCAGCGCGAGTTGAAAAACGAGCTTGGCGCGGGCATTGCGACCATCACGCGCGGCTCCAACAGCCTGAAAGCCGCGCCGACGGATTTACGTCTGTGGCTGGAAAAAGCGTTACTTAACGCTCAGCGATAAACGGCGTTATGGAACGGGCTGAGCGCTAAAATCACCGCCTGGTGATAGACGCTTTCGCGGGTCAGCGCCCCGGCGGTAAAGACGCCGATGGCTCCCTCTTTGCGGCCAATCTCATCAATGCCGGTATAGCGTGACATTACCGGCCCCAGCGCTTCGCCAGCGTTCACATCGCGCAGAATCACCTCCGGCAGCGGTAGCGTTGCCGAGCGGGATTCGCCGGTTAACTCGCCATTCTCAATCACCACCCAACTGAAGGTGCTTCCTTCATCAATACCCGCTTCGATTGCCACCCAAAAATCCGCGTTCGGCTGCGCCGCGCGCGCGTTTCGCACGCGGTTTCGTGCGCCAGCTCGCGTTTCTTCACTGCCGAAGGGTTGTTCCGGGACGCCGCTCTCGACGGAAATAGCGGCAATATGGCAGCATCCTTCGCCGAAAATCTGGTTAAAAGCGTGCAGAATCGCCCGAATTTTGGCGGGATTGGTGGTAGCGCAGACAACTTGGTGCATAATCATCTAAGGCATGTCCGAGAGGAAACTGCTTTTCCCGTGCGGACTTGAGCCTTCCTCAGAGAAATAAATTCATCGCAGTATAATGGATAACAATACATGTTACAGGTATACCTTGTTCGCCACGGTGAAACCCTTTGGAACGCCGAGCGTCGTATTCAAGGCCAGTCTGACAGTCCGTTAACCGACAAGGGCGAAACACAGGCCCGACAGGTGGCGGAACGCGCGAAAGCACTGGGCATCACCCACATTATCACCAGCGACCTGGGGCGTACGCGCCGCACGGCGGAGATTATCGCGGACATTTGCGGCTGCGACGTGACGCTGGAACCGCGCCTGCGCGAGCTCAATATGGGCGTGCTGGAGCGACGTCCCCTTGACTCTTTAACCGAAGAGGAAGAGGGCTGGCGTCGTCAACTGGTCAACGGCACCGCAGATGGCCGCATTCCCGAAGGCGAATCAATGCAGGAGCTGAGCGATCGTATGCATGCCGCGCTGGCAGCCTGTCTTGAATTGCCACAAGGCAGCCGTCCGCTGCTGGTGAGCCACGGCATGGCGCTGGGGTGTCTGGTGAGCACGATTCTTGGCCTGCCGGCTTATGCCGAGCGCCGTTTGCGCCTGCGCAACTGCTCCATCTCCCGCATCGACTATCAGCAGAGCCCATGGCTGGCGTCAGGCTGGGTGGTGGAAACCGCAGGCGACGTCTCGCATCTGGACGCCCCTGCGCTCGATGAGATGCAGCGTTAACGGCGGATAGGGATCAGATACTCGCAGCGAATGTGCGTCGGCGGTTCACGATCGTTGGTGGCGTTTCGCTGCGGGTAGAAGTGTTCGATATCCTGGCCTTTACGACGCGTCAGTTGCAGCATCGGCATGCAGGTGCCGTAGACGGTCAGGATAAACTCCTGCAACCCTTCCGGTGCGCCATCATAGGAGAAGGCAACATAGTCTCCCCCTTCCAGCGCGACCGGCTGAGCGTTGCTCAGGTAACCATTCGCCTGCTCCGGCGTCAGGGCGGTGGTGTAAAAGACTTCCTGCTCGTCATCTTTTTCCTGGCTTGGCCGCGGCTCGTGCAGGCCGTACAGCTCATCCGGGATGGTAGGCGCATTGCTTAAAAACTCGCGCCAGAACTGGATACGCATCTGGTTACGAAAATCGGAGATCTCCTCCAGCGCGCAGGTGTAGCTTTGCGTGGTGCCGATAAGCTTCATCGGTGGCAGCGTGACAAAGTTGTGCGTCGGTAAGGCGAACTCGCCCAGACGCAGCGGCGGCCGGATGCCAAACGAGTTCCAGTCCGGTGAACGGCGATAAAGCGCTGGGGTAACGGCAAACTGTTTTTTAAACGCGCGGGTAAAGGTTTGTTGGGAATCGAAGCGATACTGTAGCGCGATATCAAGAATCGGGCGGGCGGTAAGACGCAGCGCAACGGCGGATTTCGACAAACGGCGGGCGCGAATATAGGCGCCGATAGCGTGGCCTGTGACATCCTTGAACATCCTTTGCAAATGCCACTTGGAATAACCCGCTTTTGCCGCCACATTATCTAACGACAGCGGCTGATCGAGATGGCCTTCCAGCCAGGCAAGTAAGTCGCGAATGATGCCAGCCTGATCCATAAAATATCCTCTTCCATAGCACAGCAGCGGTGAACGCTTGATATCAGGGGAGGGATAATAGCGGGTTTTAAGGGGTTTAGCATGCAGTGTTTTTTTTGCGCTGACCCGCGCATTGTGACTGATTTTAATCATAAATTTTGTAAATGGGTGATCTGCAAACAGTTTCTCATATGAAAACTGAATAGTTGCGCAACGTAATATTCAAAAATGGTAACAATATGAAATATACAAAGTTTGTTATTCCTGCTCTCCTGTTGACCTCACTAGCTTCCGCACAGGCGGAGCAGATTGGATCGGTGGATACGGTGTTTAAGATTTTCGGCCCTGATCACAAAATCGTGGTGGAAGCGTTCGACGATCCCGATGTGAAGAATGTCACCTGCTACATCAGCCGGGCAAAAACCGGCGGCATCAAAGGCGGATTAGGGTTAGCGGAGGATACCTCCGATGCGGCGATCTCCTGCCAGCAGGTAGGGCCGGTTGAGCTGAGCGACAAAATCAAGAACGGCAAAGCTCAGGGCGACGTCGTGTTCCAGAAGCGCACCTCTTTAGTTTTCAAAAAGTTACAGGTGGTTCGTTTTTACGATGCCAAACGTAACGCGCTGGCCTATTTAGCCTATTCCGATAAAGTGGTCGAAGGTTCACCGAAGAACGCCATCAGTGCGGTGCCGATCATGCCGTGGGGTAAATAAGCAACGTGTCTAAGCCGCAACCGCTGATTTGGCTGGTGGAAGATGAAGCCAGCATCGCTGAAACCTTACTCTACATGCTGCAACAGGATGGGTTTGCTGTCACCGCGTTTGAGCGGGGATTACCGGTACTGGATGCAGCGGCGCAGCGGTTGCCCGAATTGATCATCCTTGATGTTGGCCTGCCAGATATCAGCGGCTTTGAGCTGTGCCGACGTCTGCTGGCGCGCGCACCCGCGCTGCCGGTGCTGTTTCTGACTGCGCGCAGTGAAGAGGTCGACAAACTGCTGGGGCTGGAGATGGGCGCGGATGACTATATCGCCAAACCCTTCTCGCCGCGCGAAGTGTGCGCCCGCGTGCGCACCGTGTTGCGCAGGTTGCAGAAAGCGTCGCTGCATAGCGACCGTATTCGCGTCGGCGAGTTTGAACTGGATGAAACGGCGGCGATTATCCTCTGGTGCGGCGAAACGCTGAACCTGACGCGGTATGAGTTCCTGTTAATGAAAACACTATTGCAGGCGCCGGGCAGGATCTTCTCGCGCCAGCAGTTGATGGACCAGGTGTGGTGCGATGGGCAAGAGAGCTTTGATCGTACTGTCGACACCCATATCAAAACGCTGCGCGCCAAGCTGCGCGCAATCAATCCTGAACTGACGCCAATCAATACCCATCGCGGCATGGGTTACAGCCTGGGGCTGCGCTGATGCGTATCGGCATGCGCCTGCTGCTGGGCTACTTCCTGATTGTGGCGGTGGCCGCCTGGTTTGTGCTGTTTATCTTCGTGCAGGAGATCAAACCCGGCGTGCGTCGCGCCACCGAAGGCACGCTGATTGATACCGCGACATTGCTGGCGGAGTTTGCCCGCGAGGATCTGCGCAGCGGGCATGCGCAGGATGGGCGACTGGCGCAGGCCTTTTCCACCCTTCATCAGCACCCGATTAACGCCCATATCAACGGCATTCACAAAGTGCGCAATGAGTACCATGTCTATATGACGGACGCGAGCGGGCGCGTGGTATTTGATTCGACGGGCAAGGCGCTGGGCGAGGACTATTCGCGCTGGAATGATGTCTGGTTGACGCTGCGCGGGCAGTATGGCGCGCGAAGCTCACCATTGGTTGCGGGCGATCCGCAAAGTACGGTGATGTATGTCGCTGCGCCTGTGACGGATGCGGGGCGCATCATTGGCGTGGTGAGCGTCGGTAAGCCCAACAGCGCCATGGATCCGGTGATAAAACGCAGCGAACGGCGCATTTTGTGGGCTGGCGGCGCGCTGCTTGGCATTGCGCTGCTGATTGGCGGGGCAATGGTCTGGTGGATCAACCGCGCGATCGGCAAGCTGGCTCGTTATGCGGATTCGGTAACCGAAGACCGCCCGGTGCCACTGCCTGAACTGGGCAGCAGTGAACTGCGCAAACTGGCGCAGGCGCTGGAGAGCATGCGCGTCAAGCTGGAGGGAAAAAACTACATCGAGCAGTATGTTTACGCGCTGACCCATGAACTGAAAAGCCCGCTGGCGGCGATCCGCGGCGCGGCGGAGATCCTGCGTGAACATCCTCCCCAGCCAGTCGCGACCCGCTTCACCGAGAATATTCTTGCGCAGAATAGCCGTATGCAGCGCCTGGTTGAGAAGCTGCTGCACCAGGCGAAGCTGGAGAACCGTCTGGAGATCGCCTTTGTGCCTGTTGAGATGAGTGTGTTGTTTCAGCAATTGCAGGAGGAGCGAAGCGCGGTGGCAGCGGCAAAGGCGTTAAACATTATTTTTGAAGCCAACGATGCAGTGGTAGCAGGTGACAAAGAGCTACTGGCGCAGGCGGTGGGAAACCTGCTGGATAATGCCATCGACTTTACACCTGCTGGTGGCAATATTGTGCTGCGCGCCGCAGAGGAAGCCGACAAGGTGGTGATTACCGTGAGCGACAGCGGCGGCGGCATCCCTGATTACGCGCTGCCGCGCATCTTTGAGCGCTTCTACTCCTTGCCGCGCGGGAACGGGCAGAAGAGCAGCGGATTAGGGCTGGCATTTGTCCAGGAGGTCGCGCGCTTGCATCACGGCGCTATCACCGTTTCCAACCGTGCGGAAGGGGGCTGCGAAGCCCGTCTGACACTTCACCCTCACTTCACATAACTTCAAATGCTTCACACATAGCCTCGTTATGCTGCGCGCATCACTAAGGAGAAGGCTATGTTGAAATCCCCCCTGTTCTGGAAAATGGTTACGCTGGCAAGTTGCCTGTGTGTGTTACTTATCCCGCTGACAATGCTCAGCAGCCTGATTAGCGAGCGCGCCGATTATCGACATGAAGTGACCGATACGCTGCGCCAGAGCAGCGCCGGCTCGCAAAAATTGATTGGCCCGCTGATCGCCATTCCGGTGACGGAAACCACCGTATCGCTGGAGAGCAGCGGCGAAAACGAACCGCCGAAAGAGATACGCCGTAAGCAGAGTTTCATCCGCTTATGGTTGCCGGAATCGCTGATGGTCAACGGTAATCAGCAGGTTGAAACGCGCAAAATCGGTATTTATGACGGGCAGCTCTGGCACAACAACATTGATATTAACGCCGAGTTCGACCCGAAGCGGCTGGATATCAAACCGAGTGAAAATGTGACGCTTGGCGAGCCGTTTATCGTGCTGGCGGTGAGCGACTCACGGGGCATTGGCCTGGTGCGCAGCACAAGCGTGAATGGCGAAGCGCTGCGCGTCGAGCCGGGCACCGGGTTGACGAGCGATCTGCAGGGTGTGCATATGCCGCTGGCGATGGAGAGCCTGCAAAAACCGCTTAAGCTGGCTATGTCGTTCAATCTGAGTGGAACCGGTGAATTTTCCGTGGTACCGCTTGGCCGTAATAGCGAGCTGGCGCTGAAGGGCGACTGGCCGCACCCGGGTTTTATGGGCGATTTCCTGCCGGAAAAACGTGAAGTGAGCGAGAGCGGATTCCAGGCGCACTGGCAGAGCAGCTGGTTTGCCAACAATCTGGACAGTAAAGTGCGCGATATGACTGTGCTCTCCGGTAAGAACAACTGGGAACTGCCGGCGTTCAGCGTCAATATCGTCACCCAGGCGGATCAGTATCAGCTGACTGACAGAGCGATAAAGTACGCCATCTTGCTGATCGTGCTGACTTTCCTGGCCTTCTTCGTGTTTGAAAGCCTTACCGCGCGGCAGATGCACCCGATGCAATATCTGCTGGTTGGTCTGTCGCTGGTGATGTTTTACCTGGTATTACTGGCGCTCTCTGAACATACCGGATTTACCGTCGCGTGGATTATTGCCAGCCTGCTCGGTGCGCTGTTGAACGGATTCTATCTGCAGGGCGTAATGAAAAGCTGGCGTGCCAGTCTGAGCTTTACCGCCGCGCTACTGCTGCTTGATGGGGTGATGTGGGGGCTGCTCAACTCTGAGGATAATGCGCTCTTGCTGGGAACCGGCGTGCTGTTTGTGGCGCTGACTGCGGTGATGTTCCTGACACGTAAATTTGACTGGTACGCACTGTCAGCGGCAGGGATAAAACGGATCGCAGCTGAGCCTGCGAAGGAAGATGAGTTAAGGATCTGGAAATAAAAAAAGCGGCGCACTGCGCCGCTTTTTCGTTTGCGTTCGTTTATTCCTGCAGATCGCCGCAGAAGCGGTAACCTTCGCCATGAATGGTGGCGATAATTTCTGGCGTATCCGGCGTTGATTCAAAGTGCTTACGGATACGGCGGATGGTGACATCCACGGTACGATCGTGCGGTTTCAACTCACGCCCGGTCATTTTTTTCAGCAGCTCAGCACGCGACTGAATCTTGCCCGGGTTTTCGCAGAAGTGCAGCATCGCGCGGAACTCACTGCGCGGCAGCTTATACTGCTCGCCGTTCGGGCTAATCAGCGAACGACTGTTGATATCCAGCTCCCAGCCATTGAATTTGTAGCTATCGACGCTGCGGCGCTCTTCGCTGATGGTACCGAGATTCATGGTACGGGACAGCAGGTTGCGCGCGCGGATAGTCAATTCACGCGGGTTAAAAGGTTTAGTGATGTAATCGTCAGCGCCAATTTCAAGACCGAGGATCTTATCGACCTCGTTGTCGCGACCGGTCAGAAACATCAGCGCGACATTTGCTTGCTCACGCAGCTCACGCGCCAGTAAAAGACCATTTTTACCCGGCAGATTGATATCCATAATCACCAGGTTTACATCGTGTTCAGAAAGGATCTGATGCATTTCAGCGCCATCAGTCGCTTCAAAGACATCGTAGCCTTCTGCTTCGAAAATGCTTTTCAACGTGTTGCGTGTTACCAACTCGTCTTCAACAATAAGAATGTGCGGGATCTGCATGTTTGCTACCTAAATTGCCAACTAAATCGAAACAGGAAGTACAAAAGTCCCTGACCAGCCTGGTGCATGTCGAAAATTAACATGACGGCATAACATGACTAAAGTACGTAATTGCGTTCTTGATGCACTTTCCATCAACGTCAACAACATCATTAGCTTGGTCGTGGGCACTTTCCCTCTGAACCCGACAGTGTCAAAAACGGCTGTCATCCTAACCATTTTAACAGCAACATAACAGGCTAAGACGCAAATGACACCCAATAAAACTACGCTTCGTTGACATATATCAAGTTCAATTGTAGCACGTTAACACTTTAGCGAAATTCTGATAGCCAGCTGCTAGCTTCTATTACAAATTTTCAATAAACCAAGTAGTTGCGTGCGCTAATTGATAAATAGCCTGAATCCAACACAGGCAGACATTTCTGTATTAAAATGCCAAGAAGAAACAGAGGGATATGCCCGTTCTGTTAACATCTTAACAGGTAATATTGCTGATAAACAGTTTAGCTTTTTTTAAGCGTAGAGATGGGTCAGATCGGCGATTAGTGTTATGTAATTGTAAATTCGCACCGCGTAATATGTTGATTGATGTCACATTTTTTCAGCGGGCATGAAAAAAGAAGGTTTCGATGCAACTGGCAATTGTTCTTGTCTCTCCCGCGCGAGCGGAAAACGTCGGCGCAGCGGCGCGCGCCATGAAAACGATGGGCTTTACTGACTTACGTATCGTCGACAGCGAGGTCCATTTACAGGAGGCTGCACGGCGCGTTGCGCACGGTTCGGGCGACATTCTTGATAATGCGAAACACTACGCCACGCTCGCCGACGCGCTGGCCGATATTCCTTTCACCATTGCTACTACCGCGCGCAGTCGGGCGAAATTTCACTATTACGCGACGCCTGAGCAGCTTGTACCGCTATTAGAGGAAAAAAGTACCTGGCTTAGCGGTGCGGCGCTGGTTTTTGGGCGCGAGGATTCCGGGCTGACCAATGATGAACTGGCGCTGGCGGATATTTTAACCGGCGTGCCGATGGCGGCAGATTACCCTTCGCTTAATCTCGGCCAGGCGGTGATGGTATTTTGCTATCAATTATCTGCGTTAATGCAAAGGGCGCCACAAACCATTTCTCAGGTTGATAATAACCAGTTAAACGCGCTGCGTTTACGGGCACATAATTTACTCAAAAAATTAGACGTGGTTGACGATATGAAAATGGTCGACTGGCTGGATCAGCGGCTTGGCTTACTTGAGCAACGCGACACCGCCATGTTGCACCGTTTGCTTCACGATATCGAAAAAAAGCTTATCGAGTAACGCGCTGTAATAAGATTCTTTTATAGCTGAAGATGCTGCGATATCGATTTCCCATCGCCCTGATCGGGCTGTAAACGGCTCCGCTTTTAGCGCAGACGGGAATTGAATAAATTCTGCATAAATAAAAAATAAATTGACTTAAGCAGGCAGATACTTTAACCAATATAGGCATACAGCACAGACAGATAATAATACAGAGCACAACATCCATGGCACGCATCTGCACGATTACCACTATTACAACCATCACCATTACCACAGGTAACGGTGCGGGCTGACGCGTACAGGAAATACTGAAAAAAGCCCGCACCTGAACAGTGCGGGCTTTTTTTTCGAGCAAAAATCAAGGGGTAAAGCATGAGAGTGTTGAAGTTCGGCGGTACATCAGTGGCAAATGCGGAGCGTTTTCTGCGTGTTGCCGATATTTTGGAAAGTAATGCCAGGCAGGGGCAAGTCGCAACCGTACTCTCTGCTCCCGCAAAAATTACCAACCATCTTGTCGCGATGATTGAAAAAACCATCTCCGGACAGGATGCAATTCCCAACATTAGCGATGCGGAGCGTATTTTCTCCGAGCTGCTGCAGGGGCTTTCAGATGCCCAGCCCGGCTTTCCGCTCGCACAACTCAAAACCGTGGTCGATGCCGAGTTCGCGCAGATCAAACATGTTCTGCACGGCATCAGTCTGCTGGGCCAGTGCCCGGACAGCATCAACGCTGCGCTCATCTGCCGGGGTGAAAAGCTCTCTATCGCGATTATGGCCGGGCTGCTGGAAGCACGCGGTCACAAAGTGACGGTTATCGATCCGGTCGAAAAACTGCTCGCGGTCGGGCACTATCTCGAATCGACGGTCGATATCGCTGAATCCACGCGCCGTATCGAAGCGAGCCGTATTCCGCAGGAGCACATGGTGCTGATGGCCGGTTTCACCGCCGGGAATGAGAAGGGCGAACTGGTGGTGCTCGGGCGTAACGGCTCCGATTACTCCGCCGCCGTGCTGGCCGCATGTTTACGCGCCGACTGTTGTGAGATCTGGACGGATGTCGACGGCGTATATACCTGCGACCCGCGCCAGGTGCCGGACGCAAGGCTGCTGAAGTCGATGTCCTATCAGGAAGCCATGGAGCTCTCCTACTTCGGCGCTAAAGTTCTTCACCCCCGCACCATTACCCCCATCGCCCAGTTCCAGATCCCATGCCTGATTAAAAACACCGGCAACCCGCAAGCACCAGGTACGCTGATTGGCGCCACCTCGGATGACGATGCATTGCCGGTTAAGGGCATCTCGAATCTTAACAATATGGCGATGTTCAGCGTTTCCGGTCCGGGAATGAAAGGGATGGTCGGCATGGCCGCCCGCGTCTTCGCCACTATGTCGCGCAACGGCATCTCCGTTGTGCTGATCACCCAATCTTCATCCGAATACAGCATCAGCTTCTGTGTGCCGCAGTCCGACTGCGCCCGTGCGCAGCGCGCGATGAGTGAAGAGTTCTATCTTGAACTGAAAGAGGGGCTGCTGGAGCCGCTCGCGGTGATGGAGCGTCTGGCGATCATCTCCGTTGTCGGTGACGGCATGCGCACCTTACGCGGCATCTCGGCGAAATTCTTTGCCGCACTGGCACGCGCTAATATTAATATCGTGGCAATTGCCCAGGGCTCTTCTGAGCGCTCTATCTCTGTTGTAGTCAGCAATGACGATGCCACCACCGGTGTGCGTGTTACTCACCAGATGTTGTTCAATACCGATCAGGTAATTGAAGTCTTTGTGATCGGCGTTGGCGGCGTTGGCGGCGCATTGCTGGAACAGCTGAAGCGCCAGCAAACGTGGCTGAAGAGTAAGCATATCGATCTGCGCGTCTGCGGCGTTGCGAACTCAAGAGCGCTGCTGACCAATGTTCACGGATTGAATCTGGATAACTGGCAGGCCGAGCTTGCCGAAGCGAAGGAGCCGTTTAACCTTGGCCGACTGATTCGTCTGGTGAAGGAGTACCACCTGCTGAACCCGGTGATCGTCGATTGCACCTCCAACCAGGCGGTCGCCGATCAGTATGCCGACTTCCTGCGCGAAGGTTTCCACGTCGTCACGCCGAACAAAAAAGCGAACACCTCGTCGATGGATTACTACCATCAGCTGCGCCGCGCCGCAGAGAAATCGCGCCGCAAATTCCTCTATGACACCAACGTTGGCGCAGGTCTGCCGGTGATTGAAAACCTGCAAAACCTGCTTAACGCCGGCGATGAACTGCAACGCTTCTCAGGTATTCTCTCCGGCTCTTTATCCTTTATTTTCGGTAAGCTCGACGAAGGGATGAGCCTGTCGGAAGCAACAAAAGTGGCGCGGGAGATGGGCTACACCGAGCCGGATCCACGTGACGATCTCTCCGGCATGGATGTCGCACGTAAGCTGTTGATCCTGGCCCGTGAAACCGGGCGCGAGCTGGAGCTGACGGATATCGTGATCGAGCCGGTGCTCCCAGCAAGCTTCGATGATTCTGGCGATGTCGACAGCTTTATGGCGCGTCTGCCATCGCTGGATGATGAGTTTGCCAGCCGCGTGGCGAAGGCCCGTGACGCCGGTAATGTGCTGCGTTATGTTGGCAACATTGAAGAGGATGGCACCTGCCGGGTGAAGATCGCTGAAGTCGATGGCAACGATCCGTTGTATAAAGTGAAAAACGGCGAGAACGCGCTGGCGTTTTACAGCCACTATTACCAGCCGTTGCCGCTGGTGCTGCGCGGTTACGGCGCGGGTAATGATGTTACGGCGGCGGGCGTGTTTGCCGACCTGCTGCGTACGCTTTCGTGGAAGTTAGGGGTCTGAGATGGTGAAGGTGTATGCGCCGGCGTCTAGCGCCAATATGAGCGTAGGGTTTGATGTCCTCGGCGCGGCGGTCACGCCCGTCGATGGCACGCTGTTAGGCGACACGGTGTCGGTGGAAGCCGCTGAACACTTTAGTCTGCAAAACAGAGGGCGTTTCGCCAGTAAATTACCGAGCGAAGCGCGGGAGAATATCGTCTATCAATGCTGGGAGCTCTTCTGCCAGGAGATTGGCAAGCAGGTGCCGGTGGCGATGACGCTGGAAAAAAACATGCCGATCGGCTCCGGTCTCGGCTCCAGCGCCTGTTCTGTCGTGGCGGCGCTGGTGGCGATGAACGAGTTTTGCGGTAAACCCCTTGATGAGACGCGCATGCTGGCGCTGATGGGTGAGCTGGAAGGGCGCATCTCCGGTAGCGTGCATTACGACAACGTCGCGCCTTGTTACCTCGGCGGCATGCAGTTGATGATCGAGGAAGGCGGCATTATCAGCCAGCAAGTGCCATGCTTTGATGAGTGGTTATGGGTGCTTGCCTACCCGGGCATTAAAGTCTCGACGGCAGAAGCGCGCGCCATTTTACCGGCGCAGTATCGTCGTCAGGAGTGTATTGCTCACGGGCGTCACCTGGCTGGATTTATTCATGCCTGTTACTCCCGCCAGCCCGCGCTGGCGGCGAAATTGATGAAAGATGTGATTGCCGAACCCTATCGCATGAAGTTGCTGCCAGGCTTTGGACAGGCGCGTCAGGCGGTGGCGGATATCGGCGCGCAGGCCTGCGGCATCTCTGGTTCGGGTCCAACGCTGTTTGCGTTGTGCGACAAGCCAGATACCGCGCAGCGCGTGGCCGACTGGCTCGGCAAACATTATCTGCAAAATCAGGAAGGCTTCGTTCATATTTGCCGGCTGGACACGGCGGGCGCAAGGGTAGTGGGATAACCAATGAAACTCTACAACTTAAAAGATCACAATGAGCAGGTCAGCTTCGCGCAGGCCGTCACACAAGGGCTTGGCAAAAATCAGGGGCTCTTCTTCCCGCACGATCTGCCGGAATTCAACCTGACGGAAATCGACGAGATGCTGGAGCAGGACTTCGTCAGCCGCAGCGCGAAGATCCTCTCCGCCTTTATCGGCGATGAGATCCCGCAGGAAGCGCTGGAAGCCCGCGTGCGTGCTGCGTTTGCCTTTCCTGCACCGGTAAAACCGGTCGAAAACGATATCGGCTGCCTTGAGCTGTTCCACGGGCCGACGCTGGCGTTTAAAGATTTCGGCGGGCGCTTTATGGCGCAGATGCTGAGCGCCATCAGCGGCGACAAACCGGTCACCATTTTGACTGCGACCTCTGGCGACACCGGCGCGGCCGTTGCTCATGCCTTCTACGGCATGAAGAATGTTCGCGTGGTGATCCTCTATCCGCAGGGCAAAATCAGCCCGCTGCAGGAGAAGCTCTTCTGCACGCTGGGTGGCAATATCGAAACGGTTGCCATTGATGCCGACTTCGACGCCTGCCAGGCGCTGGTCAAACAGGCCTTTGACGATGAAGAGCTGAAGAGCGCGCTGGGCCTCAACTCCGCCAACTCGATTAACATCAGCCGCCTGCTGGCGCAGGTGTGCTACTACTTCGAAGCGGTGGCGCAGTTGCCGCAAGAGGCGCGCAATCAGCTGGTGGTGTCGGTGCCAAGCGGCAACTTTGGCGATCTGACCGCCGGGCTGTTGGCGAAGTCACTCGGCCTTCCGGTGAAGCGTTTTATCGCCGCCACCAACGCTAACGACACCGTGCCGCGCTTTCTGAAAGAGGGCGAGTGGCAGCCAAAAGCGACGCAGGCGACGCTGTCAAACGCCATGGATGTCAGCCAGCCGAACAACTGGCCGCGCGTGGAGGAGCTGTTCCGCCGTAAAATCTGGCGTCTGAACGAGCTGGGTTACGCGGCGGTGGATGATGAAACCACCAAAGCGACGATCGTTGAGCTGAAGGCGAAGGGCTACGTCTCAGAGCCTCACGCCGCGATTGCTTACCGCGCCCTGCGCGATCAGCTTCATCCGGGGGAATATGGTCTCTTCCTCGGCACTGCGCATCCGGCGAAGTTCAAAGAGAGCGTGGAAGCTATCCTTGGCGAAACGCTGCCGCTGCCGAAAGAGCTGGCTGACCGTGCGGATCTGCCGCTGCTCTCCCACTCCCTGCCTGCGGATTTTGCGGCGTTACGCCAGCTGATGATGCAAAAAGCGTAATTTCAAACGTCCTCCACCTGTTGGTGGGGGACGATTTTCTGCTTACTGCTCGTGGCGTTTAAACACCAGCTCGTCTGGCGTTGAGGCCGTCTCATCAAAGAAGTATCCTTCGCGGTCAAAGCCTGTTAGCTGCTCCGGCTTCGTCAGACGCTGCTCAATGATGTAGCGGCTCATCAGGCCACGCGCTTTCTTGGCGTAGAAGCTGATGACCTTAAACGTGCCGTTTTTCTCGTCGAGGAACACCGGTTTGATGATGCGCGCATTGAGCTTCTTCGGCTTCACGGCGCGGAAATACTCATCGGATGCCAGGTTAACCACAATCTCATCGGCCTGTTCGGCGAGCGCCTCATTCAGCGTGTCGGTGATGATATCGCCCCAGAACTGGTAGAGATCTTTGCCTCTCTCATTCTCAAAACGAATACCCATCTCCAGACGATAGGGCTGCATCAAATCGAGCGGACGCAGCACGCCATACAGGCCGGATAACATACGCAGGTGCTGCTGGGCGAAGTCAAAATCTGCGTCGCTGAAGGTTTCAGCCTGCAGGCCGGTATAAACATCGCCTTTAAACGCGAGCAATGCCTGGCGCGCGTTTTCCGGCGTGAAGTCGGGCTGCCAGTCGTGAAAACGGGTGGCGTTGAGGTCGGCGAGCTTGTCGCTTATCCCCATCAGCTTTTTAATCTGCGGCGCGGAAAGCGTGCGGGCAGTCTTAATCAGCTGTTGCGAATGGGCCAGCAGCGCTGGCTGGGTGTAGCGCTCGGTTGCCAGCGGGCTCTGGTAATCGAGCGTCTTGGCAGGTGAAATCAAAATCAGCATGCTCACTCCTTGCTGTGTGAGAAATTTCCGCTGACTTTAACAAAAAAATCACCTGGCTTGATCGATAGTTGCGATTAGCGAGACGGAGGGGGAAGCGAGTCCCAACTGCCTGGCGCAAGTTGGCGCTGAATCTCCGGGTAACGCTGCGGGTTAAACACCGGTTCGATGCCCAGCTTGCGCTGGCGCAGGTAGTCGCCCGCCAGCAGCTTAACCACTGGCGACAGCAGCAGAATGGCTGTCAGGTTAATCATCGCCATCAGCGCCATCACCACATCAGCGATATGCCAAATTAGCGGTACGCTGACCAACGAACCGCACAGCACCATTACCACCACCACCCCACGTAGCAGCAGCAGGTTGCCACGGCTATTGCGGCCTAAAAAGATCAGGTTGTTCTCGGCATAGAGGTAGTTCGCAAGGATCGAGGTAAAAGCGAACAGCAGCACCACCAGCGCGAGAAACCCGGCGCTCCAGCTGCCAGCAAGAGAGACCATCGCCTGCTGCATCAACTGGATGCCGATAAGACTACTCTCCGTCTCCGTCGGTCCGCTACCTGCCAGCAGCAGCATCATCGCGCTGGCGGTACAGACCAGAAAGGTATCCGTCAGCACGCCAATCATCTGCACAATGCCCTGCGCAACCGGATGGGGCGGGGAGGAGGCTGCCATCGCCGCAGCGTTCGGCGAGGAGCCCATTCCGGCTTCGTTAGTCGACATGCTGCGCTGAAACCCGCTGGTCATCGCCTGGCTTAGTGTCCAGGCCATGGTGCCGGTCGCCGCCTCTTGCCAGCCGAAGGCACTTTTAAAAATGGTCTCGAAAACCTCTGGTAACAGGCTGGCATGCCAGAGGCTGATGCTGAAACTTACCACAATCCATGCCAGCGCAATCAGCGGCACCATCCACTGCATCAGACGAGAGAGCACCGCCAGACCGCGGGTCATAAACAGCAGGCAGCCCACCGCCAGCACCAGGCCGGTCAGCGTGCCCGGCACCTGCCAGGCAAAGTGAACGGCGCGCGTCACCACACTGGATTGAATGGTGTTAAACACCAGCCCATAAGCGAGGAGCAGGAAAATGGAGAAGAGCACGCCCATCCAGCGCATGCCAAGGCCGCGCGCCATATACCAGGCCGGGCCGCCGCGCAGTTGGTTATTGGCATCGCGCTCTTTATAGAGCTGCGCCAGCGCGCATTCGGCGAAGCTGGTCGCCATGCTGATAAGCGCCGCGATCCACATCCAGAAGATCGCGCCAGGTCCGCCAGCGGTGAGAGCAAATGCCACGCCCGCCAGGTTGCCGCTGCCTAAGCGCGTCGCCAGGCTCAGGCAGAGCGCCTGCCACGAGGTGAGGGCACCGGGCGGCACGCTGCGGCCGCTTTTCAGACTTTTGCCAAAGTCGCGGAAAAAACGAAAGGGAACAAACAGGCTGCGAAATGCAAACCAGATACCCGCCGCTGCCAGCAGGTATACCATCAGCGATCCCCACAGGATCTCACTGATAAAAGAGAAGAATTCTGGCATTAACGACCCTCTTGTCGATGCCGGGGGAGGTAACCTGCGACGGCGCGTTTACAACGGGCTTATCCCTTCGCAGGCAATTAATCAGGGAGTTTATCATACAATGCCACCTGCATTGTCTGCGGTTGCGCTGACAGGGCGTCGTGTTATCATCTTGCCAGACCGGTTACATCCCCCTAACAAGTATACTCGTCATACTTCTCGTTCAGGTGCGCTGGCAGCCTTTGCGCCCGACAAGCCATAAAGGCGTCATCGGTCTCGACGTGATTTATTCAGGGTATCGTTTAAAGAGAAACATTATCATGACGGATAAATTGACCTCCCTGCGTCAGTACACAACAGTCGTGGCTGATACCGGAGATATCGCGGCAATGAAGCTCTATCAGCCGCAGGATGCTACAACCAACCCTTCTCTGATCCTTGGGGCAGCCCAAATCCCGGAATACCGTAAACTGATTGACGAAGCTGTGACCTGGGCGCGCAGCCAGAGCAGCGATCGCGCGCAGCAAGTGGTTGATGCGTCCGACCGCCTGGCCGTTAACATCGGTCTGGAAATCCTCAAACTGATCCCGGGCCGTATCTCTACTGAAGTTGACGCGCGCCTCTCTTACGACACCGAAGGCTCCATCGCCAAAGCCAAACGCCTGATCAAAATGTATAACGATGCGGGCATCAGCAACGATCGTATCCTGATCAAGCTGGCTTCCACCTGGCAGGGCATTCGCGCAGCAGAACAGCTGGAAAAAGAGGGCATCAACTGTAACCTGACGCTGCTCTTCTCCTTCGCCCAGGCGCGTGCCTGTGCCGAAGCGGGCGTCTACCTGATCTCTCCGTTCGTAGGTCGTATTCTTGACTGGTACAAAGCCAACACCGACAAGAAAGAGTACGCACCGGCAGAAGATCCGGGCGTGGTTTCCGTGAGCGAAATCTACCAGTACTACAAAGAGCACGGTTATGAAACTGTGGTAATGGGCGCAAGCTTCCGTAATATCGGCGAAATCATTGAGCTGGCTGGCTGCGACCGTCTGACCATCGCCCCGGCGCTGCTGAAAGAGCTTTCAGAAAGCGAAGGCGCGCTGGAGCGCAAACTGGTTTACACCGGCGAAGTAAAAGCGCGTCCGGAGCGCATCAGCGAAGCGGAATTCCTGTGGCAGCACAACCAGGATCCGATGGCGGTTGATAAACTGGCGGACGGTATCCGCAAGTTTGCCGTTGACCAGGAAAAACTGGAAAAAATGATCGGCGATCTGCTGTAATCATCAGGCGTGGCCGGGCTCCCGGTCACGCTTCTTCTCTCCACTCTGTTTGCCTCTCCCCTCAGCGTGTATCATTCCGTAAACGGTTTTATGCAACGGAATAATTATGGACACACTACGCATTGGTTTAGTTTCGATTTCCGATCGCGCCTCCAGCGGCGTTTATGAAGACAAAGGCTTACCCGCGCTCGAAGCGTGGCTGGCATCGGCCTTAACCACCCCGTTTCATATCGAAACGCGCCTGATCCCCGACGAGCAGACCATCATTGAGCAGACCCTGTGTGAGCTGGTGGATGAGATGAGCTGTCATCTGGTGCTGACCACTGGCGGAACCGGCCCGGCGCGACGCGATGTGACCCCCGATGCCACCCTCGCCGTTGCCGATCGCGAGATGCCGGGCTTTGGCGAGCAGATGCGCCAGATTAGCCTCAATTTTGTGCCGACGGCCATTCTTTCGCGCCAGGTGGGCGTGATCCGTAAACAGGCGCTGATCCTCAACCTGCCGGGCCAGCCGAAATCGATTAAAGAGACCCTGGAAGGGCTGAAAAGCGAAAACGGTGAAGTAAAAGTTGCGGGAATTTTTGCCAGTGTACCGTATTGTGTACAGCTTCTTGATGGCCCCTATGTGGAAACAGATCCGCAGGTCGTAGCAGCTTTTCGTCCTAAAAGCGCAAGGCGCGAAACTTTATCCTGAAAGCAGCGCTTTTCTGACATATGCGATCCCGGCGGTGGCGTATTGATATTTTTACGGTATAGTCATTTTTAGTTTACATAAATCGTAAAAATATAATCGTTCACTCTTATCAACGGTTCGCTATGTCACATTACACACGCCCTCTGAATAAACAGGATTATAAAACCCTGACCCTCGCCGCCCTCGGCGGGGCGCTGGAGTTTTACGATTTCATCATCTTCGTCTTTTTCGCCGCCGTGGTCGGGGAACTCTTCTTCCCGGCCGATATCCCCGAGTGGCTGCGTCAGGTGCAGACCTTTGGTATTTTCGCCGCTGGTTATCTGGCGCGCCCGCTGGGCGGCATTGTGATGGCGCACTTCGGCGATCTGGTCGGGCGCAAGAAGATGTTCACCCTTAGCATTCTGCTGATGGCGCTGCCAACGCTGGCGATTGGCCTGCTGCCGACCTATGCCTCAATGGGCATTGTCGCGCCGCTGCTGCTGCTGTTTATGCGCGTGTTACAGGGCGCAGCGATTGGTGGCGAAGTGCCAGGCGCATGGGTGTTTGTTGCTGAGCATGTCCCGGCGCGCCGCATCGGTATCGCCTGCGGCACGCTGACGGCGGGCTTAACGGTTGGCATCCTGCTGGGATCGGTGGTTGCCACGCTGGTCAACACCAGCATGACGCAGCAGGCGATCCACGACGGCGGCTGGCGTATTCCCTTCCTGCTTGGCGGCGCGTTCGGGCTGGTGGCAATGTATTTACGCCGTTGGCTGCGTGAGACGCCCATTTTCCTGGAGATGCAGCAGCGCAAAGCGCTGGCGCAGGAGTTGCCGGTAAAAGCGGTGGTGCTGAAGCACAAAAAAGCGGTAGTGGTTTCAATGCTGCTGACCTGGCTGCTCTCAGCCGGGATTGTGGTCGTTATTCTGATGTCACCGGTCTGGCTGCAAAAGCAGTTTGGCTTCGCGCCCGCCCTGACCTTACAGGCAAACAGCATCGCTACGGTCATGCTCTGCTTTGGTTGTCTGGCGGCGGGGCTGTTAGTCGATCGCTTCGGTGCCAGCCGCACCTTTATCGTCGGCAGCCTGCTGCTCGCCGCTTCCAGTTGGCTCTTCTATCACCGCGTTGGCAGCCACCCGGAACAACTCTTTCTGCTCTATGGCCTTGTCGGCTTGTGCGTTGGCGTTGTGGGCGCGGTGCCCTATGTGATGGTGCGCGCCTTTCCGGCGGAGGTGCGTTTTACCGGCATCTCTTTCTCTTACAACGTCTCTTATGCCATTTTCGGCGGGCTGACGCCGATTGCGGTGACGATGCTGATGAGCGTCTCGCCGATGGCACCGGCCTGGTACGTGCTGGCGCTCTCCTTGATGGGGTTTGGTTTGGGCGTTTGGCTGCGCCAGGATCTGCATCATGCCGATAACGTGGCCGACACCCCGCTCGAATCCTTATAAAAAAACGGAGCCTTCAGGCTCCGTTTTTTTATTGCTCAATCTCCACGTCGCTTAGCGCGAAGCGGACTTTCTTACCCCCTTCGTGATAACCGATACGAATAAATATCCGTAATGCCTCCAGCCAGGCATAGTCGCTGCTCATCGCTCTCCCGTCACCGCGATCGTCGGTACAGGTGAACTCCAGCAGGCGACCGCTGAAGCGCGGGTTAAGGGTGGCGGCCTCTTGCCACTGCGCGTCAGCTTTACAGGTCTGGCTCTTTGTCACCTGTTGCGCTTTTTTCGCAACCTGTTGCTGCACGCGCCACTGAAAATGTCCGCCGGCTACGGGCGGTAGCGCAATATCGCTTTCAAGGGTTTGCGTCACAGCAGGCGTTACTGCCATCGACTCCACGCTTTTCAACTCGACAAGGTTAAACAGACTCTGATCCTGAAAATAGAAGGCGATATTAGCCAACGGTGCCGTTTTGAGCGTTAGGGTTGTACCGTCCGGCTGCGCATCGATACGGAAAATCGTCGGCATAGAACTATCGGCATTCTGTTTGTAGCGCAAATGGCGAAAAGCAGGGCGTTGCTCAGGAGAGCCAACCGCCTGTTGCACACGCTTTTCGACCTCTTGCGGCAAGGTTGCCTCGCCCAATAGCGCAGGATCGTTACGGGAGAAGTCGGGCGGCGTGGGCTGATTTGCCGCTAATGTTTTCTCCCGTGTCGTTAACGGCCCCTGGCCGGTGAACTGGCGAATATCCTTCACGGCGCAAAGCGCTTTGCCCGCAGCCAGCTGATCTTCAGTAAGCGGCGTGACCTCAGAGGAGGGCGCTTGCTGGAGGGTTAACCGATCGTGCTCATCCAGCCAGTAAGCGTTGAGCGGCGTGCCGTTTCCGCTCTGGCAATAGAAGCGAATATCCTGAATTTTCATGGCGTAAGGCGCGCCATATTTGGCGTCACGATGAATCTGTCCATAATCGGTGCCGAACCGCAGCCGAAGTATGTCGCCATCGCGAATGCTGTTGTTAACGTCCACGGCCTGCCAGTCGCCCTCTTTATCTGCTGCAGATTAGAGCCGCCATGCCGGTGGCGGTAGCTTTAGCCCACAGACATCCAGCTTCGCATTACCGCTGAACATCGCTTCCCCCTCGGCTGAAAGGGCGACGCCAGGCACATAGCGGTTGATAGAGCCTGCACCAAAGGCGCGTACTTCATGAGGCGTGCCGGTGGCAACTTCGGTAATTAACAGGTTTTTTGCGTGCGTGGTGCAATCCACATTCAGCCATATCGTGGTGTTCTGTGGCGTTGATGCAGTGGTGGCGCGATAAAGAGCCGTAATATTCTGACCATCATGTGGGCCAAAGGCGTTAGCCGATTGCAGCGTGATATCCGTAACGGGGCCAGGTGAAGCAAGCGTCTGGAGCGGTAAAAGCAGCGCCAGCGAAAGGGGGGTGAGGCGAGTCATGGTGAATTCTTCACAGTAGCAGAGGTGGGCGCTACGTTAACGGAAAATGGCCCGGCGGGATAACGCCAGAATGGGTAGTAACGCGAAAAAAATGCGAAGCCCGGCTTCGCATTTTAGGGGAGAAAGGAATCAGGCTTTTTCGCCAATCGGCAGCACGGTGCGGCCAAACTGCTCGTTCAGCACTTCGCCCATCGCCAGGTAGATCGCGCTGGCACCGCAGACGAGGCCAATCCAGCCCGCGATATGGACGATGTTTTCGTTATCCGCCAGATGTCCCACCGCCAGCAGCGCAAACAGCACCGTCAGGCTCAGGAAGACAAACTGCAACATGCGCGCGCTCTTCAGCGTGCCGAAGAACATAAACAGGGTAAAGACGCCCCAGATGGCTAAATAGACGCCGAGGAAGTGGCCGTTGGTCGCCTCTGTCAGCCCCATTTTCGGGAACAGCAGAATTGCTACCAGCGTCAACCAGAAAGAACCGTAAGAGGTAAAAGCCGTTAAGCCGAAGGTGTTGCCTTTTTTATACTCAAGCAGGCCGGCAAAAATTTGTGCGATACCACCATAGAAAATGCCCATCGCCAGGATAATGACATCCATCGGGAATAAACCAATATTGTGCAGGTTAAGCAGAATAGTGGTCATGCCGAAGCCCATTAAGCCCAGCGGAGCCGGATTAGCCAACTTAGTGTTGCCCATAATTCCTCAAAAGAATCAATTGATAAAGGGGAGAAATAATTACCCCGCGGGCGTTTTCTGCAAGCGGGGCGCGGCATCATAAATAGCGCCATCCGGCCTGTCTATGATCTGAACAGGGGGAAATTAAAAAATTTTTTACTGTCTCCCCCTTGATGCGCGGCGCGGCGACCCCATCTTGTAGTCAACCGCATTTTGTGGGCTTGTAAAAAAATCAATACAGGGCAGTTGAAACCGTGAGGTTTGCCCTTATTACAGGTTCACAACCAGCTGATGACGAATTTTTAGTGGAGACGTTTAGATGGGTAAAATTATTGGTATCGACCTTGGGACAACCAACTCTTGTGTAGCCATCATGGATGGCGCTTCGGCACGCGTGCTTGAGAACGCTGAGGGCGATCGCACCACGCCTTCCGTAATTGCGTACACACAGGATGGCGAGACTCTGGTAGGTCAGCCGGCTAAACGTCAGGCAGTGACGAACCCGCAAAACACGCTGTTTGCGATCAAGCGCCTGATTGGCCGTCGCTTCCAGGACGAAGAAGTCCAGCGTGACGTATCTATCATGCCTTACAAAATCATGGCAGCCGACAACGGCGACGCCTGGATTGATGTGAAAGGCAACAAAATGGCACCGCCGCAGATCTCTGCTGAAGTGCTGAAAAAAATGAAGAAAACGGCGGAAGATTACCTGGGCGAACCGGTAACTGAAGCGGTTATCACTGTTCCGGCTTACTTTAACGATGCGCAGCGTCAGGCGACCAAAGACGCCGGCCGTATCGCGGGCCTGGAAGTAAAACGTATTATCAACGAACCGACAGCGGCTGCGCTGGCTTACGGTCTGGATAAAGAGACCGGCAACCGCACTATCGCGGTATACGACCTGGGCGGCGGTACCTTCGATATCTCCATCATCGAAATCGACGATGTTGACGGCGAAAAAACCTTCGAAGTACTGGCGACCAACGGTGATACCCACCTCGGTGGTGAAGACTTCGACAGCCGTCTGATCAACTACCTGGTAGAAGAGTTCAAGAAAGATCAGGGTATCGATCTGCGCAACGATCCGCTGGCAATGCAGCGCCTGAAAGAAGCGGCAGAGAAAGCGAAAATCGAGCTCTCTTCTGCACAGCAGACCGACGTGAACCTGCCGTACATCACCGCAGACGCGACCGGTCCGAAACACATGAACATCAAAGTGACTCGCGCGAAACTGGAAAGCCTGGTCGAAGACCTGGTAAGCCGTTCTATCGAGCCGCTGAAAGTTGCGCTGCAGGATGCGGGCCTCTCCGTTTCTGACATCAACGACGTGATCCTGGTCGGTGGCCAGACCCGTATGCCAATGGTGCAGAAAAAAGTGGCTGAGTTCTTCGGCAAAGATCCGCGTAAAGACGTGAACCCGGATGAAGCAGTAGCTATCGGTGCTGCGGTTCAGGGCGGCGTTCTGACCGGTGAAGTTAAAGACGTTCTGCTGCTGGACGTTACCCCGCTGTCGCTGGGTATCGAAACCATGGGCGGCGTGATGACTCCGCTGATCAACAAAAACACCACTATCCCGACCAAGCACAGCCAGGTGTTCTCTACTGCGGAAGACAACCAGTCTGCGGTAACCATCCATGTGCTGCAGGGTGAGCGTAAACGCGCCTCCGATAACAAATCGCTGGGCCAGTTCAACCTCGACGGTATCAACCCGGCACCGCGCGGCATGCCGCAGATCGAAGTCACCTTCGATATCGACGCCGATGGTATTCTGCACGTCTCTGCGAAAGACAAGAATACCAACCGTGAGCAGAAGATCACCATCAAGGCTTCTTCTGGTCTGAACGAGGATGAAATCCAGAAAATGGTGCGTGACGCGGAAGCGAACGCCGAGTCTGACCGTAAGTTCGAAGAGCTGGTACAGACCCGTAACCAGGGCGATCATCTGCTGCACAGCACCCGTAAGCAGGTTGAAGAAGCAGGCGACCAACTGCCAGCTGAAGACAAAACTGCAATCGAGTCCGCGCTGAGCGAGCTGGAAACCGCGCTGAAAGGCGAAGACAAAGCCGCCATCGACGCGAAAATGCAGGCGCTGGCACAGGTTTCCCAGAAACTGATGGAAATCGCCCAGCAGCAGCACGCACAGCAGCAGGCGGGCGGCGCTGATGCTTCTGCGAACAACGCCAACGCGGCGAAAGATGACGACGTGGTTGACGCCGAGTTCGAAGAAGTTAAAGACAAAAAGTAATCGCCCTTATGCAGGGTAGATAACCAGCACGGGCGTCGGAGTTTTCTCCACGCCCGTGCTCGTATGTTAAGGGGCAGATAAACCGATGGCGAAGCAAGATTATTACGAGATTCTCGGCGTGTCGAAAACGGCCGAAGAGTCTGAGATCAAAAAGGCGTACCGACGCCTGGCCATGAAATTTCACCCGGACCGCAACCAGGGCGATAAAGAGGCCGAAAGCAAATTCAAAGAGATCAACGAAGCCTATAAGGTCCTGACCGATCCCCAGAAACGCGCGGCGTACGATCAGTACGGCCATGCGGCCTTTGAGCAGGGCGGCGGCGGCGGTGGATACGGTGGCGGCGGCTTTGGTGGCGGTGCCGACTTCAGCGACATCTTTGGCGATGTCTTTGGCGACATCTTCGGCGGCGGTCGTGGTCGTCAGCGCGCGGCGCGTGGTTCCGATCTGCGTTACACCATGGAGTTGACGCTGGAAGAAGCGGTACGCGGCGTCACGAAAGAGATCCGCATCCCGACGCTGGAAGAGTGCGACATCTGCCACGGCAGCGGCGCAAAAGCGGGTACCCAGCCGCAGACCTGTCCGACCTGTCATGGCTCCGGCCAGGTGCAGATGCGCCAGGGCTTCTTTGCCGTACAGCAGACCTGTCCGCACTGTCAGGGCCGCGGTACGCTGATTAAAGATCCGTGCAACAAATGTCACGGTCACGGTCGCGTTGAGAAATCCAAAACCCTCTCCGTGAAGATCCCGGCAGGGGTAGACACCGGCGATCGTATTCGTCTGAGCGGCGAAGGCGAAGCGGGCGAGCACGGCGCACCGGCGGGCGATCTCTATGTTCAGGTGCAGGTGAAACAGCATCCGATCTTCGAACGCGAAGGCAATAACCTCTACTGCGAAGTGCCGATCAACTTTGCTATGGCGGCGCTGGGCGGAGAAATCGAAGTGCCGACGCTGGATGGTCGGGTGAAGCTGAAAGTGCCGAGCGAAACCCAGACCGGCAAGCTGTTCCGCATGCGCGGTAAAGGCGTGAAATCCGTACGCGGTGGCGCGCAGGGCGATCTGCTGTGCCGCGTAGTCGTAGAGACGCCGGTCGGCCTGAACGAGAAGCAGAAACAGCTGCTGCAGGATCTGCAGGACAGCTTTGGTGGCCCGACGGGGGAAAACAACAGCCCGCGCTCCAAAAGCTTCTTTGACGGCGTGAAAAAATTCTTCGACGATCTGACGCGCTAAGCGTCCCGCATCACCTCTCTTTATCAACCCGGCGCTGCCGGGTTTTTTTTGCCCGCTCGCATACCTCGGGAAAACAGAGCTGATAAGCAATAATAATCTGTTTTTAACGAAGAGTAGCGAGGAGTAAGATAGCCGCCACGACGTTACAGGGAGTGGGAGAATCCGATGAAGTTTTTGCACCGTTTTTTAAATAGCGATGCCTCAGGTGGCATCGTGCTGATTTTGGCCGCTGCGCTGGCCATGCTCTGCGCAAACCTTGGCGCGACGCAGGAGATTTACAGCTCGTTTTTACAGACCCCGGTCCAGCTGAAAGTCGGCTCGCTTGAGATCAATAAAGACATGCTGTTGTGGATTAACGATGCGCTGATGGCGATCTTTTTCCTGATGGTCGGTCTGGAAGTGAAGTATGAACTGGTTGAGGGAACCCTCGCCAGCCGCCAGCAGGCGGTATTCCCGGTGATTGCCGCGCTGGGTGGAATGGTTGCACCCGCGCTGATCTTCCTGCTGTTTAATGGTCATAACCCGCTGGCAAGCCACGGCTGGGCCATTCCTACCGCGACCGATATTGCCTTTGCCCTTGGCGTACTGGCGCTGTTAGGTAATCGCGTCCCGCCGGTACTGAAGGTGTTTCTGATGGCGCTGGCGATCATTGACGATCTCGGCGCGATTGTGATTATCGCACTCTTCTACACCAGCGATCTCTCGACTCTGGCGCTGGGCGTTGCCGCCACCGCTATCGCTGTGCTTGCCATCATGAACGCGCTCAACGTGCGCCGTATCGGTCTCTATATGTTAGTGGGCGTCGTGCTGTGGACGGCGGTGCTGAAATCCGGCGTACATGCCACGCTTGCGGGCGTTATCGTCGGTTTCTTTGTGCCGCTGAAGAAAGAGAATGGCGTGTCGCCGTTACATCAGCTGAGTGATGCGATTAGCCCGTGGGTTGCCTGGCTTATTCTGCCGCTGTTTGCTTTTGCCAATGCCGGGGTTCCTCTTACCGGTATGTCGCTCTCCGGCCTGACGGATGTACTGCCGTTGGGGATTATTGCCGGTCTGGTGATCGGTAAGCCGCTCGGCATTTCGCTCTTCTGCTGGCTGGCGCTGCGTTTGAAACTGGCGAAGCTGCCGCACGGCGCGGTGTTCAAACAGATTATGGCGGTCGGCGTGCTGTGCGGCATCGGCTTTACCATGTCGATCTTTATCTCGTCGCTCGCCTTTGGTGATGAGCATGCCGATATGATCGCCTGGAGCAAACTGGGCATTCTCACCGGCTCGGTTATCTCGGCCGTAGCGGGTTACTGCCTGCTGCGTACGCGCATTATCCGCACGGCGTAGTCACCAAAAGGTAAAGCGCCATGTCATATATCAATTACAACCATCTGTACTACTTCTGGCATGTCTACCGGGAAGGCTCCGTCGTTGGCGCGGCGGAGGCGCTTTACTTAACGCCGCAGACGATCACCGGGCAGATCAAAGCGCTGGAGGAGCGGCTGCAGGGCAAGCTCTTTAAACGTAAAGGGCGGGGGCTGGAAGCTACCGAACTGGGTCAACTGGTGTTTCGCTATGCGGATAAGATGTTCGCGTTAAGCCAGGAGATGCTCGATATCATCAACTACCGCAAAGAGGCGAACCTGCTGTTTGATGTCGGCGTGGCGGATGCGCTCTCAAAGCGGCTGGTGAGCGGCATTCTTGATGCCGTCGTACAGGAAGGCGAGCCGATTCACCTGCGCTGCTTTGAGTCGACGCACGAGTTGCTGCTGGAGCAGTTAAGCCAGCATAAGCTCGATATGATTATCTCTGACTGCCCCATCGACTCTGCCCAGCAGGAGGGGCTCTTTTCGGTGAAGATTGGCGAATGCAGCGTCAGCTTCTGGAGCAGCGGCCCGGTGCCCGATCTGCCGTTTCCCGCCAGCCTTGAAACGCGTCGGTTATTAATTCCCGGTCGCCGCTCAATGCTCGGCCGCAAGTTAATGAACTGGTTTCATGTGCAGAATCTGCAGGTGGAGATCCTCGGCGAGTTTGATGATGCTGCGCTGATGAAGGCCTTTGGCGCGAAACATGACGCCATATTTGTTGCGCCGACCTCCTATGGAGACGACTTCTATGCCGATGCGCGAATGGTGGAGATCGGTCGGCTCGACAATGTGCAGGAGGAGTATCACGCGATTTTTGCTGAACGGATGATCCAGCATCCGGCGGTGCAGCGCATCTGCAATCGCGATTATTCAGCGCTTTTCGCGCTCCGCCAGAAATGAAAAAACCCGCCGAAGCGGGTTTTTTTTACAAAGCGAACAGCGAAGCGATTAAGCCAGGCTGTTGATACGCGCGGTCAGGTTAGCCTTATGACGCGCTGCTTTGTTTTTGTGGATCAGACCTTTAGCGGCCTGACGATCCACGATCGGTTGCATTTCGTTAAATGCATTCTGCGCAGCGGCTTTGTCGCCAGCTTCAATAGCTGCGTATACTTTCTTAACGAAAGTACGCATCATTGAGCGACGGCTAGCGTTGTGCTTGCGAGCCTTTTCAGACTGAACGGCGCGCTTCTTAGCTGATTTGATATTAGCCAAGGTCCAACTCCCAAATATGATCTTTATGGACAATTCAAAGGCCGGGGAATATGCCCTTTTAGCCTTCTTTTGTCAATGGATTTGTGCAAATAAGCGCCGTTAAGCAACGACGCTCGTTACGTAGTGATGGCGCAGGATTCTAACAGCTTGCGTGTCGCGAATACAGCTTTTCCACCAGAAAAATCGTGCATAACGGCAGATTCTCACCACAGCCAGCGGCAGCCTGATGAAAAGCCTCTCCTTTCTGGCGCGATAAGGCAATCGCCGGTTAACGTTGCCCGCTGTACAAGGTATAATCCGACGATTTTCACTGTTTTGAGCCAGACATGAAGCTGATACGCGGCATACATAACCTCAGTCATGCACCGCACGGGTGTGTGCTGACTATTGGTAATTTCGACGGCGTACATCGCGGTCATCAGGCGTTGCTACAGGGGCTGGGCGCAGAAGGGCGCGCGCGTGGCCTGCCGGTGGTGGTGATGATTTTTGAACCGCAGCCGCTGGAGCTGTTCGCCGGGGAAAAATCCCCCGCGCGGCTAACGCGTCTGCGCGAGAAGCTTCGCTGGCTGGCCGAGTGTGGCGTGGAGTATGTTCTCTGCCTGCGCTTCGACAGGCGTTTTGCGGCGCTAACCGCACAAACCTTTGTCAGCGACCTGCTGGTCGACCGCCTCGGTGTGAAATTTCTCGCAGTCGGTGACGATTTCCGTTTTGGCGCTGGTCGCCAGGGGGATTTCTTGTTATTACAGAAGGCCGGCGAGAAATATGGCTTTGACGTCACCAGTACGCAAACCTTCTGCGAAGGCGGCGTGCGGGTGAGCAGCACCGCGATTCGCCAGGCGCTGGCGAACGACGACCTGGCGCTGGCCGAGAATCTACTTGGCCGCCCGTTCAGCATCTCCGGGCGCGTTGTCCACGGCGATGCGCTGGGGCGCACCATCGGTTTTCCGACGGCGAATGTGCCGCTGCGCCGCCAGGTCTCCCCGGTAAAAGGGGTCTACGCGGTTGAAGTGGCGGGGCTCGGCGATACGCTGCTGCCGGGCGTGGCCAATATTGGTACCCGTCCGACGGTGGCAGGTATTCGCCAACAGCTGGAAGTGCACCTGCTGGATGTTGCAATGGACCTTTATGGTCGCCATATAGACGTAGTACTGCGTAAAAAAATACGTAACGAACAGCGCTTTGCTTACCTCGATGAACTGAAGGCGCAAATCGCCCGAGATGAGGTAGCGGCCCGTGAGTTTTTTGGGCTATCTAAACCGGCTTCTTAAGGCCTGGTGGTATTAATCAAACCGAAATACGGAACCGAGAATCTAATGAGTGACTATAAATCTACCCTGAATTTGCCGGAAACAGGGTTCCCAATGCGTGGCGATCTCGCCAAACGCGAACCGGGAATGCTGGCGCGTTGGACTGATGATGACCTCTACGGCATCATCCGTGCGGCGAAAAAAGGCAAAAAAACCTTCATTCTGCATGATGGCCCTCCATATGCGAATGGCAGCATTCATATTGGTCACTCGGTTAACAAGATTCTGAAAGACATTATTGTGAAGTCCAAAGGGCTCGCAGGTTATGACTCGCCTTACGTTCCGGGTTGGGATTGCCACGGTCTGCCGATCGAACTGAAAGTCGAGCAGGAGTACGGCAAACCGGGCGAGAAGTTTACCGCCGCCGAGTTCCGCGCCAAGTGCCGTGAATATGCCGCCACGCAGGTGGACGGGCAGCGCAAAGACTTTATCCGTCTGGGCGTGCTCGGTGACTGGTCGCATCCTTACCTGACCATGGACTTCAAAACCGAAGCCAATATCATCCGCGCGCTGGGCAAAATCATCGGTAACGGCCACCTGCTGAAAGGGGCAAAACCGGTGCACTGGTGCGTCGACTGCCGTTCCGCGCTGGCGGAAGCGGAAGTTGAGTATTACGACAAAACCTCACCGTCTATCGATGTCGCCTTCCAGGCCGTCGATCAGCAGGCGGTGAAAGCGAAATTCGGCGTTGATTCTGTTAACGGCCCGGTTTCGCTGGTTATCTGGACCACCACGCCGTGGACCCTCCCTGCTAACCGCGCTATCTCCCTCTCTCCGGAGTTTGAGTACGCGCTGGTACAGGTTGACGGTCAGGCGCTGATCCTGGCAAAAGATCTGGTTGAGAGCGTGATGAAACGCACCGGCATCAGCGATTATCGCGTGCTGGCTACGGTCAACGGCGCTGAGCTTGAACTGATGCGCTTCAAACACCCGTTCCTCGATTTCGACGTGCCGGCGATCCTTGGCGATCACGTTACGCTGGAAGCGGGTACCGGCGCGGTGCATACCGCCGGTGGTCACGGTCCGGACGACTACACCATCAGCCAGAAGTACGGTCTGGAAATTGCCAACCCGGTTGGCCCGGACGGTCGCTATCTGCCGGGCACCTACCCGACGCTTGATGGCATCAACGTCTTCAAAGCGAACGACATCATCGTGGCGCTGCTGACCGAAAAAGGCGCACTGCTGCACGTCGAAAAGATGCAGCACAGCTATCCGTGCTGCTGGCGTCACAAGTCGCCGATTATCTTCCGCGCCACGCCGCAGTGGTTCGTCAGCATGGATCAAAAAGGGCTGCGCACGCAGTCGCTGCAAGAGATCAAAGGCGTGCAGTGGATCCCGGACTGGGGCCAGGCGCGTATCGAATCGATGGTCGCTAACCGTCCTGACTGGTGTATCTCCCGTCAGCGCACCTGGGGCGTGCCGATGTCGCTGTTCGTTCATAAAGATAGCGAAGAGCTGCACCCGCGTACGCTGGAGCTGATGGAAGAGGTAGCAAAACGCGTTGAAGTTGACGGCATTCAGGCCTGGTGGGATCTCGATCCGCGCGACATCCTCGGCGATGACGCTGACAGCTATGTCAAAGTGCCGGATACGCTGGATGTATGGTTTGACTCCGGTTCAACCCACGCCTCCGTCGTCGACGTTCGCCCGGAGTTCGCGGGCCACGCGGCAGACATGTATCTGGAAGGCTCGGATCAGCATCGCGGCTGGTTTATGTCATCTCTGATGATCTCCACGGCGATGAAGGGTAAAGCACCTTATCGTCAGGTGCTGACCCACGGCTTCACCGTTGACGGTCAGGGCCGCAAGATGTCGAAATCGATCGGCAACACCGTTTCGCCGCAGGATGTGATGAACAAACTCGGCGCGGATATCCTGCGTTTGTGGGTGGCATCAACCGATTACACCGGTGAAATGGCCGTTTCCGACGAGATCCTGAAGCGTGCCGCTGATAGCTATCGTCGTATCCGTAACACCGCGCGCTTCCTGCTGGCGAACCTTAACGGTTTCGATCCGGCGAAAGATATGGTGGAACCGGAAGAGATGGTGGTGCTGGATCGTTGGGCCGTTGGCTGCGCGAAAGCGGCGCAGGAAGATATCCTGAAAGCCTACGAATCCTACGACTTCCATGAAGTGGTGCAGCGCCTGATGCGCTTCTGCTCCGTGGAGATGGGCTCGTTCTACCTCGACATCATCAAAGACCGTCAGTACACCGCGAAAGCGGACAGCCGTGCACGTCGCAGCTGTCAGACCGCGCTCTACCACATCTGTGAAGCGCTGGTGCGCTGGATGGCTCCGATCATGTCCTTCACTGCGGATGAGATCTGGGGCTATCTGCCAGGCGATCGCGAGAAGTATGTCTTCACCGGCGAGTGGTACGAAGGCCTGTTTGGCCTGGCGGACGATGAAGCGATGAACGACGCCTACTGGGCCGAGCTGCTGAAAGTGCGTGGCGAAGTCAACAAGGTGATCGAGCAGGCGCGTGCCGATAAGAAAGTGGGCGGCTCCCTTGAAGCGACGGTGACGCTGTTCGCACAGCCGGAGCTGGCGGCGAAACTGACGGCGCTGGGCGATGAATTACGATTTGTCCTGTTGACCTCAGGCGCGCAGGTTGCGGATTATGCCAGCGCGTCTGCGGATGTACAGCAGAGCGAACTGCTCAAAGGGCTGAAAGTAGCGCTGAGTAAAGCCGATGGTGAGAAGTGCCCGCGTTGCTGGCATTACACCCATGATGTCGGTCAGGTGGCGGAACACGCAGAAATTTGCGGACGCTGTGTTAGCAACGTCGCCGGTGACGGCGAAAAACGTAAGTTTGCCTGATGAGTAAACCGATCTTTTCAACAGGGCTGCGCTGGCTATGGCTGGTCGTGGCGGTGCTGATTATCGATCTGGGCAGTAAACACCTGATCCTCCAGAACTTCGCTCTGGGGGAAACGGTCTCTCTGTTCCCGTCGCTAAACCTGCACTATGCGCGTAACTATGGGGCGGCATTCAGCTTCCTCGCCGACAGTGGCGGCTGGCAACGCTGGTTCTTCGCGGGTATCGCTATCGGTATCTGCGTGGTGCTGACGGTGCTGATGTACCGCGCTAAAGCGTCGCAAAAGCTGAATAACATCGCCTATGCGCTGATTATTGGCGGTGCGCTCGGTAACTTGTTCGACCGTCTGTGGCATGGCTTTGTCGTCGATATGATCGATTTTTATGTGGGCGACTGGCATTTTGCTACCTTTAACCTTGCCGATACCGCAATCTGTATCGGCGCGGCGCTGATCGTGCTGGAAGGGTTTTTACCCTCCGCCGCAGTGAAAAAACAGGCGTAAGCCATAAAGCGTTGTAGGCCCGGTTATTAAGCCGGATAAGCGTAGCGCCATCCGGCATGCAATATACCCGGGTCCTACATTCGCTATCACATAAGAGCAACCTGCATGTCTAAATCCGTACAGAGCGACAGCGCAGTGCTGGTGCACTTCACGCTCAAGCTCGAAGATGGTTCACTTGCCGAATCCACTCGCAACAACGGTAAGCCGGCGCTGTTTCGCCTTGGCGACGGTTCCCTTTCCGAAGGGCTGGAGCAACATCTGCTTGGCCTGAAGGCCGGGGAGAAAAAGGTCTTTTCCCTTGAGCCAGATGCCGCCTTCGGCACGCCGAGCCCGGATCTGATCCAGTACTTCTCGCGCCGTGAATTTATGGACGCCGGCGAGCCTGAAATCGGCGCGATTATGCTCTTTACCGCAATGGATGGCAGCGAAATGCCGGGCGTGATCCGTGAAATCAACGGCGACTCGATTACCGTCGATTTTAACCATCCGCTGGCGGGCAGAACCGTCCACTTTGATATCGATGTGCTGGAAGTCGATCCGGCACTGGAGGAGACAGATGCAGATCCTGTTGGCTAACCCGCGCGGTTTTTGCGCTGGCGTTGACCGCGCTATCAGCATTGTTGAAAACGCGCTGGCCATCTACGGCGCGCCGATTTATGTGCGTCACGAAGTGGTGCACAACCGCTACGTGGTCGACAGCCTGCGCGAGCGCGGTGCCATCTTTATTGAGCAGATAAGCGAAGTGCCGGACGGCGCGATCCTGATCTTCTCGGCGCACGGCGTTTCACAAGCGGTGCGCAACGAAGCGAAAAGCCGTGATTTAACGGTCTTCGACGCCACCTGTCCGCTGGTCACGAAAGTGCATATGGAAGTGGCACGCGCCAGCCGTCGTGGCGAAGAGGCGATTCTGATTGGACACGCCGGTCACCCGGAAGTGGAAGGCACCATGGGTCAGTACAGCAACCCGAAAGGGGGCATGTACCTGGTTGAGTCGCCGGACGATGTGGCGACGCTTGAGATCAAAGATCCGGGCAAACTCTCCTTCATGACCCAGACCACGCTCTCCGTCGACGATACCTCTGACGTTATTGACGCCCTGCGCGTGCGTTTCCCGCAGATCGTCGGGCCGCGTAAAGATGATATCTGCTACGCCACCACCAACCGTCAGGAAGCGGTGCGCGCACTGGCTGAACAGGCGGAAGTGGTGCTGGTAGTCGGGTCGAAAAACTCCTCCAACTCCAACCGGCTCGCCGAGCTGGCGCAGCGGATGGGCAAAGCGGCCTATCTGATTGATGATGCCTCTGATATCCAGGAGCGCTGGGTTCAGGGTATTGCCTGTGTCGGCGTTACCGCTGGCGCGTCCGCGCCGGATATTCTGGTGCAGAACGTGATTACCCGCCTGCAGGAGCTGGGCGGCGGCGAAGCCATCCCGCTTGAAGGACGCGAAGAGAATATCGTCTTCGAAGTGCCAAAAGAGCTGCGGGTCGAGGTTCGCGAAGTCGAGTAACCTTTTTCCCGAGGGTTATGCGAAGATGCCAGACTGAGTCTGGCATTTTTTTTGACCATTTTTCGTGGAGGGGCTATGGGTCTGCCAATCATTCTCGACACCGATCCCGGTATTGACGACGCCGTGGCGATTGCCGCCGCGCTGTTCGCACCCGAGTGCGATCTGAAACTGATCACCACCGTTGCCGGTAATGTTTCGCTGGAGAAAACCACCCGCAACGCGCTGCAACTGCTTCACTTCTGGAACGCGGATGTCCCGCTGGCGCAGGGAGCCGCCACGCCTTTGCTGCGCCCGCTTTATAACGCGGCAGATGTGCATGGCGAATCGGGGCTGGATGGCTACGACTTTATCGAACACGCACGTCAGCCGATGGCGATCCCGGCCTTTCAGGCGATCCGCGACATGCTGCTGGCCTCGCCTGAACCCATTACACTTGTGACCATCGGCCCGCTGACCAATATCGCGCTGCTGTTTACCCACTACCCGGAGTGCCAGTTCAACATCCGTCGGCTGGTGATGATGGGCGGCTCCGCCGGGCGCGGTAACTTTACGCCGAGCGCCGAATTTAATATCGCCGTCGATCCCGACGCCGCGGCGCGCGTTTTTGCCAGCGGGCTGGATATCGTCATGTGCGGCCTGGATGTCACCAACCACGCGACCCTTGCGCCCGCCTTTCTGGCAACGCTTCCCACCCTGAACCGCACCGGCAAAATGTTGCATGCGCTTTTCAGCCACTACCGCAGCGGCAGCATGGCGACCGGTCAGCGCATGCACGATCTCTGCGCTATCGCTTACCTGGTCCGCCCGGATCTCTTTACCCTCAAACCCTGCTTTGTGGCGGTTGAGACGCAGGGGCAGTTCACCACGGGTGCGACGGTGGTGGATATCGACAGCAAGCTGGGGCTACCCGCCAATGCGCAGGTAGCGCTGGATATGGATGTTGAAGGCTTTCGTACATGGTTCGCCGGGGTGCTGGCGCTGGCACCTTAAAACCCATTAACGCGATGACAAACGAGAGAAGACGCGATGACTGAACGACTCTATTACACCAGCGATGCACTGGAAGGCCACGCGCGCGTACTGCGCTGCACGGAACAGGCTGATGGCCGCTATGGGATCGTGCTCGATCGCACGCTGTTCCATCCGCAGGGCGGCGGTCAGCCGGCCGATAAAGGCTGGATCAACGGCGTGACGGTCGAAAGCGTGGCGCAGCAAGAGGATGAGGTGATCCATCTGCTGGCGCAGCCGCTGCCAGTGGGCGAGGTGGAAGTGAAAATTGATGCTGAGACCCGCGCACTGCACAGCCAGCTGCACTCCGCCGGGCATCTGATTGGTTATGCGGGTGAAGCCGCTGGCTGGCGGCCGGTCAAAGCGCACCACTGGCCGGGGGAAGGGCGCATCACCTTCGCACCGGGAGAGGAGGCCGCAGAGCCTGAGGCCGCGACCTTTACGGACGCCATTACGCGGTGGCAATCCGCGTCGCTGGCGCGGAGCATCGCCTTTGAAGCGGGGCGCAGACGGGTCAGTTTTGGCGATCTCCCGGCGTACGGCTGCGGAGGAACGCATGTGCGCTCACTGGCGGAACTCGGCCTGGTGGTGATCAGCAACGTCAAAGTGAAAAAAGGGCAGCTGATTGTTAACTATACGGTGGCGTAGCGCCTCTCCTGTCCTCATGCCTTTTACTGATATTTGCCGGTGTATATCATTAATTTCTAATTATCGACGTTTTCGGCTGGTGGCTCAGCGATGGGCTGGTTAATCTGGAAACGATTTTTACGCATTTAATTAACAAAAGAGCACAACTATGCATGATGCAGCAATCCGCGTAGCCATCGCGGGCGCTGGCGGTCGTATGGGCCGACAGCTGATTCAGGCGGCGCTGGCTATGGAGGGCGTGGCCCTTGGTGCAGCGCTGGAGCGGGAAGGTTCATCTCTGCTGGGAAGCGATGCGGGCGAACTCGCAGGCGCGGGTAAAAGCGGCGTCACGGTGCAGAGCAGCCTTGAGGCAGTGAAAGATGATTTCGATGTCTTTATCGATTTCACCCGCCCGGAAGGGACGCTGTACCATCTCGCCTTTTGCCGTCAGCACCATAAAGCCATGGTGATCGGGACTACCGGTTTTGATGACGCGGGCAAGCAGGCCATCAGCGACGCGGCGCAGGAGATTGCCATCGTCTTTGCCGCCAACTTTAGCGTTGGCGTAAACGTCATGCTGAAGCTGCTGGAGAAGGCGGCGAAGGTGATGGGCGACTACACCGACATTGAAATTATCGAAGCCCACCACCGTCATAAAGTGGATGCCCCGTCAGGCACGGCGCTGGCGATGGGTGAAGCGATCGCCAGCTCACTGAATAAAGAGTTAAAAGAGTGCGCGGTTTATTCGCGTGAAGGCCATACCGGTGAGCGGGTTCCCGGCACCATTGGCTTTGCTACGGTTCGCGCCGGGGATATCGTCGGCGAACATACGGCGATGTTCGCCGATATTGGCGAACGTGTCGAGATTACGCATAAAGCGTCAAGCCGCATGACCTTCGCTAATGGCGCGGTGCGTTCCGCTTCATGGCTTAAAGATAAAGAAAACGGTCTTTTTGATATGCGTGATGTCCTCAATCTCAACAATCTGTAAGCATTTTACCCTTCGTGATGTGGTTGTTGCAGTCATAATGGATTGATTGCAAAGGGCAATAATTTATTGCCCTTTTATTTTGCCCTCTATAAGCTATTTTTCTCTTTAAGCCGCTAAATCAAACGCTTTATAAGCCATTTTTTGTTTCTAAAATGTAAATTTTTACCATTTGGTCTGGTTTTTCCTCCCGACCACGACTCAGATACAATTTTCTTCCCGCGCAAGCGTTTTCCCCGCTCTGTTTATCTTCTTTTTTTATCTCTTAAACCTTGTAAAAGCAGGCAGTGGCGTAAAAGAGAAAGAAAAATAGGCCTCATAAGTTGACTTTTATCCCGCATCTCTCCAGAATGCCGCCGTTTGCCAAAAATCCACGGCCAGCAAATTTGCATTGATTCATCATCCTGATATGAATTAATATGCAAATAAAGTGAGTGAATATTCTCTGGAGGGTGTTTTGATTAAGTCAGCGCTATTGGTTCTGGAAGACGGAACCCAGTTTTACGGTCGGGCCATAGGGGCAACAGGCACGGCGGTTGGGGAAGTCGTTTTCAATACTTCAATGACCGGTTATCAAGAAATCCTCACTGATCCTTCCTATTCCCGCCAAATCGTCACTCTTACTTATCCTCATATTGGCAATGTCGGCACCAACGCGGCTGACGAAGAGTCCTCTCAGGTGCATGCGCAAGGTCTGGTAATTCGCGACCTGCCGCTGATCGCCAGCAACTACCGCAGCACTGAAGATCTCTCTTCCTACCTGAAACGCCATAACATCGTGGCGATTGCCGATATCGATACCCGCAAGCTGACCCGCCTGCTGCGCGAAAAAGGCGCACAGAACGGCTGCATTATCGCGGGCGAAAACCTCGACGAGACCGTGGCGCTGGAGAAAGCGAAAGCCTTCCCGGGGCTGAACGGGATGGATCTGGCGAAAGAGGTGACGACTCAGGAGAGCTATAGCTGGACGCAGGGCAGCTGGACGCTTGCGGACGAGTTGCCGGAAGCGAAACAAGAGAGCGAACTGCCTTACCACGTTGTGGCCTACGATTACGGCGCAAAACGCAACATTCTGCGCATGCTGGTGGATCGCGGCTGCCGCCTGACGGTAGTCCCGGCGCAAACCCCGGCCGCAGAAGTGTTGAAAATGAATCCGGACGGTATCTTCCTCTCTAACGGCCCCGGCGACCCGGCACCGTGCGATTACGCTATCGACGCGATTAAAGCTTTCCTGGAAACCGACATCCCGGTGTTCGGCATCTGCCTCGGACACCAGCTGCTGGCGCTGGCGAGCGGTGCAAAAACCGTGAAGATGAAGTTTGGTCACCACGGCGGCAACCACCCGGTAAAAGATATCGACAACAATACGGTAATGATCACCGCGCAGAACCACGGTTTTGCCGTTGACGAGGCGTCGATGCCTGCCAACCTGCGCGTCACGCACAAATCGCTGTTCGACGGCACGCTGCAGGGCATTCACCGCACCGATAAGCCTGCCTTCAGCTTCCAGGGTCACCCGGAAGCCAGCCCTGGCCCGCACGACGCCGCGCCGCTGTTTGACCACTTTATTGAATTGATTGAGCAGTATCGTCATACCGCCAAATAATCAGGAGAAAAAGAGCCATGCCAAAACGTACAGACCTAAAAAGCATCCTGATCCTTGGCGCTGGCCCGATTGTTATCGGCCAGGCGTGTGAATTCGACTACTCCGGCGCGCAGGCGTGTAAAGCGCTGCGCGAAGAGGGTTACCGCGTAATCCTGGTGAACTCCAACCCGGCAACCATCATGACCGACCCGGAAATGGCGGACGCCACTTATATCGAGCCAATCCACTGGGAAGTGGTGCGCAAGATCATCGAAAAAGAGCGCCCGGACGCAGTGCTGCCGACGATGGGCGGCCAGACCGCGCTCAACTGCGCGCTGGAGCTTGAACGTCAGGGCGTGCTGGAAGAGTTCGGCGTGACGATGATTGGTGCTACCGCAGATGCGATTGATAAAGCGGAAGATCGCCGCCGTTTCGATATCGCGATGAAGAAAATCGGCCTCGATACCGCGCGTTCCGGCATTGCGCACACCATGGACGAAGCGCTGGCCGTAGCGGCTGACGTCGGCTACCCGTGCATTATCCGCCCCTCCTTTACCATGGGTGGTACCGGTGGCGGCATCGCCTATAACCGCGAAGAGTTTGAAGAGATTTGCGCCCGCGGCCTCGACCTCTCTCCGACCAAAGAGCTGCTGATTGATGAGTCGCTGATTGGCTGGAAAGAGTATGAGATGGAGGTGGTGCGCGATAAGAATGAAAACTGCATCATCGTCTGCTCGATTGAAAACTTCGACGCCATGGGCATTCATACCGGTGACTCCATCACGGTGGCCCCGGCGCAGACCCTGACCGACAAAGAGTACCAAATCATGCGTAACGCCTCGATGGCGGTACTGCGTGAAATCGGTGTGGAGACCGGCGGCTCCAACGTGCAGTTCGCGGTTAACCCGAAAAACGGTCGTCTGATTGTTATCGAGATGAACCCGCGCGTGTCACGCTCTTCAGCGCTGGCCTCAAAAGCGACCGGCTTCCCGATTGCCAAAGTGGCGGCGAAACTGGCGGTAGGTTACACGCTGGATGAGCTGATGAACGATATCACCGGCGGGCGTACCCCGGCGTCGTTCGAACCCTCTATCGACTATGTCGTCACCAAAATCCCGCGCTTCAACTTCGAAAAATTTGTCGGTGCTAATGACCGCCTGACCACGCAGATGAAATCCGTTGGTGAAGTGATGGCGATTGGCCGCACCCAGCAGGAGTCGCTGCAAAAAGCGCTGCGCGGCCTCGAAGTGGGCGCCACCGGCTTCGACCCGAAAGTAAGCCTTGAGGATCCGGAAGCGCTGACCAAAATCCGCCGCGAGCTGAAAGATGCGGGCGCTGATCGTATCTGGTACATCGCTGACGCTTTCCGCGCTGGTCTTTCCGTCGATGGCGTCTTCAACCTGACCAATATCGACCGCTGGTTCCTGGTGCAGATTGAGGAGCTGGTGCGTCTGGAAGAGCAGGTTGCCGCGCAGGGCATTAACGGCCTGAACGCCGATTTCCTGCGCCAGCTGAAACGCAAAGGCTTCGCCGATGCGCGTCTGGCGACGCTGGTTGGCGTGCGCGAAGCGGAGATCCGCAAGCTGCGTGACCAGTACAACCTGCACCCGGTCTACAAACGCGTTGATACCTGCGCCGCGGAATTCGCTACCGATACCGCGTATATGTACTCCACTTATGAAGAGGAGTGCGAAGCGAACCCGAACCAGGATCGCGAAAAAATCATGGTGCTCGGCGGTGGTCCAAACCGTATCGGCCAGGGTATCGAGTTTGACTACTGCTGCGTCCACGCCTCGCTGGCGCTGCGCGAAGATGGTTACGAGACCATTATGGTCAACTGTAACCCGGAGACCGTCTCCACCGATTACGACACCTCTGACCGCCTCTACTTCGAGCCGGTAACGCTGGAAGATGTGTTGGAAATCGTGCGCATCGAGAAGCCGAAGGGCGTGATTGTTCAGTACGGTGGCCAGACGCCGCTGAAACTGGCGCGCGAACTGGAAGCAGCGGGCGTACCGATTATCGGCACCAGCCCGGACGCGATTGACCGCGCAGAAGACCGCGAACGTTTCCAGCAGGCGGTAGAGCGCCTGAAGCTGCTGCAACCGGCTAACGCCACCGTTACGGCGCTGGAGCAGGCGGTTGAGAAAGCCAAAGAGATCACCTATCCGCTGGTGGTGCGTCCCTCCTATGTGTTGGGCGGCCGCGCAATGGAGATTGTCTACGACGAAGTTGACCTGCGTCGCTACTTTATGACCGCAGTCAGCGTCTCGAACGATGCGCCGGTGCTGCTGGATAAATTCCTTGATGACGCAGTAGAAGTGGACGTCGACGCGATTTGCGACGGCGAAAGCGTGCTGATTGGCGGCATCATGGAGCATATCGAGCAGGCAGGGGTGCACTCCGGTGACTCCGCGTGTTCGCTGCCGGCCTATACGCTCAGCCAGGAGATTCAGGATGTGATGCGCCAGCAGGTGCAGAAACTGGCGTTTGAATTGCAGGTGCGCGGTCTGATGAACGTGCAGTTCGCAGTAAAAGATAACGACGTCTACCTGATTGAAGTGAACCCGCGCGCGGCGCGTACCGTACCGTTTGTCTCAAAAGCGACGGGTGTTCCGCTGGCGAAAGTGGCGGCGCGCGTGATGACCGGCCAGACCCTGGCTGCGCAGGGACACACCAGCGAAATTATCCCGCCGTACTACTCGGTGAAAGAGGTGGTGCTGCCGTTCAACAAATTCCCGGGCGTTGACCCACTGTTAGGGCCGGAAATGCGCTCGACCGGGGAAGTGATGGGCGTCGGTCGCACCTTTGCTGAAGCGTTTGCCAAAGCGCAGCTCGGCAGCAACTCCACCATGCAGAAGCGTGGCCGTGCGCTGCTGTCAGTGCGTGAAGGGGATAAAGAGCGCGTTGTTGACCTTGCCGCCAAGCTGCTGAAGCAGGGCTTTGAGCTGGATGCCACCCACGGCACAGCGATTGTGCTCGGCGAAGCAGGCATCAACCCGCGTCTGGTGAATAAGGTGCATGAAGGGCGTCCGCACATTCAGGACCGTATTAAGAATGGCGAATATACCTACATCATCAACACCACCGCAGGCCGCCAGGCGATTGAGGATTCAAAACTGATTCGCCGCAGCGCGCTGCAGTACAAGGTGCATTACGACACCACCCTGAACGGCGGCTTCGCCACCGCGATGGCGCTGAATGCCGACGCCACCGAGAAGGTGACCTCCGTGCAGGAGATGCACGCGCAGATCAGCAAGTAACAGAACGGGCCGGTTTACCGGCCCGAATTTTTTGTATTTGTAGGCCGGATAAGGCGTTGCCGCCATCCGGCAATAATGCCTGATGGCGCTTCGCTTATCAGGCCTACGCTAACCTTCCTGCATTCCCCACCTTCAGAGTGTTCTGTATTTTCCTCATACCTCAGCGAGTTACCCTACACTTACTCCCAAGAAGCCTAAAATTCACTGCAAAACAGGGAGAGAACCATGAAAACTAAACTTCTGCTCACATCCGTAATGACTGCCGCTGCGCTGTTCACCGTTGCTGGTTGTTCTTCAAACCAGGCTGTAGAGACGACCGATGGCAAAACTATCGTTACCGACGGCAAGCCGCAGGTAGACAAAGATACCGGCATGGTCTCCATTAAAAATGCCGAAACCGGCAAAACGCAGCAGATCAACCGTGACCAGGTTAAAGGGATGAGCGAGCTGAATAACTAATTCGCCACGCTTAGCGTGCGGTGGCTTTCGCCGCCGCACGACCCCCCTCTGAATTCCCCTACAGATTGCTACTGTTAGCCAATCGATTAACTGTCTACACTCTTTGAAAATTGTCAGTGAAACAGGTAATCGATGATCCTTATTATTTACGCCCACCCCTATCCGCAACACTCCCATGCTAATAAGCAGATGCTTGAGCAGGTCGGGACAATGGATGAGGTGGAGATCCGCTCCCTTTACGACCTCTATCCCGATTTCAATATCGACATTGCCGCCGAGCAGCAGGCGTTGGCGCGTGCCGATCTCATCATCTGGCAGCACCCGATGCAGTGGTATAGCGTCACGCCGTTACTCAAACTCTGGATCGATAAAGTGCTGGCTCACGGCTGGGCATATGGTCACGGCGGCACCGCATTGCGTGGCAAAAGCATTATGTGGGCGGTGACCACCGGCGGCGGCGAGCACCATTTTGATCTGGGTGAGCACCCTGGTTTTGAAGTGCTGGCTCAGCCTTTGCAGGCCACGGCGCTTTATTGCGGGCTAACCTGGCTGCCGCCTTTTGCCATTCACCGCACTTTTGTCTGCGATGACGAAACCCTGCAGGCGCAGGCACGGCAATATAAACAGCGTTTGCAGACATGGCTGGAGGTGCAGCGTGGATAGTCACTCAATGATTCAGGCGCTGATCTACCTGGGCGCGGCGGCGCTGGTGGTGCCAATCGCCATGCGCCTCGGGCTCGGTTCAGTGCTTGGTTACCTGATTGCCGGCGGGATTATCGGCCCGTGGGGGTTACGGCTGGTCACCGATGCGGAGTCTATTCTGCACTTCGCCGAAATTGGCGTGGTATTGATGCTGTTTATCATCGGCCTGGAGCTTGATCCGCAGCGGTTATGGAAATTACGCGCCTCGGTGTTTGGCGGCGGCGCATTGCAGATGGGCAGCTGTGGCCTGTTGCTTGGGGGCTTCTGTCTGCTGCTCGGCCTGCCGTGGCCGGTGGCGCTGCTGATTGGCCTGACGCTGGGGCTCTCATCGACCGCTATCGCCATGCAGGCGATGAATGAGCGGAACCTGACCGCCTCGCAGATGGGGCGCAGCGCCTTTTCAGTGTTGCTGTTCCAGGATATCGCCGCCATTCCGCTGGTGGCGATGATCCCGCTGCTGGCCGCCAGTGGCGGAGCGATGACTCTCAGCGCCTTTCTATTATCCGCGTTGAAAGTGGTGGCGGCGCTAACGCTGGTGGTGCTGATTGGGCGTTATGTCGCGCGCCCGGCGCTGCGTTTTGTTGCCCGCTCCGGACTGCGCGAAGTCTTCTGCGCCGTGGCGCTGCTGCTGGTCTTCGGTTTCGGTTTGCTGCTGGAAGAGGCCGGGTTATCGATGGCGATGGGCGCCTTCCTCGCCGGGGTGCTGCTGGCCAGCTCCGAGTATCGCCACGCGCTGGAGAGCGATATCGAGCCGTTTAAAGGGCTGCTGCTCGGGCTCTTCTTTATCGGCGTTGGCATGTCGATCGATTTCGGCACGCTGGTGAGCCATCCGCTGCGCATTCTGCTGATGCTGGGCGGATTCCTGGTGATTAAAACCGCTGTGCTGTGGCTGATCGCGCGTCCTTTAACGGTGCCGCGTAAGCAGCGCTGGTGGTTTGCGGCGCTGCTGGGGCAGGGGAGTGAGTTCGCTTTCGTGGTATTTGGCGCGGCGCAGACGGCGCAGGTGCTGGACAGCGAATGGGCAAAAGCCTTAACCCTCACTGTGGCGCTGTCGATGGCAGCAACGCCGCTGCTGCTGGTGCTGCTCGCGCGTCTGGAGGCGGGCGGCGGCGATCGTGAGCAGGAAGCCGATGCGATCGATGAAGAGGAGGCGCGGGTGATTGTCGCCGGCTTTGGCCGCTTCGGGCAGATCTCAGGGCGCTTGTTGCTCTCCAGCGGCGTGAAGATGGTGATCCTCGATCACGATCCCGACCATATCGAGACGCTGCGTAAGTTTGGCATGAAGGTCTTCTACGGTGACGCGACCCGCGTCGATCTGCTGGAGTCTGCGGGCGCGGCGCGGGCGGAAGTATTGATCAACGCAATTGATGATCCCGAAGCCAGCCTGCACTTAACGGAGCTGGCGAAAGAGCACTTCCCGCACCTGCGCATTATTGCCCGCGCCCGCGATGTCGATCACTACATTCGCCTGCGTCAGATGGGCGTTGAGGATCCTGAACGTGAGACCTTCGAAGCGGCGCTGAAAACCGGCCGTCTGGCGCTTGAAGGGCTGGGGCTGGGTGCCTATGAGGCGCGTGAGCGCGCCGATCGCTTCCGCCGCTTTAATCACGACATGATTGAAGAGATGGCAAATGCGGAAGATGGCGGCCAGGGGCGCGTTGCGGTGTTTAAACGCACCAGCGCCATGCTGACGGAGATTATCGCCGAAGATCGTGCGCATCTCTCCGTCACGCAGCGCCATGGCTGGCAGGGAACGGAAGAGGGAAGACATACTGACGATCCGGCAGATGGGCCCGCGGTAAAACCGCAGCCCTGATCGCGTGGCCTGTTAAGGCTGCTTGACGGCTAACGGCTTGATAGATCAGGCATGGAAAGCTGGCGGTGCGAAGATGTGCAGGGTCACCGCCAGCAGAACAGAAATTTTTCTTCTTCTTTACCTTGCGCACCGTCGACGAAAGATTGTGCTTTCCGTATAGTGGCGACAATTTTTTGCATCCAGGAAATGAATGAATGATCAGTCTGATTGCGGCGTTAGCAGTGGATCGCGTCATCGGTATGGAGAATGCCATGCCGTGGGATCTCCCTGCCGATCTCGCCTGGTTTAAGCGCAACACCTTAAACAAACCTGTTGTGATGGGCCGCCTGACATGGGAATCCATCGGTCGCCCGCTGCCGGGGCGTAAAAACATTGTCATCAGCAGCCAGCCAGGCACCGACGATCGCGTTGAGTGGGTGAAATCCGTTGAAGATGCGCTGGCGGCGTGCGGCGATGCGCAGGAGATCATGGTGATCGGTGGCGGACGCGTCTACGAGCAGTTCCTGCCGAAAGCACAGCGCCTCTACCTGACGCACATTGATGCGGAAGTGGAGGGCGATACCCATTTCCCGGATTACGATCCGGACGAGTGGGACTCGGTCTTCAGTGAATTCCACGACGCGGACGCGCAGAATTCACACAGCTACTGCTTCGAAATTCTCGAGCGTCGCTAATAGCAAAATCCCCGGCATGCCGGGGATTTTCATTTCAGGAGGCGATGGCTTCCCCATCACCCAGATCCATCTGGCGATTCGATGGCTGGGTGAAGATCTGCTTATCCTCCCAGCGCAGGCAGGTGAGATCCCCGCCCCAGCAGCAGCCCGTATCCAGCCCGTAAATCCCCTCCGGCGTGCCTTCCCCTTCCAGCGATGCCCAGTGACCGAAGACGATGCTGTACGCCTGCGCAACCTGACCCGGAATTGAGAACCAGGGTTTCAGCGGTGCCGGCGCGTTCTGCGGCGTATCTTTGCAGTACATATCCAGCTGCCCGTTCGGGAAGCAGTAACGCATGCGCGTAAACGCGTTGGTGATAAAGCGTAAACGTGCAAGGCCGCTTAGCTCCGGTGACCAGTGGTTTGGTAGATCGCCATACATCGCATCGAGGAACAGCGGATAGGAGTCGCTCGCCAGCACCGCTTCGACATCGCGGGCGCAGCTTTTCGCCGTGTCGAGATCCCACTGTGGCGTGATCCCGGCGTGGGCCATCACCACCTTTTTCTCTTCGTCGACTTGCAGCAGCGGCTGGCGGCGCAGCCAGTTAATCAGCTCGTCGGCGTCGGGCGCTTCCAGCAGCAGGTTAAGCCGATCTTTTGGCTTATTGCGGCTGATGCCGGCAAAGACCGCCAGCAGATGCAGATCGTGATTGCCGAGCACAATGCGCGCGCTGTCGCCAAGAGATTTGACGTAGCGCAGCACGTCGAGCGAGCCAGGGCCGCGCGCCACGAGGTCGCCGGTCAGCCATACGGTGTCTTTTTCCGGTGAAAACTCCACCTGGTTTAACAGCGCGATCAGTTCATCAAAGCAACCGTGAACGTCGCCAATAAAGTATGTAGACATTGATTAATGGATCACTATTGGAACGGCGAGTCGGAAGACCGGGATAGCGACGCGGAAGGGGTTACCCTGCGCATCGACCATATCGTAATGGCCCTGCATGGTGCCCAGCGGCGTTTCGATCACCGCGCCGCTGGTGTACTGAAATTCGCCGCCTGGCTCGATATGGGGCTGCTCGCCGACCACACCTTCACCCTGCACTTCCGTTTCGCGGCCATTTCCATTGGTGATCAACCAGTAGCGACTTAGCAACTGGACGGCGCTTCGCCCCAGGTTCCGGATGGTGACGGTGTAAGCAAAGACATAGCGTTCATGGTCGGGTTGCGACTGTGATTCGATATAGAGGCTTTGAACCTGCACAGAGACGCGGGGCGAATTGATCATGGGTTAACTCTCCTTCGGCGGCGCATTATCCGTCAGATAGTTGGCTAACTGACAATACTGCGCAACAGAGATATTTTCTGCGCGCATCGTCGGATCGATACCCAACGATGAAAGCACGTCGACGGTAAACACATTGCCGAGACTGTTACGAATGGTCTTACGGCGCTGGTTGAACGCTTCGGTAGTAATGCGGCTCAGGGTGCGAACCTCTTTTACCGGGTGCGGCATAGTGGTATGCGGCACCAGGCGCACCACGGCGGAATCGACTTTTGGCGGCGGTGCGAAGGCGGTCGGCGGCACTTCGAGCACCGGGATCACCTGGCAATAGTACTGCGCCATTACGCTCAGTCGTCCATACGCTTTACTGTTCGGCCCTGCAACCAGGCGGTTTACCACCTCTTTTTGCAACATAAAGTGCATGTCGGCAATGGCATCAGTATAGCTAAACAGATGAAACATCAACGGTGTCGAGATGTTGTAGGGCAGATTGCCGAAAACGCGCAGCGGCTGGCCGAGGGTTTGCGACAGCTCGCCGAAGTTCATGGTCATCGCATCCTGCTGATAAATCGTCAGCTTTGGTGCGAGGAACGGATGCGTTTGCAGACGAGCCGCCAGATCGCGGTCAAGCTCGATAACCGTCATTTTATCCAGACGGTCGCCGACCGGTTCGGTCAGCGCGCCAAGACCCGGGCCGATTTCGACCATGGCCTGACCCTTTTGCGGGTTGATGGCGGAAACGATGCTGTCGATCACGAACTGGTCGTGGAGGAAGTTTTGCCCGAAGCGCTTGCGGGCTAAGTGGCCCTGATGGACGCGAGTATTCATTGAGTATTAACAATCATCTTGATGGCGAGATTAAGCGCCGTAATAAAACTGCCGACCTCCGCGGTTCCCTTTCCCGCCAGTTCAAGGGCGGTACCGTGGTCGACGGAGGTGCGAATAAAAGGTAAACCGAGGGTAATATTCACCCCGCGGCCAAAGCCCTGGTATTTTAGCACGGGCAGGCCTTGATCGTGGTACATCGCCAGCACCGCGTCGGCGTTATCGAGGTATTTCGGCTGAAACAGCGTGTCTGCCGGGAGCGGACCGCTCAAGTTCATGCCTTCGTGACGCATCGCTTCCAGCAGCGGAATGATGGTATCGATCTCTTCCGTGCCCATATGGCCGCCTTCACCCGCGTGGGGGTTGAGGCCGCAGACCAGAATATGCGGAGAGGCAATACCAAACTTCTGCCGTAAATCGCCGTGCAGGATGGTGATAACTTCACGCAGCAGATCGGGCGTGATGGCATCTGCAACCTCCCGGAGCGGCAGGTGCGTCGTCGCTAGCGCCACGCGCAGCGTCTCCGTTGCCAGCATCATCACCACTTTGTCGGCGTGAGCGCGCTGCTCGAAAAACTCTGTGTGCCCGGTAAAGGGCGTACCCGAATCGTTGATCACCCCTTTATGCACCGGGCCGGTGACCAGCGCGGCGAATTCGCCGTTCAGGCAACCATCGCAGGCGCGGGCAAGGGTAGAGACGACGTAAGCACCGTTTTGCGGATTAAGACGACCAGCGACAACCGGCGCGTTGAGCGCAACGGGCAGCAGGGTAAGGGTTCCGGCCTGTTGCGGCGCCGCTGCATGCCCGGGAGCGTACTCCCGAAGCGTAAGCGGCAGACCGAGCAGGGCTGCCCGGTCGGTTAACAGCGTCGCATCGCCACAGATTACCAGTTCAACCGGCCAGTCGCGCTGGGCGAGCTGCACCACCAGATCCGGGCCAATCCCGGCGGGTTCGCCGGGAGTGATAACGATGCGCTGCGTGTTCATCAGTTGCTCAGAATTTTGACGTAAGCGCTGGCGCGTTGTTCCTGCATCCAGATTGCCGCCTCTTCAGAGAACTTGCGGTTCATCAACATCCGGTAGGCGCGATCTTTCTGCGCGGCATCGGTTTTGTCGACGTTGCGCGAATCGAGCATTTCGATCAGGTGCCAGCCGAAGGAGGAGTGCACCGGGCCGCTCATCTGGCCGCGTTTCAGCTTCATCAGCGCATCGCGGAAAGCGGGATCGTAGATATCCGCTGCCGCCCAGCCGAGGTCGCCGCCCTGGTTGGCTGAACCCGGATCCTGAGAGAACTCTTTCGCCGCATTAGCAAACGTGGTGCGACCGCTCTTAATATCGGCAGCAATCTCTTCCAGCTTAGTGCGCGCCTGGTCATCAGTCATGATCGGCGACGGCTTCAGCAGGATGTGACGGGCATGCACCTCGGTCACGGAGATGCTCTTCGACTGACCGCGCAGATCGTTCACTTTAAGAATGTGGAAACCGACACCGGAGCGAATTGGGCCCAGCACGTCGCCTTTTTTCGCCGTGCTCAGCGCCTGAGCGAAGACGCTCGGCAGCTCCTGAATACGGCCCCAGCCCATCTGGCCGCCTTTCAGCGCCTGCTGGTCGGCAGAGTAGGTGATTGCCAGCTTGCCAAAGTCAGCGCCGTTACGCGCCTGCTCTATGATAGAGCGCGCCTGGGCTTCTGCTTCGTTAACCTGTGCGGAGGTCGGGTTTTCTGACAGCGGGATCAGGATGTGGCTCAGGTTCAGCTCGGTGCTGGCATCGTTCTGATTGCCAACCTGCTGTGCCAGCGACTCCACTTCCTGCGGCAGCACGGTCACGCGGCGACGCACTTCGCTGTTACGCACTTCGGAGATGATCATCTCTTTGCGGATCTGATTACGATAGGTGCTGAAATTCATCCCGTCGTAGGCCAGACGGCTGCGCATCTGATCCATCGTCATGTTGTTCTGTTTCGCAATATCCGCGATAGCGGCATCGAGCTGTTCGTCAGTCACTTTGACGCCCATCTTCGTGCCCATCTGCAAAATGATCTGATCCATGATCAGACGCTCCAGGATCTGATGGCGCAGGGTTTTGTCATCCGGCAACTGTTGACCTGCCTGGCCAGCATTCGCTTTGACGGACTGCATCAAACCATCAACGTCACTTTCGAGCACGACGCCGTTATTCACCACGGCGGCGACTTTATCGACAACCTGAGGCGCGGCAAAACTGGTATTCGCAACCATAGCGATACCGAGAAGCAGCGTTTTCCAGTTCTTCATACCTTTTCCATTTCAATTAACCGCAGTGCGGATTACGTTGCAAATCAAACAGATCACAGTGAGCTACGGTACGGCAGGATGTTCGAGCGCAGCATCTCTTGCGTACCCAGGCCATAGTTGGAACTCAGGCCGCGAAGCTCAATGTTGAAACCGATAACTTTTTCATACTTGCTCTGATCGTTCTCCCAGCCGTTAAGCTTACGTTCCCAACCGAGGCGAATCGCATAACAGCAGGAGTTGTACTGCACACCAACCATCTGGTCCGCAGGCTTACTGGTATTGGTATCAAGATAGTACGCGCCAACAAGAGACCAGCGATCGGCGATCGGCCAGCTTGCGGCGGTGCCCACCTGCGAAATCCCGTTTTTATACTGCTCAGCTTTGGCAAAGTTCGGCAGCGTAGCCTGGATATACTCCGGGCTTGCGTAACGGTAGCTCAGCTGCAACAGACGGTCTTGATCCCGGCGGTACTCCAGCGCAGAGCTGCTGTTGGCGATGTTGTTCAGACGCGTATCGTACTGAACCCCGCCGCGCAGGCCCCAACGGTCGGAGATACGCCAGTAGGTATCGCCCGCCCATACCAGCGAACCGGTTTTGTTGTCTTTCTCCCAGTTGATATTGTCATCACCGGTACGGGACTCGGTGAAATAGTAGATTTGACCAACAGAAACGTTAAAACGTTCAACCGCCGCATCATCATAAATACGCGTGGTAAGACCGGTGGTAACCTGGTTTGCTGACGCGATACGGTCGAGACCGCCGTAGGTACGGTCACGGAACAGGCCGCTGTAGTCCGACTGCAGCAGGGAGGAGTCGTAGTTATTGATATGGCTCTGATCGCGGTACGGTACGTAGAGGTACTGCGCGCGCGGCTCCAGTGTCTGGGTGTAGCCCGCCGCCCAATCCATATCACGCTCAAAGACTAGCTTACCGTCGGCTTTAAACTGCGGCATAACGCGGTTTACTGAGTCGCGGTAATCGGTACCGTTACGGGTGTTATAGGTGTCGACATTGGTCTGCTGGTAGTGGGTCGCCAGCAGTTTAACTTCCGTATTGAGGCTGCTCCAGCCATTAGAAACCGGCAGGCTTAAGGTCGGCTCCAGATGCAGACGCGTTGACTCTGGGTTATTTTTGTTGGTGTTAACAAAGTTGACCGCCTGGCCATACATGCGGAAATCAAACGGACCAAGATCGTTATGGTACCAGTTCACGTCCACCTGCGGCTGCGCAGAGTAGGAGTTACTGTTGTTACGGTTAAACACCTGGAACTGCTTGGTGGAGACCGTAGCGTCAAAGTTTTGAACCGCATAGCCGACGCTCAGGATCTGCGTGGCGTAACCGTCGGTACTGGAACCATATTTTGACGAGAAGTCGTTAAAATAGCGCGGATCGCTCACTTTGGTGTAGTTCGCGTTAAAACGCCACACTTTATCCATTACACCGCTGTGCTGCCAGAAGAAGAGCCAGCGATGGCGATCGCCCTCTTTTGGGTATTCGTCTTCGTAGACTTTATCTGATGGCAGGTAGTCGAACTCGATCAGGCCCTGGCCGGCTTGCGACAAGTAGCGGAACTCATTCTGCCACTGGGTGTTGCCGCGCTTGTGGATATAGTGCGGCGTGATCGTCGCATCCATATTGGGCGCGATGTTCCAGTAGTAGGGCAGATAGAATTCGAAATAGTTGCTGGTAGTGTACTTGGCGTTCGGGATCAGGAAACCTGAACGGCGCTTATCGCCGATCGGCAATTGCATATAAGGGCTGTAGAAGACCGGAACCGGGCCGAGCTTAAAGCGGGCGTTCCAGATCTCAGCAACCTGCTCTTCGCGATCCTGAATCACCTCGCTGCCGACAACGCTCCAGGTATTGGAGCCGGGCAGACAGGAGGTAAAGGTACCGTTGTCCAGAATGGTATAGCGATTCTGGCCGCGCTGTTTCATCAGATCGGCTGTACCGCGCCCCTGGCGGTCCACCATCTGGTAGTTACCGTCCCAGATATTGGTATCTTTGGTGTTGAGGTTCGCCCAACCTTTCGGACCTTTCAGGATGACCTGATTGTCGTCATAGTGCACATTACCGAGCGCATCCACCGTTCGTACAGGTTCCGTCTGACCTTCCGGTTGCTGTTGATGAACCTGCACCTCATCGGCCTGCATGCGGCTATTACCCTGATTAATATCGACATTACCGGTAAAAACGGCGTCGTCAGGGTAGTTGCCTTTAGCATGATCGGCGTTGATCGTTACCGGTAAGTTATTGGTATCGCCTTTAATCAGGGGGCGGTTATAGCTGGGAACGCCAAGCATACACTGCGAGGCAAGATCGGCTGCCATACCCTGCTGACTGTAAAGGGCGTAGCCAATCATGGTGGCCAGGAGGGTGGGGATACGTTTTTTCATACGTTTTATGTGTTGTTCCGTCATCTGTGGCTTTACGCTGGCAAACGGTCTGAGACTAACTTACTCGCCTTTGCAACGCTAGTTTTAATCCTGCCCGCGTTCGAGCCAGAAGGAGAGCCTGCGCCTGTGCACGGCATAGAATGACGGGTATGATAAAGCAAATTTTAGCCGACGGCATGACGATTTGGGGAGTATATGCAGTATTGGGGGAAAGTGGTTGGAGTGGTCGTTGCCCTTTTCGTAGGCGGCGGCTTTTGGGGCGCCGTGCTGGGGCTGATTATTGGGCATCTTTTTGACAAATCGCGCAGCCGTAAAATGGCGTGGTTTGCCAACCAGCGCGAGCGCCAGACGCTCTTTTTTGCCACCACCTTTGAGGTTATGGGGCATTTAACCAAATCGAAGGGGCGCGTGACGGAAGCGGATATTCAGGTCGCCAGCCTGTTTATGGATCGTCTGAACCTGCACGGCGAGTCGCGCACCGCGGCGCAGCACGCGTTTCGCGTCGGTAAAACGGATAACTACCCGTTACGCGACAAGATGCGTCAGTTTCGCAGCGTCTGTTTCGGCCGCTTTGATTTGATTAGGATGTTTCTGGAAATTCAAATCCAGGCCGCGTTTGCTGACGGTACGCTTCACCCGAGTGAACGCCAGGTTCTGTACGTCATTGCCGAAGAACTGGGCATCTCTCGCCAGCAGTTCGATCAGTTCCTGCTGATGATGCAGGGCGGGGCGCAGTTTGGCGGCGGCTTTAACAACTCGCAGCAGCAGGCGGGCGGTGGCGGATGGCAGCAGTCGCAACGCGGCCCGACGCTGGAAGATGCCTGCAACGTGCTGGGGGTGAAAGCCACCGACGATGCGACAACCATTAAACGCGCCTATCGCCGCTTAATGGGCGAGCATCACCCGGACAAACTGGTGGCGAAAGGATTACCGCCGGAGATGATGGAGATGGCGAAGCAGAAAGCGCAGGACATCCAGAAAGCCTACGAACTGATTCGCGAACAGAAAGGGTTTCGCTAATAAAAACGTCCCCGACCGCAAGATCGGGGCGCGTTCTCAAAAATCCACCGGTGCCTTAAACGTCATGCTGTTGCCAAACGCCGGATGGGTAATGGTCAATATTTCGGCATGGAGCTGTAAACGCGGCGCCATTGCCAGCGCGTCTGGCGTCGCATAAAAGCGGTCGCCAAGAATCGGATGACCCAGCGCCAGCATATGCACCCGCAGCTGATGCGATCGGCCGGTAATCGGCTTCAGACGCACCCGCGCGCTGCCATCCTCGTCATACGACAGCACTTCATACTCCGTCTGCGCCGCCTTGCCGGTTTCAAAACAGACCTTCTGCTTTGGCCGGTTTGGCCAGTCGCAAATCAGCGGCAGATCCACCAGCCCTTCCGCGTTTTCCGGGTGACCCCAGACGCGCGCCAGGTACTGCTTTTTCGGTTCGCGTTCGCGGAACTGGCGTTTCAGCTCGCGCTCGGCCGCTTTGGTGAGTGCCACCACAATCACGCCGCTGGTGGCCATATCCAGCCGGTGCACCGATTCCGCCAGCGGATAGTCGCGCTGAATGCGCGTCATCACGCTGTCTTTGTGCTCATCAAGACGGCCCGGTACCGACAACAAGCCGCTGGGCTTGTTGACGACCATAATGTGCTCATCCTGATAGAGAATGACCAGCCAGGGATCCTGCGGCGGGTTGTAGGGCTCCATCACCATTGCGGGCTCCGTTTATTGATGCGTGACGACAATCAGACGCAGCGCGTCCAGACGCCAGCTGGCCTGCGCCAGGCTCTCCATCACCTGCAGCCGGTTGCTCTCGATCGCTTCCAGTTCGTCATCACGAATGTTCGGGTTGACGGCTTTCAGCGCTTCCAGACGCGCCAGCTCCGCAGAGAGCTTCTCATCGGCTTCGCGGCGCGCAGCTTCAATCAGCGCCTTCGCGGCATCAGCCACCTGGGCTTCACCTTTTTGCAGAATGGTATGCACTTCCTGCTGTACGGCGTTGACCAGTTTGCTGCCGGTATGGCGGTTTACCGCGCTCAACTGACGGTTAAAGGTCTCAAACTCCACCTGCGCGGCGAGGTTGTTACCGTTTTTATCCACCAGCAGGCGGATCGGCGTCGATGGCAGGAAGCGGTTAAGCTGCAGCTGCTTCGGTGCCTGCGCTTCAACTACGTAGATCAGTTCTACCAGTAGCGTACCGACCGGTAAGGCTTTGTTCTTCAGCAGCGAAATGGTGCTGCTACCGGTGTCGCCGGAGAGGATCAGATCCAGGCCGTTACGGATGATCGGGTGCTCCCAGGTGACAAACTGCGCATCTTCGCGCGACAGCGCCACATCACGCTCAAAGGTGATGGTACAGCCATCTTCCGGCAAGCCTGGGAAGTCCGGCACCAGCATATGATCCGACGGCGTCAGCACAATCATGTTCTCGCCGCGATCGTCCTGGTTAATGCCGACGATATCAAACAGGTTCATGGCGAAGGCAATAAGCGCGGTGTCGTCATCCTGCTCGGCGATGCTGTCAGCCAGCGCCTGCGCTTTTTCGCCGCCGTTGGAGTGGATCTCCAGCAGGCGGTCGCGGCCCTGCTCCAGCTGCGCTTTCAGCTCATCATGCTGCGCGCGGCAGGTTTTAATCAGCTCGTCAAAACCGTCGGTATTTTCCGGTGCGGCCAGGTAGTTAATCAGCTCGCCGTGTACGCTGTCATAGATGGCGCGGCCGGTCGGGCAGGTGTGTTCAAACGCGTCCAGCCCTTCGTGATACCAGCGCACCAGCACCGACTGCGCGGTTTTTTCAAGATATGGCACGTGGATCTGAATGTCGTGCGCCTGGCCAATACGATCCAGACGGCCAATACGCTGTTCGAGCAGATCCGGGTTGAAGGGCAGGTCGAACATCACCAGATGGCTGGCGAACTGGAAGTTACGCCCTTCGGAGCCGATTTCGGAGCAGAGCAGCACCTGCGCGCCGCTATCCTCTTCCGAGAACCAGGCCGCCGCGCGGTCGCGTTCAATAATCGACATCCCTTCGTGGAACACTGCCGCGCGGATACCTTCGCGCTCGCGCAGAACCTGCTCCAGCTGCAGCGCGGTCGCCGCTTTGGCGCAGATCACCAGCACCTTCTGCGAGCGGTGGCTGGTGAGGTAGCCCATCAGCCACTCGACGCGCGGATCGAAGTTCCACCAGGTACCGCTGTCGCCCTCAAACTCCTGGTAGATCTGCTCCGGGTAGAGCATATCGCGGGCGCGCTCTTCCTGGCTTTTGCGCGCACCCATAATGCCGGAGACTTTAATCGCCGTCTGGTACTGGGTCGGCAGCGGCAGTTTCACCGTGTGCAGTTCGCGTTTCGGGAAGCCTTTGACCCCGTTACGGGTGTTACGGAACAGCACGCGGCTGGTGCCGTGGCGATCCATCAGCATGGCGATCAGCTCCTGGCGCGCATCGGCAGCGCCGTCGCGGTCGCTGTTCGCGGTTTGCAGCAGCGGCTCGATATCCTGCTCGCCCACCAGCTCGCTCAGCATATTGAGATCGTCATTGCTCAGGCGTTCGCCCGCCAGCAGCAGCGCGACGGCGTCGGCTACCGGGCGGTAGTTCTGCTGCTCATCAACAAACTGGGCGAAATCATGGAAACGGTTCGGGTCGAGCAGGCGCAGACGCGCAAAGTGGCTCTCCATACCGAGCTGTTCCGGCGTCGCGGTCAGCAGCAGAATGCCCGGCACGCGCTCGGCCAGTTGTTCAATGGCGAGATATTCGCGGCTCGCCTCTTTTTCGCTCCACACCAGGTGGTGCGCTTCATCGACCACCAGCAGATCCCACTCGGCATCGCACAGGTGTTCGAGACGCTGCTTGCTGCGGCGCACGAAATCAAGGGAGCAGATCACCAGCTGTTCGGTCTCGAACGGGTTATCGCTATCGTGCTGCGCTTCGGCATAACGATCGTCATCAAACAGCGCAAAGCGCAGGTTGAAGCGGCGCAGCATCTCAACCAGCCACTGGTGTTGCAGGGTTTCCGGCACCACGATTAGCACGCGCTCGGCGGCACCCGCCAGCAGCTGCTGATGCAGGATCATCCCGGCTTCAATGGTTTTGCCCAGCCCCACTTCATCAGCCAGCAGCACGCGCGGCGCATGGCGGCGACCCACGTCATGGGCAATGTGCAACTGGTGCGGAATCAGGTTCGTACGCTGCCCACGCAGGCCGCTCCACGGCATGCGGTACTGCTCACTCTGGTATTTCCGCGCGCGGTAGCGCAGCGCGAAACGGTCCATACGATCAATCTGCCCGGCGAAAAGACGATCCTGCGGCTTGCTGAACACCAGCTTGCTGTCGAGCAGCACTTCACGCAGCACCACGTTGCTCTCCCCGGTATCAAGACGCGTACCGGTATAGGCGAGCAGACCGTTCTCTTCGTTGACTTCATCGATGGTGAGCTGCCAGCCGTCGTGACTGGTGATGGTGTCACCGGGATTGAACATGACGCGCGTGACGGGAGAGTCGCTGCGGGCATACAAGCGATTTTCACCGGTGGCGGGGAAAAGCAGGGTGACCGTGCGCGCGTCCATCGCAACGACAGTACCAAGTCCAAGCTCGCTTTCCGTATCGCTGATCCAGCGTTGACCAAGTGTAAAGGGCATAAATGAACTCTAATCTCTAATTGCAGGCAATAGTTCGTCACCGCCTGGCGACAGGCGGGCGGATAAATTTGGGGCCAGAAAAAGGAAGGGCGCTATGGTACTGGAACCAACTTCGTTCGTATAGACCGATTCGTGCAGCATCACGGTCAGAATAGTCCCAGCTGCCCTGTCATCAGTGTAGCAAAGTCATCGTCAAGGAAAGGAAGGATCCCATCGGCGACCGGCTGCAACTGCTTCGTTAAATAGTGATCGTAATCGAGCGGCGAGCGCTGGTAATCGACCGGTTCCGGACCACTCGTCGTCCAGAGATACTTAATGGTGCCGCGGTTCTGGTACTGCGGCGCGCGCCCGCGCTTCTGGTTCTCCTCGTCGGCAAGACGCGCAGCGCGCACGTGCGGCGGCACATTACGCTCATACTCCGCCAGCGGGCGGCGCAGGCGCTTGCGGTAGACCAGCTGCGCATCCAGTTCGCCCGCCATCAGGCTGGCGATGGTCTCGCGGACATAATCCTGGTAGGGCTCGTTGCGAAAAATACGCAGATAGAGCGACTGCTGGAACTGCTGCGCCAGCGGCGTCCAGTCGGTACGCACCGTCTCAAGGCCTTTAAACACCATGCGCTGCGTATCGCCCTCCTGAATCATCCCGGCGTAGCGCTTTTTGCTCCCCTGATCCGTACCGCGAATGGTCGGCATCAGGAAGCGGCAAAAATGGGTTTCGAACTCCAGCTCCAGCGCGCTCTCCAGCCCCTGCTGTTGCAGATGGGAAGTCCACCAGCGGTTAACCGTGTCGACCAGCTGCTGACCAATTTTCGCCGCCGCCTCTTCGCTGTGCTGATGTTTAAGCCAGACGAAGGTGGAGTCCGTATCGCCATAGATCACGTCATACCCTTCGGCTTCAATCAGCGCTTTGGTTTGCAGCATGATCTGGTGCCCGCGCATGGTGATCGACGAGGCCAATCTCGGATCGAAGAAGCGGCAGGCGGTAGTGCCGAGCACGCCGTAAAAGGCGTTCATAATGATCTTCAGCGCCTGCGACAGCGGCTTATTGCCCTGCCGTTTGGCCTCATCGCGCCCGTGCCAGATCTGCCCGACAATCTCCGGCAGGCAGTGCTTCTCGCGCGAAAACCACGCGCCGAGAAAACCTTCCGTGCTGTGCGCCGCATCCGGCTGCGCCAGCCCCTCAATCAGACCGACGGGATCGATAAGAAAGGTGCGGATGATCGACGGGTAGAGGCTTTTGTAATCGAGCACCAGCACCGAATCATAGAGGCCAGGACGTGAGTCCATCACATAGCCGCCTGGGCTTGCCTGTGGTGCGACATCGCCGAGATTGGGTGCCACATAACCGGCGCGGTGCATGCGCGGAAAATAGAGGTGGCTAAAGGCGGCAACCGAGCCGCCGTGGCGGTCGGCGGGCAGGCCGTTGACCGTCGCACGCTCCAGCAAAAAGGGCATGATCTCCGTCTTGTGGAAGATACGCGTCACCAGCTCGCAATCCTTCAGGTTATAGGTAGCAAGCGCCGGCTTATCTTCGGCGAAGCGGCGGTTGATCTCATCCATGCGATCCCACGGGTTGTCGATCGCTTTGCCCTCGCCGAGCAGTTCGCGCGATACCGATTCCAGCGAGAAGGAGGAGAAGCTCCAGAAGGCGGACTTCAGCGCGTCGATGCCGTCGATAATCAAGCGGCCCGGTGCCTGGGCAAAGAAGACGCCGTTTTTAAAGCCGTGCTCGCGCCACTCCAGCTCGCTGCCGTTGCGCCCGAGGGTTAGCGGCACGCGATAGCGCTCGGCGCTCTTTTGCAGCACTTTCAAATCGAACTGCACCACGTTCCAGCCAATCAGCACATCGGGATCGTGCTCGGCAAACCAGGCGTTAAGCTTCTCCAGCAGCTGCGGGCGGCTGGCGACATAGATAAGGTCGAAATCGAGCCCCTGCGCATTACCATTCTCTGGGCCGAGCATATAGACCGTGCGCTGGCCGCAGCCCTCAAGGCCGATGCAGTAAAGTTCACCGTGGCGGGTGGTTTCAATATCCAGCGACACCCACTTCAGCGGCGGGCGATAGTGCGGGCTCGGCTTCAGGCGCGCATTGACCAGCGCATTGCCGCGCGGTTCGCCATCGACCCACACCGGAGCGGTGATAAAGCGCTCCATCAGATAGCGCTCCGGCGGGCGGACATCGCCTTCATAGACGGTAACGCCGCCTTCGCGCAGCAGCTTCTCAAAACGCATTAATTGACGGTGGGCGCGGCAGTAGAGACCCATTACGGGACGGCGGTGAAAATCATTGAGGGAGAGGGGCGTTAAGCGCCAGTTGTGCTCATCGCGCAGCAGCGCGCGGGCGTTGTCGGCCTGTTCGGCGGGAATAAAGGCAACCGACTCCTGCGGCGGCAGCACCACGCGCAGCGGGCCGTTATCCGTGGCAAGCCAGAGTTCGATCTCCGTCCCGTTGGGCGTATCCCGCCAGTGACGGGTTAAAATAAAGCCTTCTTGCGCCTGCGCCACAGTTTGCTCTCACTCAACCGAAACCAGGCGAGATTATAGCCTGGTTCGGTAGGTGATGCTGTGGTTTTATACAGCTATTGGCCGTAATAGGCTTTCGCGCCGTGTTTACGTAAATAGTGCTTATCCAACAGTGTTTGCTGCATGGCAGGCAGCTGCGGATTGAGCTGGCGGCTAAAGATGCCCATATAGGCCACCTCTTCCAGCACAATGGCGTTATGCACCGCGTCATCGGCATTTTTACCCCAGGCGAAAGGCCCGTGGGAGTGCACCAGCACGCCGGGCATCTGCGCCGCGTCGATCCCGTTTTTCTCGAAGGTTTCGACAATCACATTGCCCGTTTCCCACTCATATTCACCGTTGATCTCCTCATCGCGCATTTTGCGGGTGCAGGGGATCTCGCCATAGAAGTAGTCGGCGTGGGTGGTGCCGGTCGCCGGAATGGGTTGCCCGGCCTGCGCCCAGATGGTGGCGTGGCGCGAATGGGTGTGGACAATGCCGCCAATGGTCGGAAACGCCTGGTAGAGCAAGCGGTGGGTGGGGGTATCGGAAGAGGGCTTTTTCGTCCCTTCAACCACCTCGCCGGTGGCGATATCGACCACCACCATATCCTCGGCGGTCATCGCGCTGTAATCGACGCCGGAGGGTTTGATCACCAGCACGCCGCGGGTGCGGTCGACGGCGCTGACGTTGCCCCAGGTCAGGGTGACCAGATTATGTTTTGGCAGTGCCAGGTTGGCTTCCAGCACCTGCCGTTTGAGATCGTCGAGCATCGGTTTCTCCTGTATTGCCGGATGGCGCGTTGCTTATCCGGCCTACGGGTTCGTTTCGTCTGTATTGCCGGATGGCGCGTGGCTTATCCGGCCTACGGGTTCGTTTTGTCTGTATTGCCGGATGGCGCGATGCTTATCCGGCGTGGTGGTTTTGTAGGCCCGGTAAACGCAGTGCCACCGGGCATGGGCTTAGGCTTAGCGTTTAGCGCCGTAGTAGAGCTCGTTCCAGCGCAGCGCATCTTTAAACGCTGGCAGGCGGGTATCTTCATCGATCACCGTCAGCTCAATGCCGTGCAGCTCGCTGAACTGGCGCATATCATCAAGCGTCAGCGCCTGGCTAAAGACGGTATGGTGCGCGCCACCGGCGAGGATCCACGCTTCGGAGGCGGTGTTGAGATCCGGCAGCGCTTTCCACAGGGCATTCGCCACCGGCAGGTTCGGCAGATCGTGCGGCGTTTTCACCGCTTCAACACAGTTCACCAGCAGGCGGAAGCGATCCCCAAGATCGATCAGGCTGGCGTTGATCGCCGGTCCCGTTTTGGTGGAGAAGATCAGACGTGCCGGATCGGCCTTGCCGCCGATGCCGAGATACTGCACATCGAGCGTCGGTTTCTCGTCGAGAGCGATAGAAGGGCACACTTCCAGCATATGCGAGCCGAGCACCAGGTCGTTGCCATTCTCAAAGTGGTAGGTGTAATCCTCCATAAAGGAGGTGCCGCCGTTCAGGCCGCCGGACATCACCTTCATAATGCGCAGCAGCGCTGCGGTCTTCCAGTCGCCTTCGCCGGCAAAGCCGTAGCCCTGCTGCATCAGGCGCTGTACCGCCAGGCCCGGCAGCTGTTTCAGGCCGTGCAGATCTTCAAAAGTAGTGGTGAAGGCGTGGAAGCCGCCCTCTTCTAAGAAGCGTTTCAGGCCAAGCTCGATACGCGCAGCATCGATTACGTTCTGGCGTTTATCGCCGTTCACCTGGGCCGCTGCGGTCAGGCGGTAGCTGCTCTCATACTCATCGACCAGCGCATTGATATCGCCGTCGCTCACCGCATTCACCACCTGCACCAGATCGCCCACGCCCCAGGTATTTACCGAGAAGCCAAATTTGATCTGCGCGGCCACTTTATCGCCGTCGGTTACCGCTACTTCACGCATATTGTCGCCAAAGCGCACCACTTTCAGGTGACGGGTATCCTGTTTCGACACCGCCTGACGCATCCACGCACCGATGCGGGAATGAGCCTGTTTATCCTGCCAGTGACCGGTTACCACGCTGTGCTGCTGACGCATACGCGCGCCGATAAAGCCAAATTCGCGGCCGCCGTGCGCGGTCTGGTTGAGGTTCATAAAGTCCATATCGATGCTGTCCCACGGCAGGGATGCATTGAACTGGGTATGGAACTGCAGCAGCGGCTTGTTGAGGATAGAGAGGCCGTTGATCCACATTTTCGCTGGCGAGAAGGTGTGCAGCCACACCACCAGCCCGGCGCACTTCTCGTCATAGTTGGCATCGCGGCAGATGGCGGTAATCTCATCCGGCGTGGTTCCCAGCGGCTTCAGCGTCAGTTTGCAGGGCAGTTTTGCTTCTGCGTTGAGGGCGTTAACCACCTGCTCGGCATGATGCGTCACCTGCTTCAGGGCTTCCGGCCCGTACAGGTGCTGGCTGCCAATAACGAACCAAATTTCATACTTGTCGAAAATAGTCATGATCGTGTCCTTAATGGGTTAACGCGGCCGGCGAAACTGTCGCGGCTGAAGGGAGATAGTGCTGCTCGGCGCTGACGGCCCACTGCTGATAGCGACGATAGAGCCGTTCAAACTGTTGCGCCTGTGCCGAAGGTTGGAGCGTTTTCTCGATGGCGCTCGCCATCTTCTGCTGCGCAGCCGGGATATCGGCGTGCACCTCTGCGGCGACGGCGGCAAAGATGGCCGCGCCCAGCGCACAGCACTGTTCAGAGGCGACAACCTGCAATGGGCGGTTGAGCACATCGCAGCAGGCCTGCATCACGCCGAGGTTTTTCCGCGCGATGCCGCCAAGCGCCATCACGTTGTCAACGGCAATACCCTGTTCGGTAAAGCACTCCATAATCGCGCGGGCACCGAAGGCGGTGGCGGCAATCAGCCCACCGAACAGCGCCGGGGCGTCGGTGGCAAGATTCAGATCGGTGATCACCCCTTTCAGGCGCTGGTTAGCGTTTGGCGTGCGGCGGCCGTTGAACCAGTCGAGCACCACCGGCAGGTGATCGAGAGAAGGATTTTTCACCCACGCGTCGGTAAGCGCTGGTAGCAGCTGTTTCTGGCTGGCTTTGATCTGCTCTTTCAGTTCCGGGTGCTGCTGCGCCAGCTGTTCCAGCGGCCAGCCGAGGATGCGGCCAAACCAGGCGTAGATATCGCCGAAGGCGGATTGCCCCGCTTCGAGGCCGATAAAGTCCGGTACTACGCTGCCGTCAACCTGGCCGCAGATACCTTTCACCGCGCGGTCGCCAACGCTCTGTTTATCGGCGATCAGAATGTCGCAAGTGGAGGTGCCGATCACTTTCACCAGCGTATTGGGCTGTGCGCCTGCGCCGACGGCACCCATATGGCAGTCAAACGCGCCACCGGAGATCACCACTGATTCAGGCAGCCCCAGGCGCTGCGCCCACTCGGCGGTCAGCGTGCCCACCGGGCGGTCTGCGGTAAAGGTTTCGGTAAAGAGCGGCCAGCGCAGGTGTTTGTTGATAATCGGATCGAGTTCATCAAAGAAAGCAGCGGGCGGCAGGCCGCCCCAGCTTTCATGCCACAGCGATTTATGCCCGGCGCTGCAACGCCCACGACGGATCGCTTCCGGGCGCGTAGTGCCGGAGAGCAGGGCAGGCACCCAGTCGCACAGCTCGATCCACGAGGCGGCGGCCTGCGCCACGGCGCTGTCGGCGCGGGTAACGTGCAGGATCTTCGCCCAGAACCATTCGCTGGAGTAGATGCCGCCAATGTAGCGCGAGTAGTCGGTTTTACCGGAGGTGTGGCACAGGCGGGTGATGGCTTCCGCCTCTTCCACGGCGGTGTGATCTTTCCACAACACAAACATGGCGTTCGGGTTGTCGGCAAACTCCGGGCGCAGCGCCAGCACGCGGCCTTCAGCATCAATCGGCGCCGGGGTGGAGCCAGTGCTGTCCACGCCAATGCCTTTGATCTCTGCGCGCTGGGCGTCGCTTAACTCTGCCAGCACGCTTTTGAGCGCTGCTTCCATCGATTCGATGTAATCGCGCGGGTGATGGCGAAACTGGTTATGCGGCGCGTCGCAATAACGGCCCTCCTGCCAGCGCGGATACCACTCGACGCTGGTGGCGATCTCCGCCCCGGATGTGCAGTCTACCGCCAGCGCACGTACTGAATCGCTGCCGAAATCGAGGCCAATCGTGATTGCCATGCTTAGTGCTCCATAAGAATAACCGTTAGAAAAACGATAGAGATCGGCGGCGAAAACCGTCAGGCAGGATTCGCTAATCTTATGGACGAAATTGCTATGGCATCGCAAAGTGTGACGCCGTGCAAAAATTCGATGTGGACATTTCTGTCGCCTTTATAGACACTTTCGTTATCCGTTTTGACCCTGCTTTAAGGCGTTAAAAAGGGCTTATCGCTTTTGTCTTGCGGCGTCGCGTGACAGCAGTATTGACGCGCTCTGCCCGCCATTAGCCGGGAAATAACGGGAATGACAATATGGACAATTGGTTTCCTTGTCGGGTAGGGGAGTAATGCGTTTTATGGCCGAATCTCAAAATGATCCACTGCTGCCCGGGTACTCGTTTAACGCGCACCTGGTGGCGGGTCTGACGCCGATTGAATCGGAAAGCTATCTCGACTTTTTTGTTGACCGACCGCTGGGGATGAAGGGCTATATCCTCAACCTGACGGTGCGCGGCGAAGGCGTGGTGATGAACCAGGGCAAACAATTTATCTGCCGCCCCGGCGATATTCTGCTCTTTCCCCCCGGCGAGATTCACCACTATGGCCGCCATCCTGACGCCGAGGCGTGGTACCACCAGTGGGTCTACTTCCGTCCGCGCGCCTACTGGCAGGAGTGGCTAAACTGGCCGACGCTCTTCGCACAAACCGGTTTTTACCGCCCGGATGATGCGCATATGGATCGTTTTCGCGACCTTTTCGCGCAAATTATCGACGCTGGGCAGAGCGCCGGGCGCTACGCCGAACATCTGGCGATCAACCTGCTCGAACAGCTGCTGCTGCGGCGCATGGAGGCGATTAACGAATCCCTTAATCCGCCCCTTGATAACCGCGTGCGTGATGCCTGCCAGTACATCAGCGACCACCTTTCCGATAACCATTTTGATATCGCCAGCGTCGCGCAGCACGTTTGTCTCTCTCCGTCGCGCCTGTCGCATCTCTTTCGCCAGCAGCTTGGCGTTAGCGTGCTGAGCTGGCGCGAAGATCAGCGCATCAGCCAGGCGAAACTGCTGCTCAGCACCACGCGGATGCCGATTGCCAGCGTTGGGCGCAACGTCGGCTTTGACGATCAGCTCTACTTTTCTCGCGTCTTTAAAAAATGCACCGGTGCCAGCCCGAGCGAGTTTCGTGCTGGATGTGAATGAAGCGTAAAGAATGGAAATAATCTGTTCTTCAATCTGACATAAGTGGTAAAGATTCAGATAATTGAAAGCTTGACGGTGGCGGAGGCGCTCCGCAGAATCCGGCGTTCAATCTGAACAGGACCCTTTATGGAAGCATTGCTGGAACACTTTATTACCCAGTCAGCCATGTACTCGCTGGTGGCGATTGCGCTGGTCGCTTTTTTTGAGTCGCTGGCGCTGGTGGGGCTGATCCTTCCCGGCACGGTGATGATGGCGGCGCTCGGCGCGTTGATTGGCAGCGGGGAAGTTAATTTCTGGCATGCGTGGCTGGCGGGCATTGTCGGCTGCCTGCTCGGTGACTGGCTCTCCTTCTGGCTCGGCTGGCGCTTTAAGAAACCGCTACACCGCTGGTCTTTCCTGAAAAAGCACAAAGGGCTGCTCGATAAAACCGAACATGCGCTGCATGAGCACAGCCTGTTTACCATTCTGGTTGGGCGCTTTGTTGGCCCGACGCGCCCGCTGGTGCCGATGGTCGCCGGGATGCTCGATCTGCCGATCCGCAAATTTTTACCGCCGAATATCATTGGCTGCCTGCTGTGGCCACCCTTCTACTTCCTGCCGGGTATCCTCGCTGGCGCGGCGATCGATATTCCTGCCGATATGCAGAGCAGCAGCTTTAAATGGCTGCTGCTGCTGACGGCGATTGTGCTCTGGCTGGCCTGTTGGCTCTGCTGGCGGCTGTGGCGGGCAGGTAAATCGGGCAGCGATCGCTTAACGGCCTACCTGCCGCGCCAGCGCCTGCTCTGGCTGGCACCGGGCACGATGGTGATTGCCATTGCGGCAGTAGTGATGCTGGCAAAACACCCGCTGATGCCAATCTATCTCGATATTCTCGGCAAGGTGATCCGCGGTCACTGAGCCTGAATGCCGAGCAGGGCGGAGACCGGCGCGTTGCCGCGAAGCAGCGTGTCGGTTGCGCCATCCCAGGCGATACGGCCCTCGGCGACCACCAGTGCGCGCTCGGCGATGCGCGCGGCATCCTCCACGCTGTGCGACACCATCAGCAGCGTTAACTGCTGGCGGCGGCAGACGTTCTGCACCAGCGCGAGCATCTCCTGGCGCAGTGCGGGATCGAGCGCGGAAAAGGGCTCATCCAGTAGCAGCAGCGGCTGCTCGCGCACCAGACAGCGTGCTAATGCCACGCGCTGGCGCTGGCCGCCGGAGAGCTGATCCGGCAGTCGCTCAAGCAGGCTCTCCAGCCCCATGGTGGCGGCAATCTCATTGAGCTTCTCCCGCTGCGCGGCGTTCAGCTTCAACCCCGGATGTAAACCAAGAGCAATATTCTGCCGCACCGTCAGGTGGGTGAAGAGGTTGTTCTCCTGAAACAGCATCGACACCGGACGGCGCGCGGGCGGTGTGCGGGTATGATCCTCATCGCCGAGTAAAATCGTGCCGCTCGCCGGGGTGATAAACCCGGCAATCAGGTTCAGCAGCGTGCTCTTACCCGCGCCGCTGGGGCCGAGAATGGCAATCTGCTCACCCCGTTCGGCTGCAAGGGTAAAGCGCATCGGCAGGTGTTCGTAAAGCCAGGTGACATCAATCAGTCTTAGCATGGCGGCCCGGTAGTTTTTCAATCACAGTGAAGAGTAAAAAGCAGAGCAGCAGCAGGATCAGCGCGGTGACGGCTCCATCCTGGCTGCGGTAAGAACCGATTTGCTGATAGAGATAGAAGGGCAGCGTGCGGAAATCCTCATTGCCGAACAGCGCCACTACGCCGAAATCACCAATCGATAGCACGCAGGCAAAGGCCAGCGCCTGCGCCAGCGGGCGTTTCAGCGCGCGCAGCTCCACCACCCACAGGCGGCGAAAACCGGCAATATCGAGCGACTGGCAGAGCAGCGCATACCGCGCGGTGAGATCGCGCATCGGGTTTTCCAGCACCTTTAATGCATAGGGGATCGCCATCAGCGCATTGGTGAATATCACGATGCCATCGGCGGAGTCGGGCAGGCCGATGGTGTTGTTGAGCAGCAGGAAAAAGCCGGTTGCCAGCACAATCCCCGGCATCGCCAGGATCAGCATGCCGCTCAGTTCGAGCGCCTGCCCGGCCGCAGTGCGGTGGCGCGCGCGCAGTTCGCGGCTGCTCCACAGCAGCATCATGGTCAGCACCACGCAGAGCAGCCCGGCGACCAGCGCGATACGCAGCGACGTCCACACCGCCTGCCACAGCACCGGCTCTGCCACCACCTTCAGCAAACTGACATTAAGCCCGTCAACGATCACCGCCAGCAGCGGTGGCAGCATCAGCAGCAGTGCCAGCACAATTAACAGCGTATCGGTGATGCGGCTAAACCAGCGCGTTTCCGGGTCGCGCCAGCCCTGAATATGATGGCTGCCAACGGCGAAGGCTCTACTCATCCGCTGGCTTAACAGCACCAGCCCGAGGCAGCAGATCATCTGGATTATCGCCAGTATCGCCGCGCGGGCGGGATCAAAATCAAAGCTGAGCGCCTGGTAGATGGCAAGCTCAATGGTGGTTGCCTGCGGGCCGCCGCCCAGCGACAGCACGGTGGCGAAACTGGCGAAGCAGAGCATAAAGATCAGCGCTGCCACTGGCGGGATCTGGCGGCGCAGCCAGGGCCACTCGACAAAGCGGAAGAAGGCCCAGCCGCGCATCCCGAGCTGGGCTGCCAGCTGGCGCTGCTCACCGGGGATCTGCTCCAGCGCCTGTAGCAGCAGGCGCGAGGCCATCGGCAGGTTAAAAAAGAGGTGCGCCAGCAGAATGCCCTGCAAACCGTAGGGCGAAAAGGTCCACTCAAGGCCAAGCGTCTGGCAGAGCGCGGCGAGCCACCCCTGGCGACCATAGACGCTGAGAATACCGAACACCGCCACCAGCACCGGCAGGATCAGCGTCATCGCGCATAAGCGCAGCAGCAACTGGCGGCCGGGAAAACGACGGCGGTAGAGCGCACGGGCAAGAAAAATGGCGGGCACCACGGAGAGCAGGGCGGAGAGAAAAGCCTGCCAGAAGGAGAATCGCACCACGTGCCACAGGTAGCTGTCCGACAACAAGTCGGAGAGCCCTTCGACAGGTGCGTTTTGCCACAGCGCGAAAAAGGCCGCCACCGCGACCACGACCATCAGCGTGGCGGCGGTGAGGCCAGGAAGCAGCCAGCCGGGAATTAGCGGCTGACTGCGCGTTGCCACGAGGCTATCCATGCTGCGCGCTGGGCTGCTACCTCTTGCGGCGAGAATTGCAGCGAGGTTTGTGGTTTCTCAAGCTGGTCAAACCCGGCGGGCAGCGTGACGTTGCTCACCGGGTACATCCAGTTGCCCGTTGGGATGGCACTCTGGAAGGCGGGTGAAACCATAAATTTGAGGAATTTTTCCGCCAGCTCCGGCTGCTTGCTGGCGGCGGTACGCGCCGCGACTTCAACCTGCAAATAGTGGCCTTCGCTGAAGTTCGCCGCCGCGTAGTTCTCTTTCTTCTCTTCGATGATGTGGTAGGCAGGCGAGGTGGTGTAGCTCAGCACCAGATCGCTCTCACCTTTCAGAAAGAGGCCGTAGGCTTCGCTCCACCCTTTGGTGACGGTAACGGTTTTGCCCGCCAGCTTTTGCCAGGCTTCGGGGGCTTTATCGCCATAGACTTTCTGCATCCACAGCAGCAGGCCGAGCCCTGGCGTGCTGGTGCGCGGATCTTCATAAATCACGCGCCACTTCTGATCGCTTTCGACCAGCTCTTTCAGGCTCTTCGGCGGGTTTTTCAGTTTGGTTTTGTCATAGACAAAAGCGAACCAGCCGTAATCGAACGGCACAAAGGTCTCATTGCTCCAGCCGCCCGGCACCTTCACCGCGTCATCCGGCACGCCGCTTTTGGCGAAGAGTTTTGTCTGGGTCGCGGCTTCCAGCAGGTTGTTATCAAGACCGAGCACGACGTCAGCTTTGCTCTTTTTGCCCTCCATCCGCAGACGGTTGAGCAGCGAGACGCCATCTTCCAGCGCCACGAACTTCAGCTCGCAGTTGCAGTCGGCTTCAAAGGCTTTTTTTACCGCAGGGCCTGGCCCCCATTCGGCGGCGAAGGAGTCGTAGGTGTAGACGGTCAGGACGGGTTTAGCGAAAACTGGCGCGGCAATCAGCAGCAGCAGTGACAACGATTTTTTTAACACTTTGCACCTCATAAATGGGTGGCAAAGGATTTTGAGAGAGCCTCAAATCCCTTCGCCGGCGTTATCCGGATCAGGTTCGACGGGTATTTTCTCAGCACGCGCGTGAAGCGCAGCACCCCGTTGAGAACGGCGCTATTGTAATGATTTGGTAAACAATCTGAAAGCATTACGGATCCGGCGGCGCAAACCAGGCCGATTTAAAGTCAAACCAGCCGAGGGTATTCATGCGCAGCCCGCGCATGGTGCGCTGCCCCTGAATGCGAAGCCAGTGGTGGATCAGCGGCACAATCGCTTTACTCGCCAGCAACTGCTGTGACCACATCGCCAGGTTCATCTCCCCGGCGCGCCAGCGCGCGGCGTCCGCCTGCCAGTCGCGCGGGATGCAGTGTTGCAGCAACGGTACTTCATAGAGGTTAGCGAAGACCGAGAAGTCGAGCGGCAGCGTAAAGTTGGCGCTGTTAAGCCAGATATCGCTCTCTGTTTCCCCGCGATGCCACTCATCGTAATCGACCTCCTGAATCAGTAACTTAACGCCATGTTCTGCCAGCAGCGTACTCATGGTGTGGGCAATCGCCTGGTGCTCGTTATGCTCGCGGTAGAAGGTGAGCGTCAGCGTCTCCAGCCCGGCGGGCTTTTCACCGCTGCCGGGGCGCGCGTGGTGCCAGCGCGGCAGTAATCCATAGGCGGGAAACCAGTAGCGCTGATTCTGTTCGCTGGCGTGCCACAGCAGATTGGTTGGCGAAAGGATCCGGCTTACCCATTCGCGCACCGCCGGGTTCGCGCCGCGACTGGATCGCGCGTCAAACAGCAGATAGTAGCAGCCCTCTTCGAGACGGCTCTCCACCGCTTTTTCGCCCTCGGTTGGCCCTTCAAGCGTCAGGCCGCAGGTGGTCTCATCCCCAACATCCGGCAGCACCCAGACATTCACTTCATCAATCAGCGCACGAAAACCGAAGTAATCCTCAAAGGCGTGGATCTTTAGCTGGTTGCGGGTATTGCGCATCACTGCGTAAGGGCCGGTGCCAATCGGTTGGCTGGCAAAGTTCGTCAGCGTCTCCCACTCCTGCGGCAGGATCATCGCCGGTACGTGGCCCATCAGCCACGGCAGCCAGCTATCGGGCTGCGAGAGGTGAATGTCGAGCGTCCACGGCGTGGGGGAAACGATATCGCGGATATGGGAGTAGAGCGGCAGGGCGCTGGCACGCCGCAGGGAGGCGATAACATCCGCCATCTCCAGCTCGCGGCCGTGGTGAAAGTGGATGCCGGGGCGTAAGTAGAAGCGCCAGTGCAGGGGAGAGATCGCTTTCCAGTGGTGAGCAATATCGGCTTCCAGTTCCCCGTTTTCCTCATTTATGCGCGTCAGGGTACTGAAGATTTGCCGCGCCATATGGGTTTCGGAGCGGCGCAACGGCGAGCCGGGCAGCAGATTGCGCAGCGGGCGGTAGTAGAGCACGCGCAGGATATGCCGCCCCTGGCGAAAACTGCGGCCCAGATGCGACACCAGCATCTGGCGCACGGCGGCTTTATCGCCCACCAGCTGCACCAGTTGATCGATGCGATCCTGTTCAAGCAGATCTTCCGCCCGCTGCTGCTGTAACGCCAGGCCGGTGTAGAGGAAGGTGAGGCGCGAGCGTTTACCGCGCCCGGCTTCCGCTTCCCAGGTGAGCCAGCCGCGCGTCTGCATGGTGTTGAGCAGGGTGCGCATATGGCGGCGGGAGCAGTTAAGCAGCTCCGCCAGCTCGTTGAGCGTAGTTTCCTGAGATTTTCCATCGCAGCATTGCCACAGACGGATGAACTGTTGTTGCAGGCGACCAGAGGACATAAAAGAGGAACTCCCGGCAAAAACTCAGCAATTTATTTATCCCTATATTAAGCCGATACTTCTCTGCGATGAAAGCGAGGAGGCGCATAGCGAAGTGGGGAATGACGACGCGTGTGGAAAAACTGACTCGCCCGAATCATGTGTGACTGAGTATTAAGTGCGAATGCACCCGCCAGCAAAATGTTTTTGCTGGCTTTTTTCGTTTAAGCTTGCGTCGCTGTTTTCCGCTTTCAACAAGGAAATGCCATGCTTTGGTTGATGACGATGGGACGCCGCATGAATGGCGTCTACATCGCGTTTATGATCGTCGCCTTTATGATGGGCGTCGCCGGTGCGGTACAGGCCCCGACGCTGAGCCTGTTTCTCAGCCGCGAAGTGGGCGCAGAGCCCTTCTGGATCGGGCTGTTCTATACCGTCAACGCCATTGCCGGGATCCTCGTCAGCCTTGCGCTGGCAAAACGATCAGACAGCCAGGGCGACCGGCGCAAGCTGATCCTCTTCTGCTGCCTGATGGCGGTGGGTAACGCGCTGCTGTTTGCGTTTAACCGTCACTATCTGACCTTAATTACCTGCGGCGTGCTGCTGGCTTCGCTTGCCAGCACCGCGATGCCGCAGCTTTTCGCGCTGGCGCGTGAGTACGCCGACAGCTCGGCGCGGGAAGTGGTGATGTTCAGTTCGATTATGCGTGCGCAGCTCTCGCTGGCGTGGGTTATCGGGCCGCCGCTGGCGTTTATGCTGGCGCTCAATTATGGCTTTGTCGCCATGTTCTCTATCGCCGCCGGGCTGTTTATTGTCAGCCTGGTGCTGATTGCCTTCTGGCTACCGTCGGTGCCGCGGGTTGAGCAGCCCGCCGACGTTGCCGTTACGCAGGTAAGCGGCTGGCGCGACAGCAATGTGCGCATGCTGTTTATCGCTTCGACGCTGATGTGGACCTGCAACACCATGTACATCATTGATATGCCGCTGTGGATAAGCCTTGAGCTGGGGTTACCGGATAAACTGGCGGGCATTTTGATGGGTACTGCCGCAGGCCTGGAGATCCCGGCGATGATCCTCGCGGGCTATTTCGTGAAGCGTTTCGGTAAGCGGTTGATGATGCTGATCGCCGTTGCAGCCGGCGTGCTGTTCTATATCGGCCTGCTCTTTTTCCATAGCCAGACGGCGCTGCTGCTGTTGCAGTTTTTCAATGCGGTGTTTATCGGCATTGTCGCCGGGATCGGCATGCTGTGGTTCCAGGATTTGATGCCGGGCAGGGCAGGTTCAGCGACGACGCTGTTTACCAACAGTATCTCCACCGGCGTGATTCTGGCAGGCGTTATCCAGGGCGCGCTGGCGCAATATTTTGGTCACGGTTCGGTCTATTGGGGCATTGCCGGGCTGTCGGTGGTGACGCTGCTGCTCACCAGCCGGGTGAAGGATGTTTAAGGCGCGGTGCGGCGGTTCAATTGCCGGATGGCGCTAACGCTTATCCGGCCTACTCTTCACATTTGCATTGTTACCCGTAGGCCGGATAAGGCAACGCCGCCATCCGGCAAACCAACCTGCACTGTGCCGACTGCCGGATAACCATCCGGCAATCGGCATCAGGCTATCACCCCATAAAGGCGGGTTGTCTTCACATTTGCATTGTTACCCGTAGGCCGGATAAGGCAACGCCGCCATCCGGCAAACAAACCTGCACCGTGCCGACTGCCGGATAACCATCCGGCAGTCGGCATCAGGCTATCAACCCATAAAGGCGGGTTGTTTTGCTTCGTAAGCGGCAATGGCGTCGTCGTGTTGCAGCGTCAGGCCAATGCTGTCCAGCCCGTTCAGCATGCAGTGGCGGCGGAAGGCGTCGAGCGTAAAGCTGTAGGATTTCCCGCCCGCCTTCACCACCTGCGCCTGCAAATCCACCTCAAAGGTGATGCCCGGATTGCTCTGCACCAGCACAAACAGCTCATCCACCTCTTCGTCGCTCAGTGTCACCGGCAGCAGCTGGTTGTTAAAGCTGTTGCCATAGAAGATGTCGGCAAAGCTCGGCGCAATCACCACTTTAAAGCCGTAATCCGTCAGTGCCCACGGCGCATGCTCGCGCGAGGAGCCGCAGCCAAAGTTCTCCCGCGCCAGCAAAATCGACGCGCCTTTGTACTCAGGAAAGTTGAGCACGAACTCCGGGTTCGGCTGCTCGCCTTTATCGTCGAGGAAACGCCAGTCGTTGAACAGATGCGCGCCAAAACCGGTGCGCGTCACCTTCTGCAAAAACTGCTTCGGGATAATGGCGTCGGTATCGACGTTAGCGGCATCCAGCGGAACCACCAGCCCGGTATGTTGGGTAAATTTCTCAGCCATGGTGATCTCCTTAAGCCTGCAAATGACGAATATCAGCGAAACGACCGGTTACTGCCGCCGCAGCGGCCATTGCCGGGCTGACCAGATGGGTACGTCCACCGCGGCCCTGACGGCCTTCAAAGTTACGGTTGCTGGTAGAGGCGCAGCGCTCGCCCGGATTCAGGCGGTCATTGTTCATCGCCAGGCACATCGAGCAGCCCGGCAGACGCCACTCAAAACCGGCTTCGATAAAGATCTTATCCAGACCTTCCGCTTCCGCCTGTGCTTTTACCGGGCCGGAGCCTGGAACCACCAGCGCCTGCACGCCCGGCGCCACTTTACGCCCTTTGGCAATTGCCGCCGCCGCGCGCAAATCTTCAATGCGCGAGTTGGTGCAGGAGCCGATAAAGACCTTGTCGATCGCCACGTCGGTCAGCGGTACGCCTGGTTTCAGTCCCATATAGGCCAGCGCTTTTTCCGCCGAGGCACGCTCAACCGGATCGGCAAAGGAGGCCGGATCGGGAATGATCTCGGTGACCGAGATCACCTGGCCCGGGTTAGTGCCCCAGGTGACCTGCGGGGCGATATCTTCTGCCTGCAGGGTAACTACGCGGTCAAAGTGGGCGCCTTCATCGGTTTGCAGCGTTTTCCAGTAAGCGACCGCTTCGTCGAAATCTTTGCCCTTCGGCGCATGCAGACGACCCTGCACGTAGTTAAAGGTGGTCTCATCCGGCGCGACCAGACCGGCTTTAGCGCCCATCTCAATTGCCATATTGCACAGCGTCATGCGGCCTTCCATGCTGAGTGCGCGGATAGCGTCGCCGCAGAACTCCACCACGTGACCCGTACCGCCAGCGCTGCCGGTTTTGCCGATGATCGCCAGCACGATATCTTTGGCGGTGATGCCCGGCGCGGCGGTGCCGTTAACTTCAATCTTCATGGTTTTGGCACGCCCCTGTTTCAGGGTCTGCGTCGCCAGCACATGTTCCACTTCTGAAGTGCCGATGCCAAACGCCAGCGCGCCAAATGCGCCGTGTGTGGCGGTGTGGGAATCGCCGCAGACGATGGTCATCCCCGGCAGGGTAATGCCCTGTTCCGGCCCCATCACGTGCACGATGCCCTGATAGGGGTGGTTCAGGTCATACAGCTCGACGCCAAATTCGTTGCAGTTCTTAATCAGCTCCTGCATCTGAATACGCGCCATTTCGCCGGAGGCGTTGATATCTTTGGTCTGCGTTGAGACGTTGTGATCCATCGTGGCGAAGGTTTTACCCGGCTGACGCACCGGGCGATTGTGCGCGCGCAGGCCATCAAACGCCTGCGGCGAGGTCACTTCATGCACCAGATGGCGGTCGATATAGAGCAGCGGGGTCTCGTTCGGCGCTTCATAGACCACATGGGCGTCAAATAACTTTTCGTACAAACTCTTAGCCATGATTACACCCCTTCTGCGACATAACGAGCGATGATATCGCCCATCTCATCGGTACTGACTGCGGACGCGCCACGCGCTAAATCGCCGGTGCGCACGCCCTCTTCTAAAGCCCGGTTAATGGCCTGTTCAATGGCCGTTGCCGCCTCGTCTGCATTCAGGCTGTAGCGCAGCAGCAGTGCCAGCGACAGAATCTGCGCGATTGGGTTGGCGATATTTTTGCCCGCGATATCCGGCGCGGAGCCACCCGCCGGTTCGTACAGGCCAAAGCCCTGCTCATTCAGGCTGGCAGAGGGCAGCATGCCCATTGAGCCGGTGATCATCGCGCACTCGTCGGAGAGGATATCGCCGAACAGGTTGGAGCAGAGCAGCACGTCGAACTGGGACGGATCTTTAATCAGCTGCATGGTGGCGTTATCGATATACATATGCGCCAGCTCAATGTCCGGATACTCGCCCGCGATCTCATTGACGATTTCACGCCACAGCAGCGAAGTTTGCAGCACGTTGGCTTTATCGATGGAGTGGACTTTTTTGCCGCGTTTGCGCGCCGACTCGAAAGCGATACGCGCAATGCGCTCGATTTCAAAGCGGTGATAAATTTCGGTGTCGTAAGCTTTCTCATGCTGGCCGCTGCCTTCGCGCCCTTTCGGTTGGCCGAAGTAGATGCCGCCGGTCAGTTCGCGTACGCACAGGATATCGAAACCGTTGGCGGCGATATCTTCGCGCAGCGGGCAGAAGGCTTCCAGGCCAGCATAGAGTTTGGCCGGGCGCAGGTTGCTGAACAGCTTGAAGTGTTTACGCAGCGGCAGCAGCGCGCCGCGCTCCGGCTGCTGTGCCGGCGGCAGGTTTTCCCATTTCGGGCCGCCGACGGAGCCAAACAGGATCGCATCGGCCTGCTCGCAGCCTTCGACCGTCGCCTGCGGCAGCGGATTGCCGTGGCGGTCGATGGCGATACCGCCAACGTCGTAATGGCTGGTGGTAATTCGCATTGCGAAACGGCTGCGCACGGCTTCCAGTACTTTCAGGGCTTGCGCCATCACTTCCGGGCCAATGCCGTCTCCCGGCAGCACGGCAATATGGTAACTTTTCGACATCACACGGTTTCCTTGTTGTTTTCTTTGTTCTGCGCTTTACGTTGCAACTCTTTTTCCACTTCCGCGGCGCGCCAGATGGTGTTCAGCACGTTGACCATCGCTTTGACGGAGGACTCAACGATATCCGTCGCCAGGCCGATGCCGTGGAAGCGGCGGTTGTTGTAATTGACGACGATATCAACCTGGCCCAGCGCATCTTTCCCGTGGCCTTTCGCCGTCAGGCTATATTTCACCAGCTCAATGTCATACTCGGTGACGCGGTTAATCGCCTGGTAGACTGCGTCGACCGGCCCGTTGCCATTGGCGGCTTCGGCTTTGATCTCCTCGCCGCAGGCCAGTTTCACCGAGGCGGTGGCGATATCGTTGGAGCCGGACTGCACATTGAAGTACTCCAGACGGAAATGCTCCGGCTCTTCCTGCTGTTTGTTGATAAAGGCCAGCGCTTCCAGATCGTAATCAAAGACCTGACCCTTTTTATCCGCCAGCTTCAGGAAGGCGTCGTACAGGTTATCCAGGTTGTAGTCGCTCTCCTGATAGCCCATCTCTTCCATACGGTGTTTGACCGCTGCGCGACCGGAGCGTGAGGTCAGGTTCAGCTGCACCTGGTTCAGGCCGATCGACTCTGGCGTCATGATTTCGTAGTTTTCGCGGTTTTTCAGCACGCCATCCTGATGGATGCCGGAGGAGTGGGCGAAGGCGCCGGTGCCGACGATCGCTTTGTTAGCCGGGATCGGCATATTGCAGATCTGCGCCACGGTCTGGCTGGTGCGCCAGATCTCCTGATGATTGATGCGGGTGTGCACATTCATAATGTCTTTGCGCACTTTAATCGCCATGATCACCTCTTCCAATGAACAGTTACCGGCACGTTCGCCGATGCCGTTCATCGCGCCTTCTACCTGGCGGGCGCCGGCATGCACGGCGGCAATCGAATTACCGACCGCCAGGCCTAAGTCATCATGGGTGTGGACAGAAATAATGGCTTTATCAATGTTTGGAACGCGGTCATACAGACCGGTGATGATATTGGCGAACTCGAAGGGCATGGTATAGCCCACGGTATCCGGGATATTTATGGTTTTCGCCCCGGCATTGATTGCCGCTTCGACGACGCGCGCCAGATCTTCAATCGGCGTACGCCCGGCATCTTCACAGGAAAACTCCACATCATCGGTGTAGTTACGCGCACGTTTCACCATATAGATTGCGCGCTCAATCACCTCATCCAGCGTGCTGCGCAGTTTGGTGGCGATATGCATTGGTGAGGTGGCGATAAAGGTGTGAATGCGGAACGCTTCAGCTACTTTCAGCGACTCTGCGGCGACATCAATATCTTTCTCAACACAGCGTGCCAGAGCGCAGACACGGCTGTTTTTTACCTGGCGGGCGATGGTCTGCACGGACTCAAAATCGCCCGGTGACGAGACAGGAAAACCGACTTCCATTACATCAACACCCATGCGCTCCAGCGCCAGGGCGATCTGCAGCTTCTCTTTCACACTCAGGCTTGCCTGCAATGCCTGTTCACCGTCACGTAAGGTGGTATCGAAAATTACGACTTGCTGCTGGCTCATGGTTTAGATCCTTGTTCGCTTTGGCCGCCTCGCTACGAGCATAAAAAAACCCGCGCCAAGGCGCGGGTTCTTAGTCTTAACAGGAAGACGATTCAGTTCTGAGTGTCGTCCACCGGTCTACCGCGCACAGTTGATGCGTTTAGTAGTAGTAGACCAGCGAAACGAACGTGACGAATCATGAATCTTGCTCCCGTGAAAACCGATATGCTTTTAGTGGTACTGGATACGCACTTTGATGTCAACCCCCCGGCGAAAACTGGCGATGGTGAAGCGCAAATCTCCGCGCACTGTTTTAGTTTAATCTGCTGTCTAATTAGCGTGATCGCGACATTCTTGCTTGTTGTGCTGATAAGACTTTTCGTAAGAAAAAGCGAAGGGAAGGTTCGGGGAATTAATAATCCTTTTCGGCGAGATGTTAAAGAAAATGGTGGGTAGGGCAATCGACTTATGATTATCGTTACAAAACAGCTATGGAAGTGAAAATATTAAAAATTAATTTATATTACAGGGCTGAGTAATGCTTTTTTTAATTTCATCCAGGAAATTAAATGTAAGCTTTATATATTCCTAAATTTTCACACTGCGCTTCTAATAATGCTATATGCGTGATAAATCATCTTCCTGAATATTATTATTACACAAGTCAAGGGAGTTTATCATGACGACGGATTGCAATTTTCCCGGGGAAAGTATTTATAATCAAAAGGTTAATGACGGCGAGAAGCCACAATTACGTTCGGTTGATCTCAATTTACTGACCGTTTTTGATGCCGTTATGCAGGAGCAAAACATTACGCGTGCAGCCCATGCGTTGGGTATGTCTCAACCCGCCGTCAGTAATGCCGTTGCGCGTCTTAAGGTGATGTTTAACGACGAACTTTTTGTTCGTTATGGTCGAGGTATTCAACCTACTGCACGTTCGTATCAGCTTTTTGGTGCGATAAGGCAGGCACTTCAGTTGGTACAAAATGAACTGCCTGGCTCCGGTTTTGATCCACAAAGCAGCGAGCGGATTTTTAATCTTTGCGTATGCAGTCCACTCGATAATTTCTTGACTTCGGTTATTTACAATAATGTTAAAACCGTCGCGCCAAATATAAAGCTGATATTTAAATCTGATCTCAATCACAGTACCGAACATCAGTTGCGCTATCAGGAAATAGAATTTGTGATCGGCTATGAAGAATTTCGTCGTCCGGAGTTTTCCTGCGTCCCGCTGTTTAAAGATGAAATGGTGCTGGCGGTGAGCCAACAACATCCGCGCATCGCTGACCTGACGACGGAAAACAGCTTGTTTAACGAGCAGCACGCCGTTGTTTCGCTGGAGCGCTACGCCTCTTTCAGCCAGCCCTGGTACGACACGGTCGAAAAGCGCAACCGCATTGCCTATCAAGGAATGGCGCTGCCCAGCGTATTAAACGTTGTCTCTCAAACCCATCTGGTTGCTATTGCGCCGCGCTGGCTGGTGGAGCGCTTTGCCAGCGGGCTGGCGCTGCATACGCTGCCGTTGCCGCTTACGCTCAATAGCCGTACCTGCTGCCTCTCATGGCACGAATCCGCTGGTCGGGATAAGGGGCATCAGTGGATGGAGGAGCTGCTGGTGTCGGTCTGTAGCCACTAAGCGGCGTGCGGAATAAACCGGGCGGTTGACTTCCGGTTTATTCTGCCTTTATCTATATAACCACTATTTTATTCTGATTTATCCTGCCAGCGAATCTCTGCACGATGTTAAAAATGCATGAATTACTGAACATTCCCTTATCACAGCGATCAATGGTCAACGTCGCGGCTTATTACAGACGTTTTCACCAGCTCTTCATTTAAGACCTCCTGTTTCTGCTTTTAGCGGCGCTTTTCCTCTCCTGAGGTCGGATTGCCTGCCAGATTTTGAGCGGTTATGGTAACTGCCATTCATAATCAGAAAGCAGGATGTCCTGTTCTGAACAGAGCGACAGTGCGGAAATGAGTTCTGCCGTCAGTCGACAAATGTAAGCCTGGAGGCAAAGCATGGAGATGTTGTCTGGAGCCGAGATGGTCGTGCGATCGCTCATCGATCAAGGCGTAAAGAAGGTATTCGGCTACCCCGGGGGCGCGGTACTTGATATCTACGACGCCCTGCATACCGTCGGTGGCATCGAGCATGTGCTGGTGCGCCATGAGCAGGCGGCCGTTCACATGGCAGACGGGCTGGCGCGTGCAACAGGTGAAGTAGGGGTGGTGCTGGTGACTTCCGGCCCCGGCGCGACAAACGCTATCACCGGTATCGCGACAGCTTATATGGACTCCATCCCGCTGGTGGTGCTCTCCGGTCAGGTAGCGACCTCGCTGATTGGTTACGACGCCTTCCAGGAGTGTGACATGGTGGGCATCTCCCGCCCGGTGGTGAAACACAGCTTTCTGGTGAAGCAGGCGGAAGATATCCCCGGCGTATTAAAAAAGGCGTTCTGGCTCGCTGCCAGCGGACGTCCCGGTCCGGTAGTGGTGGATCTGCCGAAAGATATTATGAACCCCGCGAACAAGCTGCCCTATCTCTGGCCAGAGTCGGTCAGCATGCGCTCCTATAACCCGACCACACAGGGGCACAAAGGGCAGATTAAACGCGCCCTGCAAACCCTGGTTGCCGCCAAAAAGCCGGTCTTCTATGTCGGCGGTGGGGCCATTACTTCTTCGTGCGACGCCCCGTTGCGCCAGCTGGCTGAAACGCTGAATGCGCCAGTGGTCTCCTCATTAATGGGGCTGGGTGTTTTCCCGGCTTCCCATCGCCAGTCGCTCGGCATGCTCGGTATGCACGGCACCTATGAAGCGAATATGACGATGCACCACGCCGACGTGATCTTTGCCGTTGGCGTACGTTTTGACGATCGCACCACCAACAATTTGCTGAAGTACTGCCCCGACGCGACCGTGCTGCATATTGATATCGATCCCACCTCTATTTCTAAAACCGTTCAGGCTGATGTGCCGATTGTTGGCGATGCGCGCCAGGTGCTGGAGCAGATGCTGGAGTTGCTTGAACAGGAGCGCGCCTCGCAGCCGCACGATGAGATCCGCGACTGGTGGCTGCGCATTGAGCAGTGGCGCGCGCGCCAGTGCCTGAAATATGACACGCAAAGCGAAAGCATTAAACCGCAGGCGGTGATTGAGGCTGCCTGGCGCCTGACTAATGGCGATGCTTACGTCACCTCCGATGTTGGTCAGCACCAGATGTTTGCCGCGCTCTATTATCGCTTCGATAAACCGCGCCGCTGGATCAACTCCGGCGGGCTCGGCACGATGGGCTTCGGCTTGCCTGCCGCGCTGGGCGTAAAAATGGCGCTGCCGGACGAGACGGTGATTTGCGTCACCGGCGACGGCAGTATCCAGATGAATATCCAGGAGCTTTCGACGGCGCTGCAATATGAGCTGCCGGTGCTGGTTCTCAACCTTAACAACCGCTACCTCGGCATGGTGAAGCAGTGGCAGGATATGATCTACTCCGGTCGCCACTCGCAGTCCTATATGGAGTCTTTACCGGATTTTGCCCGTCTCGCCGAAGCGTATGGTCATGTTGGTATCCGCATTACCCGTCCGGAAGAGCTGGAGGCGAAGCTCGCCGAGGCGCTGGAGCAGGTGAAAAACAATCGACTGGTCTTTGTTGATGTGACCGTTGATGGAAGTGAACACGTTTATCCGATGCAGATCCGCGGCGGCGGCATGGATGAGATGTGGTTAAGCAAAACGGAGAGAACCTGATTATGCGCCGGATATTGTCTGTCTTACTGGAAAACGAATCGGGCGCGTTATCGCGCGTTATTGGCCTCTTCTCACAGCGCGGCTACAACATCGAAAGCCTGACGGTCGCGCCAACGGACGATCCCACCCTGTCGCGGATGACCATCCAGACCGTGGGCGATCAAAAGGTCCTTGAACAGATCGAGAAGCAACTGCACAAATTGGTAGATGTGCTGCGCGTAAACGAGCTGGGGCAGGTGGCCTATGTTGAGCGTGAGATCATGCTGGTGAAGATCCAGGCCAGCGGCTATGGCCGGGAAGAGGTTAAGCGCAACGCGGAGATCTTCCGCGGGCAGATCATTGACGTCACGCCGTCGATTTACACGGTTCAGCTCGCCGGCACCAGCGACAAGCTTGATGCGTTCCTCGCCACAATTCGTGATGTAGCGAAGATTGTTGAAGTGGCGCGCTCCGGCGTGGTCGGTTTATCACGCGGCGATAAAATCATGCGCTAATGCGAGCAAGGTTCCACATTTTTAAGCCCGGCTGATTATGCCGGGCTTTTTTTTGCGAAATCAGCCGGAAGCAGAGAGAAAAGCGGTTGCCGCAGTTACCTTTCTGCGCTTAGATGTTATGGAAATTAACCTATATCCCTAAAAAGGTTATGGTGCGCATCATTTTAAGGGGCAATTGTGAAACTGGATGAAATCGCCCGGCTCGCCGGCGTCTCACGAACCACGGCAAGCTACGTCATTAACGGAAAGGCGAAGCAGTATCGTGTCAGCGATAAAACCGTTGAGAAAGTTATGGCGGTCGTTCGTGAGCATAACTACCACCCGAACGCGGTGGCGGCTGGGTTACGAGCAGGACGCACACGATCGATTGGGCTGGTCATTCCCGATCTGGAAAACACAAGCTACACCCGTATTGCTAATTATCTGGAGCGCCAGGCGCGCCAGCGCGGCTACCAGCTGCTGATCGCCTGCTCTGAAGATCAGCCCGATAACGAGATGCGTTGCATCGAACATCTGCTGCAACGGCAGGTGGATGCAATCATCGTCTCGACCTCCCTTCCGCCGGAGCACCCCTTCTATCAGCGCTGGGCGAATGACGCCTTCCCGATTGTCGCGCTCGATCGCGCACTGGATCGTGAGCACTTCACCAGCGTGGTCGGGGCCGATCAGGAGGATTCAGAGATGCTGGCGGCGGAGTTGCGTAAAATGCCGGCGGAGCGCGTGCTCTATTTAGGCGCGCTACCGGAGCTATCGGTAAGCTTCCTGCGCGAGCAGGGTTTCCGCAGCGCCTGGAAAGACGATCCCCGCGAGGTGAAGTATCTCTACGCCAATGGCTATGAGCGCGACGCCGCCGCTCAGTTATTTGAAAAGTGGCTGGAAACGAATGAGATGCCGGAAGCGATGTTTATCACCTCTTTCGCGCTGCTGCAGGGCGTGCTGGATGTAACGCTGCGCCGCGACGGCAAGCTGCCTTCCAATCTGTCGATAGCCACCTTTGGTGATCATGAACTGCTCGATTTCCTGCAATGCCCGGTGCTGGCCGTGGCGCAGCGCCACCGTGACGTTGCCGAGCGGGTGCTGGAGATCGTGCTGGCAAGTCTCGATGAACCGCGCAAGCCGAAGCCGGGATTGAGCCGTATTCGACGTAATCTCTATCGGCGCGGCATATTAAGCCGTGTATAAATAAAGGCAATTAAGGCAGCGCGAGCTGCCTTTTCCTTTTCAACATTTCGCCTTAATCGAAATAGTGCTATTTAACTCCTCAGATAAATCCTTAATTTACGAAGATGCTCTGATTTATTATTTCTTTAAGTTTCTTTACTTCCGATTTCTCACCACCCGTTAAGAAGTTACTGATGATGATTTCTGTATTGAATTGTTACATCTCCTGATCGCATTCGATTAATTAACAACCACTTTTACTGGGGGATCATCGCCTTAGCGAAACCGGGACGAAGTTAGCGTCAGGACCTGCATCTGGCGCTGTTAAGTCGCGCCGTTATGCCTTAAAATGCCGCCCGCGTCGCAAACTGACACTTTATATTTCGCGTACAGAAACGGAATGGTCTGAAACCCCGGGCCCTATATTTCCCCCTTTTTTCTTGCAAATATTCATGACGTTAATTTGCCTCGTAAGCTGAGCACTATTTCACCGACGCTGATATTCATTACGAATAAGGGATCTTTTGTTCTTGTTGGCCTTTGCGCTGGCTTGACAAGCTTTTCCTCCGCTCCGTAAACTCCCTCGGTGGGGTTTTGTGGGATAAAGTGGTGGAAATGATCATGCGGGGGTAAACCGGACATGTTCCGTGGCGCGACGTTAGTCAATCTCGACAGCAAAGGGCGGTTATCCGTTCCGACCCGTTATCGGGATTCGCTGCAGGAGAGTGCCTCCGGCCAGATGGTCTGTACCATTGATATTCGCCACACATGCCTGCTGCTTTACCCTCTGCCCGAATGGGAAATTATCGAGCAAAAACTGTCGCGGCTGTCGAGCATGAACCCGCTTGAGCGGCGCGTACAACGTTTATTGCTGGGGCATGCCAGCGAGTGCCAGATGGATAGCGCCGGTCGCATATTAATTGCGCCTGTCTTACGGCAGCACGCCGGGCTAACCAAAGAAGTGATGCTGGTCGGACAGTTCAATAAATTTGAGCTGTGGGATGAAACGACCTGGTATCAACAGGTCAGGGAAGATATTGACGCTGAGCAATCCGGTTCCGAAGGACTTTCGGATCGGTTGCAGGATTTGTCTCTTTAATGATGATGGAAAATTTTAAACACACCACGGTGCTGCTGGATGAGGCCGTTAACGGCCTGAATATTCGTCCGGATGGCATTTACATTGATGGCACTTTTGGTCGCGGTGGACACTCGCGCCTGATCCTCTCCCAATTGGGGGCGGAAGGCCGCTTGCTGGCAATCGATCGCGATCCGCAGGCAATTGAAGTTGCGAAGACCATTAATGACCCGCGCTTCTCCATCATTCATGGACCCTTTTCTGCACTCGCTGATTATGTCAGCGAGCGCGATCTTATTGGCAAGATTGACGGCATTCTCCTCGATCTTGGCGTCTCTTCACCGCAGCTTGACGATCCGGAGCGCGGCTTCTCCTTTATGCGAGATGGCCCGCTGGATATGCGTATGGATCCGACGCGCGGCCAGTCTGCCGCCCAGTGGCTGCAAACCGCAGACGAGGCGGATATCGCCTGGGTGCTGAAAACCTTTGGCGAAGAGCGCTTTGCTAAACGCATCGCCCGCGCCATCGTCGAGCGTAATCGCCTCGATCCGATGACCCGCACTAAAGCGCTGGCGGAAGTGGTGGCAGCGGCGACGCCGATAAAAGATAAATTTAAACATCCCGCGACCCGTACCTTCCAGGCGGTGCGCATCTGGGTGAACAGTGAACTGGAGGAGATAGAGCAGGCGCTAAAAAACTCGCTCGATGTGCTGGCCCCGGGAGGCCGCCTTTCTGTCATCAGCTTCCACTCGCTGGAAGACCGCATTGTGAAGCGCTTTATGCGTGAGCAAAGCCGTGGGCCGCAGGTTCCTGCCGGGCTGCCGATGACCGAAGCGCAACTCAGCAAGCTGGGTGGCCGTCAACTGCGAGCCTTAGGAAAAATGATGCCGGGCGAAGAAGAAGTGGCGGAAAACCCACGTGCCCGTAGTTCAGTTCTGCGAATTGCAGAGAGGACGAACGCATGATCGGCAGAGTGACAGAGACCCTCAGCAAAGTTAAGGGATCGTTAGGAAGCAGCGAGCGCCATGCCTTGCCTGGCGTGATCGGCGACGATCTTTTGCGGTTCGGGAAACTGCCACTCTGCCTGTTCATTTGCATCATCATGACGGCCATCACGGTCGTCACCACTGCGCACCATACCCGTTTGTTAACCGCACAGCGTGAACAACTGGTGATTGAGCGCGACGCGCTGGATATCGAATGGCGCAACCTGATTCTTGAAGAGAACGCCCTCGGCGATCATAGCCGGGTCGAACGGATTGCTACCGAGAAGCTGCAGATGCAGCACGTCGATCCTTCACAGGAAAATATTGTGGTGCAGAAATAGCGATGAAAAAGGAACAACCCAGCGCATGAAAGCCGCGGCGAAGATGGTGAAAGCGAAACGCCAGGAAGAGCAGGCCAACTTTATAAGTTGGCGTTTTGCGTTGCTTTGCGGCTGTATTTTATTGGCGCTCGGCTTCCTGATTGGCCGCGTCGCGTATCTGCAAATCATCAACCCCGATATGCTGGTGCGCCAGGGCGACATGCGCTCGCTGCGCGTGCAGGAAGTGGCGACCTCGCGCGGGATGATCACCGACCGCTCCGGACGTCCGCTGGCGGTTAGCGTGCCGGTAAAAGCGATCTGGGCCGATCCGAAAGAGCTGCATGACGCAGGTGGCGTAACGCTGGATAACCGCTGGAAAGCGCTCTCAGATGCGCTCAACATGCCGCTCGACCAGCTCGCCTCGCGCATCAACGCTAACCCGAAGATGCGCTTCATCTACCTTGCCCGCCAGGTCAATCCGGATTTGGGGGACTACATCAAAAAACTCAAGCTTCCCGGCATTCATCTGCGTGAAGAGTCGCGCCGCTACTACCCGTCCGGGGAAGTGACCGCTCACCTGATCGGCTTTACTAACGTCGACAGCCAGGGGATTGAAGGGGTCGAAAAGAGCTTTGATAAGTGGCTTACCGGCCAGCCGGGCGAGCGCATCGTGCGTAAAGATCGCTATGGTCGCGTAATTGAGGATATCTCCTCGACCGACAGCCAGGCGGCGCACAACCTCGCGCTGAGCATTGACGAACGTTTGCAGGCGCTGGTTTACCGCGAACTGAACAACGCCGTGGCGTTTAACAAAGCCGAATCCGGCAGCGCCGTGCTGGTGGATGTCAACACCGGTGAAGTGCTGGCGATGGCCAACAGCCCCTCCTATAACCCGAACAACTTCTCCGGCACCGCCAAAGACGCGATGCGTAACCGCGCTATCACCGACGTTTTCGAACCCGGTTCGACGGTGAAACCCATGGTGGTAATGACCGCGCTGCAACGCGGCGTGGTTAACCCGAATACGGTGCTTAACACCGTGCCTTACCGAATTAACGGTCACGAAATCAAAGACGTGGCGCGCTATAGCGAATTGACCCTTACCGGGGTGCTGCAGAAGTCGAGTAACGTTGGCGTATCCAAGCTGGCATTAGCGATGCCCTCCTCAGCGTTAGTAGATACTTACTCACGTTTTGGACTGGGAAAAACGACCAATTTGGGGATGGTCGGGGAACGCAGTGGCTTATTTCCTCAAAAACAACGGTGGTCTGACATAGAGAGGGCCACCTTCTCTTTCGGCTACGGGCTAATGGTAACGCCGTTACAGTTAGCGCGAGTCTACGCAACCATTGGCAGCTACGGCATCTATCGCCCGCTGTCGATTACCAAAGTCGATCCGCCCGTACCGGGTGAGCGCGTCTTCAACGAATCCATTGTCCGCACCGTGGTGCACATGATGGAGAGTGTGGCGCTGCCGGGCGGCGGCGGGGTAAAAGCGGCCATTAAGGGCTATCGCATCGCGATCAAAACCGGTACCGCGAAAAAAGTCGGGCCGGATGGGCGCTACATCAACAAATACATTGCATACACTGCGGGCGTCGCGCCTGCCAGCCGGCCGCGCTTTGCGCTGGTGGTGGTCATTAACGATCCGCAAGCGGGCAAATACTACGGTGGCGCGGTCTCTGCGCCGGTCTTTGGTGCCATCATGGGCGGCGTACTGCGCACCATGAACATCGAGCCGGATGCGCTGACCACGGGCGAAAAAAGTGAGTTTGTAATTAATCAAGGCGAGGGATCAGGTGGCAGATCGTAATTTGCGCGACCTTCTCGCTCCGTGGGTACCGATGCTACCTGCGCGAGCACTACGAGAGATGACACTCGACAGCCGTGTGGCTGCCTCGGGCGATCTCTTCGTGGCGGTGGTCGGTCATCAGGCGGACGGGCGTCGTTATATCCCGCAGGCGATTGCGCAAGGTGTTGCTGCCATTATTGCTGAAGCGAAAGACGAGGCAAATGACGGTGAAATTCGTGAAATGCACGGTGTGCCGGTGGTTTACTTAAGCCAGCTGAATGAGCGCCTCTCTGCGCTGGCGGGCCGCTTCTACGGCGAGCCGTCAGACCAGCTGCGCCTGATTGGCGTCACCGGTACTAACGGTAAAACCACCACCACGCAGTTGCTCGCGCAGTGGAGCCAGCTGCTCGGCGAAACCAGCGCGGTGATGGGCACGGTCGGCAACGGCCTGCTTGGTAAAGTGGTGCCGACGGAAAACACCACCGGTTCTGCGGTCGATGTCCAGCATGTGATTGCCGGTCTCGCGGAGCAGGGCGCTACCCTTGCCGCGATGGAGGTCTCCTCCCACGGTTTAGTTCAGCATCGCGTGGCGGCACTGAAATTCGCCGCCTCGGTGTTCACCAATTTAAGCCGCGATCACCTCGATTATCATGGCGATATGACCCATTACGAAGCTGCCAAATGGCTGCTCTTCTCCTCGCACCACTATGGTCAGGCGATCATCAACGCCGATGACGAAGTGGGCCGCCGCTGGCTGGCAAACCTGCCGGATGCAGTTGCCGTGTCAATGGAAGGTCATATCAACCCGGACTGCCACGGACGCTGGCTGAAAACCCTGAGCGTCGATTACCACGACAGCGGGGCGACCATTCGCTTCGACTCCAGCTGGGGCGAAGGCGAAATCGAAAGCCGCCTGATGGGCGCGTTTAACGTCAGCAACTTGCTGCTGGCGCTGGCAACCCTGCTGGCGCTCGGCTATCCCCTAAGTGATCTGCTGAAAACCGCTCCCCGCCTGCAACCCGTTTGCGGACGAATGGAAGTGTTTAGCGCGCCGGGCAAACCGACGGTGGTGGTGGATTATGCCCACACGCCGGATGCGCTGGAAAAAGCGCTGCAGGCCGCACGGCTGCACTGCACAGGAAAACTGTGGTGCGTCTTTGGCTGCGGCGGCGATCGTGACAAGGGCAAACGTCCGCTGATGGGCGCGATTGCCGAAGAGTTTGCCGATGTGCCGGTCGTCACCGATGACAACCCGCGCACCGAAGAGCCACGCGCCATCATTAATGACATTCTCGCCGGTATGCTCGACGCCGGACGCGCGCATGTGGTGGAGGGCCGCGCCGAAGCGGTGACCAACGCCATTATGCAGGCCAAAGAGAACGATGTGGTGCTGCTGGCAGGTAAAGGCCATGAAGATTATCAGATTGTCGGCACCCACCGTCTCGATTACTCAGACCGTGTCACCGCCGCGCGTCTGCTGGGGGTAGTAGCATGATTAGCGTAACGCTCAGCCAGCTTGCCGGCACGCTGCACGGTGAACTTTTAGGTCAGGACGTCACAATTGACGCCGTGACCAGCGATACCCGCAAACTGACGCCTGGCTGCCTGTTTGTGGCGCTGAAAGGCGAACGTTTTGACGCCCACGACTTTGCCGATCAAGCCAAAGCGGGCGGCGCGGGCGCGCTGCTGGTGAGCCGCAAGCTGGATACCGATCTGCCGCAACTGGTGGTGAGTGATACCCGCCAGGCCTTTGGCGAACTGGCGGCATGGGTGCGTCAGCAGGTGCCGACGCGCGTCGTTGCGCTGACCGGCTCCTCCGGTAAAACCTCGGTGAAAGAGATGACCGCCGCCATTCTTGGCGAGTGCGGCAACACGCTCTACACCGCGGGCAACCTGAACAATGACATCGGTGTGCCGATGACCCTGCTGCGCCTGACCAAAGAGCACCAGTACGCGGTGATTGAGCTGGGGGCTAACCACCAGGGCGAAATCGCCTGGACCGTCAGCCTGACCCGCCCGGAAGCGGCGCTGGTCAACAACCTGGCTGCTGCGCATCTGGAAGGGTTCGGATCGCTGGCGGGCGTGGCGAAGGCGAAAGGTGAAATCTACACCGGCCTGCCGGCCAACGGCATCGCCATCCTCAATGGCGATAACAATGACTGGCTGAACTGGCAGAGCATTATCGGCGATCGCAAAGTGTGGCGCTTCTCGCCTAACGCGGCGAACAGCGATTTTACCGCCACCAATGTGCATATCACCTCCCACGGCACCGAGTTCACGCTGCAAACGCCGACCGGCAATGCCGAGGTGACTTTACCCCTGCCGGGACGTCACAACATTGCTAACGCGCTGGCAGCGACCGCGCTGGCAATGGCGGTGGGCGCATCTCTCGATGCGGTAAAACAGGGCCTGGCGAAGCTGAAAGCAGTGCCGGGCCGTCTCTTCCCGGTGCGCCTTGGTGAAAACCAGCTGCTGCTGGACGATACCTATAACGCTAACGTCGGGTCGATGACCGCCGCTGCGCACGTGCTGGCAGAGATGCCCGGCTACCGCGTGATGGTGGTGGGCGATATGGCGGAGCTGGGCGACGAGAGCGAAGCCTGCCACGTTCAGGTCGGCGAAGCGGCGAAAGCCGTTGGTATCGACAAAGTGCTGAGCGTCGGCACATTAAGTAAAGCGCTCAGCGACGCCAGCGGCGTTGGCGAGCATTTCAACGATAAAGCTGCGGCCACGGCGCGTTTAACAGCGCTGATTGCCGAGCACCCAATGATTACCATTTTAGTGAAAGGTTCACGTAGCTCCGCCATGGAAGAGGTGGTACGCGACTTACAGGAGAACGGGACATGTTAGTTTGGCTGGCCGAGCATTTGGTCAAATATTATTCCGGCTTTAACGTCTTTTCCTATCTGACGTTTCGCGCCATTGTCAGCCTGCTGACCGCGCTCTTCATCTCACTGTGGATGGGGCCGCGCATGATCGCCCGCTTGCAGAAACTCTCTTTTGGCCAGGTTGTGCGTAACGACGGCCCGGAATCGCACTTCAGTAAACGCGGTACGCCGACGATGGGCGGGATCATGATCCTCACCGCGATTGTCGTCTCCGTGTTGCTGTGGGCTTACCCCTCCAACCCGTACGTCTGGTGCGTACTGGTGGTGCTGGTGGGCTACGGCATCATTGGCTTTGTCGATGATTACCGCAAAGTGGTGCGCAAAGATACCAAGGGGCTTATCGCCCGCTGGAAGTACTTCTGGATGTCGGTGATTGCGCTGGGCGTCGCGTTTGCGCTCTACCTTGCCGGAAAAGATACCCCCGCCACCGAACTGGTGGTGCCGTTCTTTAAAGATGTGATGCCGCAGCTCGGTCTGTTCTACGTGCTGCTCGCTTATTTTGTGATTGTCGGCACCGGTAACGCCGTCAACCTGACCGATGGCCTCGATGGCCTGGCGATTATGCCGACCGTCTTTGTCGCAGGCGGCTTTGCGCTGGTGGCGTGGGCGACCGGTAACATGAACTTCGCCAACTATCTGCACATCCCTTACCTGCGTCACGCGGGTGAGCTGGTGATCGTCTGTACGGCGATTGTCGGTGCCGGGCTCGGTTTCCTGTGGTTTAACACCTATCCGGCGCAGGTCTTTATGGGCGATGTCGGATCGCTGGCGCTCGGCGGCGCGCTCGGCATTATCGCCGTGCTGCTGCGCCAGGAGTTCCTGCTGGTGATCATGGGCGGTGTCTTTGTGGTGGAAACGCTGTCGGTGATTTTGCAGGTTGGCTCGTTCAAACTGCGCGGCCAGCGCATTTTCCGTATGGCACCGATTCACCACCACTATGAATTGAAGGGCTGGCCGGAGCCGCGCGTGATTGTGCGCTTCTGGATTATTTCGCTGATGCTGGTGCTGATTGGCCTGGCAACGCTGAAGGTACGTTAATCATGGCAGATTACCAGGGTAAAAAAGTCGTCATTATCGGTTTAGGCCTGACGGGCCTTTCCTGCGTGGACTTTTTCCTCGCGCGCGGCGTCACGCCTAAGGTGATGGATACCCGCACGTCGCCGCCGGGGCTGGATAAGCTGCCGGAAACGGTCGAGCGCCATCTTGGTAGTCTTAACGATAACTGGTTGCAGAGCGCCGATCTGATTGTCGCCAGCCCCGGTATGGCGCTGGCGCATCCGTCGCTCAGTGCGGCAGCGGACGCGGGCGTCGAGATTGTCGGCGATATCGAGCTCTTCTGCCGCGAAGCGCAGGCACCGATCATCGCCATTACCGGTTCGAACGGCAAAAGCACCGTCACCAAACTGGTTGGTGAGATGGCGGAAGCGGCCGGTAAAAATGTTGGTGTCGGCGGCAATATCGGCCTGCCAGCGCTGATGCTGCTGGACGAAGCGCGCGAGCTGTATGTGCTGGAGCTCTCCAGCTTCCAGCTGGAAACCACCTCCAGCCTGCACGCCGTGGCGGCAACCATTCTTAACGTCACTGAAGATCATATGGATCGCTATCCGTTTGGCCTGCAACAGTACCGCGCGGCCAAACTGCGTATCTATGAAAACGCCAAAGTGTGCGTGGTCAATGCCGATGACGCCCTGACCATGCCGGTTCGCGGTGCCGATGAGCGCTGCGTCAGCTTTGGTGTCGACGTCGGTGACTATCACCTCAACCGCCAGCAGGGCGAAATCTGGCTGCGGGTAAAAGGTGAGAAGGTACTGAACGTCAAAGAGATGAAACTGAGCGGCCAGCACAACTACACCAACGCGCTGGCAGCGCTGGCGCTGGCGGATGCAGCCGGTTTACCGCGCGCCAGCAGTCTGAAAGCGCTGACTACCTTTGGCGGGCTGGCGCACCGCTTCCAACTGGCTTACGAGCATAAGGGCGTGCGCTGGATCAACGACTCGAAAGCGACCAACGTCGGTAGCACCGAAGCGGCGCTTAATGGCCTGCAGGTGGAAGGTACGCTGCATCTGCTGCTCGGCGGTGACGGCAAATCGGCGGACTTCTCGCCGCTGAAGCGCTATCTCGGCGGCGATCGTATTCGCCTCTACTGCTTCGGGCGCGATGGCGCTGAGCTGGCTGCGCTGCGCCCGGAAGTGGCTGAGCAGACTGAAACTATGGATCAGGCGATGCGCTTAATTGCCGCGCGCGTGCAGCCAGGCGATATGGTGCTGTTGTCGCCGGCCTGTGCCAGCCTCGATCAGTTTAAGAATTTCGAACAACGGGGCGACCAGTTCACCCGTCTGGCGCAGGAGTTAGGCTAATGCGTTTAACGCTTCCCCGCCCGAGAATGCCGCGTCTGCCAGGTTATGGGATCCTGGCGTGGCTGTTTGCGGCATTGAAAGGCTGGGTCATGGGCTCGCGACAGAAAGATACCGACAGCCTGGTGATGTACGACCGCACGCTGCTGTGGTTGACGCTCGGCCTGGCGGCGATCGGCTTCATTATGGTGACCTCGGCGTCAATGCCGGTCGGTCAGCGTTTGACGGACGATCCCTTCTTCTTCGCCAAACGCCATGGGCTTTATCTGTTCCTGTCGTTCTGTATGGCGATGATCACGCTGCGTCTGCCGATGGAGTTCTGGCAGAAGTACAGCTCGGTGATGCTGATCGCGGCGATCATTATGCTGTTAGTGGTGCTGGTGGTGGGGAGTTCAATCAACGGTGCATCGCGCTGGATTGACCTTGGCATCATGCGCTTCCAGCCGGCGGAGTTCACCAAGCTGTCGCTCTTCTGCTACCTGGCGAACTACCTGGTGCGCAAAGTGGACGAGGTACGTAATAACCTGCGCGGCTTCTTAAAACCGATGGGCGTGATCCTCGTGCTGGCGGTCCTGCTGCTGGCGCAGCCTGATCTCGGTACGGTGGTGGTGCTGTTTATTACTACGCTGGCGATGCTGTTCCTCGCGGGTGCGAAGCTGTGGCAGTTCATCGCCATTATCGGCATGGGTATCTCGGCAGTGGTGCTGCTGATCCTCGCTGAACCCTATCGTATTCGCCGCGTAACCTCCTTCTGGAACCCGTGGGAAGATCCGTTTGGCAGCGGATATCAGTTAACCCAGTCGCTGATGGCGTTTGGCCGCGGCGAGCTGTGGGGGCAGGGGCTCGGCAACTCGGTGCAGAAGCTGGAGTATCTGCCGGAAGCGCATACCGACTTTATCTTCTCCATCATCGGCGAAGAACTCGGTTATATCGGTGTGGTAGCCGCACTTTTAATGGTATTCTTCGTCGCTTTCCGCGCCATGTCCATTGGCAGAAAAGCGCTGGAGATTGACCACCGCTTCTCCGGTTTCCTTGCCTGCTCCATAGGTATCTGGTTTAGCTTCCAGGCGCTGGTTAACGTCGGTGCGGCAGCCGGTATGCTGCCGACCAAAGGCTTAACCCTGCCGCTGATCAGTTACGGCGGCTCCAGTTTATTGATTATGTCGACGGCGATTACGCTGTTGCTACGGATAGATTATGAAACGCGTCTGAAGAAAGCTCAGGCGTTTACACGAGGTGTGTGATGAGTGGTCAACCTAAGCGGTTAATGGTGATGGCAGGCGGAACCGGCGGGCATGTTTTCCCCGGTCTCGCCGTGGCGCACCATTTGATGGATCAGGGCTGGCAAGTACGCTGGCTCGGAACCGCCGATCGTATGGAGGCTGACCTGGTGCCGAAGCATGGCATTGATATCGACTTCATCCGCATCTCTGGCCTGCGCGGCAAAGGGTTGAAAGCGTTGCTGCTCGCGCCGGTGCGTATCTTTAATGCCTGGCGTCAGGCGCGCGACATTATGAAGCGCTTCAAGCCGGACGTGGTGCTGGGCATGGGCGGGTATGTTTCCGGCCCCGGTGGTCTTGCCGCCTGGTCGCTCGGTATTCCGGTTGTCCTGCATGAGCAGAACGGTATTGCCGGTTTGACCAACAAGTGGCTGGCGAAGATCGCCACCAAAGTGATGCAGGCGTTTCCCGGCGCATTTCCGCAAGCGGAAGTGGTGGGGAACCCGGTGCGCGTCGATGTGCTGGCGCTGCCCCTGCCGCAGATGCGCCTGCCGGGCCGCGAAGGACCCATTCGCGTGCTGGTGGTTGGCGGCTCGCAGGGCGCGCGCGTGCTGAACCAGACCATGCCGCAGGTGGCGGCTAAACTGGGCCCGGCGATCACCATCTGGCATCAGAGCGGGAAAGGCGCGCAGCAGGATGTCGAGCAGGCATATGCCACTGCGGGTCAGGCGCAGCATAAAGTTACTGAATTTATTGACGATATGGCTAAAGCCTATGCGTGGGCGGATGTGGTCGTTTGCCGCTCCGGCGCGCTGACGGTGAGCGAAATCGCCGCTGCCGGTCTGCCGGCGCTGTTTGTGCCGTTTCAGCACAAAGACAGACAGCAGTACTGGAATGCCCTGCCGCTGGAGAAAGTGGGCGCGGCGAAGATCCTCGAACAGCCGCAGTTTACCGTTGATGCCGTGGCAGCAACGCTTGCGGGCTGGGATCGTGAAGCATTAAGAGAGATGGCGGAACGCGCACGCGCGGCAGCTATCCCCGACGCCACCGAGCGGGTGGCGCATGAAGTGAGCCTTGCGGCTCAAGGGTAAATCGTGGCGACGCCTGTTTGCGTCGCGCCAATTTTTAGAAGTTGATGGCGTTTAGAAAATGAATACACAAGAACTTGCGAAACTGCGTTTAATCGTGCCTGAGATGCGTCGCGTCCGGCACATTCACTTCGTTGGCATCGGCGGTGCTGGCATGGGCGGTATTGCCGAAGTGCTGGCCAACGAAGGCTACCAGATTAGCGGTTCTGATTTAGCGCCAAACCCGGTGACGCAGCAGCTGACGTCCCTTGGCGCCACCATCTACTTCAACCATCGCCCGGAAAATGTGCTCGATGCGAGTGTTGTTGTGGTCTCCAGCGCCATCTCTGCCGATAACCCAGAGATTGTTGCCGCACAGGAAGCGCGTATCCCGGTGATCCGCCGCGCGGAGATGCTGGCTGAATTAATGCGTTTTCGTCACGGCATCGCTATCGCCGGGACGCACGGAAAAACGACCACCACCGCCATGGTCTCCAGCATCTACGCAGAAGCGGGTCTGGATCCGACCTTCGTTAACGGCGGGCTGGTAAAAGCGGCCGGGGTGCATGCGCGCCTGGGCCATAGCCGTTATCTGATTGCCGAAGCGGATGAGAGCGACGCCTCCTTCCTGCACCTGCAACCGATGGTGGCGATTGTGACCAATATCGAAGCCGACCATATGGATACGTACCAGGGCGACTTCGAGAATTTGAAAACGACCTTTATCAACTTCCTGCACAACCTGCCGTTTTATGGCCGTGCGGTGATGTGTGTTGATGACCCGGTGATCCGCGAGCTGCTGCCGCGCGTCGGGCGTCAAATTACCACCTATGGATTTAGCGACGACGCCGATGTGCGCGTTGAAGAGTACCGCCAGCAGGGTCCGCAGGGCCACTTTACGCTGGTACGCCAGGATAAACCGGCGCTGCGCGTAACGCTCAATGCGCCGGGTCGCCACAATGCGCTTAATGCCGCAGCGGCGGTGGCCGTGGCGACAGAAGAGGGGATTGACGACGAGGCGATTCTGCGCGCGCTGGAGAGCTTCCAGGGCACCGGGCGCCGCTTTGATTTCCTCGGCGAGTTTCCGCTGGAAGCGGTGAATGGCAACAGCGGCAGCGCGATGCTGGTTGATGATTACGGCCACCATCCAACGGAAGTGGACGCGACGATCAAAGCCGCGCGCGCCGGCTGGCCGGATAAAAATCTGGTGATGATTTTCCAGCCGCACCGCTATACGCGTACCCGCGATCTCTATGACGATTTCGCCAACGTGCTGACGCAGGTGGATAAGCTGCTGATGCTGGAAGTTTACGCCGCGGGCGAAACGGCGATCCCGGGTGCTGACAGCCGTTCGCTGTGCCGCACGATCCGCGGTCGCGGCAAGATCGACCCGATCCTGGTCTCCGATCCGGATCAGGTAGCAGCGATGCTGGCCCCGGTGCTGACCGGTAACGATCTGATCCTGATTCAGGGCGCAGGTAATATCGGCAAGATCGCCCGCAGCCTCGCGCAGTGCAAACTGGTGCCGCAGAGCGAGGAGGTGCAGCGTGGCTGAGAAAGTTGCCGTTCTGCTGGGTGGCACCTCCGCCGAGCGCGATGTGTCGCTTAATTCAGGCGCGGCTGTGCTTGCCGGGCTGCGTGAAGGCGGCGTTGACGCCCATGCCATCGATCCGCGCGAGGTTGATGTAACCCGCCTGAAGGAGATGGGCTTCAGTAAAGCGTTTATCGCGCTGCACGGCCGCGGCGGTGAAGATGGCACGCTGCAGGGTCTGCTGGAGCTGACCGGCGTTCCCTACACCGGCAGCGGCGTGATGGCCTCTGCGATTTCGATGGATAAACTGCGCAGCAAACTGCTGTGGCAGGGCGCGGGTTTACCGGTTGCGCCGTGGGTTGCGCTGACGCGCGGTGAGTTTGAATCAGGCCTGCAAGCATCTGATATTCAAAGTATTGAAGCGTTGGGCTTGCCCCTGATCGTTAAGCCAAGCCGTGAAGGCTCCAGCGTCGGGATGTCAAAGGTCAACGAAAGTAGCGATCTGCAGGCGGCTTTAGCGCTTGCTTTTCAACACGATGATGAAGTTCTGATCGAAAAATGGCTCAGTGGCCCGGAATTTACCGTCGCGTTGCTTGGAAATGAAATTTTACCGTCGATTCGCATTCAACCGGCGGGAATCTTCTATGATTATGAGGCGAAGTATCTCTCTGATGAGACGAAGTATTTCTGTCCATCAGGTCTGGAAGCAGAGCGGGAAGCGGCTTTACAGGCGCTGATCGCCAAAGCGTGGCAGGTTTTAGGCTGCCGCGGCTGGGGGCGAATCGATGCCATGCTCGACAGCGATGGTCAATTTTACTTGCTGGAAGCGAACACCTCGCCGGGTATGACCAGCCACAGCCTGGTGCCGATGGCGGCGCGTCAGGCGGGGCTGAGCTTTACCCAGCTTGTTGTTCGTATTCTGGAACTGGCGGAGTGATATGTCTCAGGCTGCGCTGAACACGCGAAATCGCGAAGCGGAGGCGGTAACGACCTCCCGCCGCAACAATGGAACGCGCCTTGCCGGCATTGTGTTCCTGTTGACGGTACTGTGCACCGTGTTGGTGAGTGGCTGGATTGTGCTCGGCTGGATGGATGACGCGCAGCGGTTACCGCTGTCGAAGCTGGTGTTAACCGGCGATCGTCACTACACGCGCAATGATGATATTCGCCAGTCCATTCTGGCGCTTGGCGCACCCGGGACCTTTATGTCCCAGGACGTCAATATCATTCAGAGCCAGATTGAGCGCCTGCCGTGGATCAAGCAGGCGAGCGTAAGAAAGCAGTGGCCGGACGAATTGAAGATTCATCTGGTTGAATATGTGCCCATAGCGCGGTGGAATGACCAGCATATGGTTGATGCGGACGGCAACGCCTTTAGCGTACCGGCAGAACGCACCAGCAAGCAGATATTGCCGATGCTGTATGGCCCGGAAGGCAGCGAAAACGAAGTGCTGCAGGGTTACCGCGATATGGGACAGGTGCTGGCAAAGGATAAGTTCACGCTGAAAGAAGCGGCGATGACCGCGCGGCGCTCCTGGCAGGTGACGCTGAGCAATGATATCAAGCTCAACCTGGGCCGTGGCGATACGATGAAACGTCTGGCGCGCTTTGTTGAACTCTATCCGGTGCTGCAGCAGCAGGCCCAGACAGATGGCAAAGAGATAAGCTACGTGGATTTGCGCTATGACTCAGGCGCGGCGGTAGGCTGGAAGCCTGCCCCTGTACAGGAACAAGCGGATCAGCAGCAAAATCAGGCACAACAGAATCAGGCACAGGCAGAGCAACAATGATCAAGGCGACGGACAGAAAACTGGTAGTTGGACTGGAGATTGGCACCGCGAAGGTCGCCGCTTTAGTAGGGGAAGTTCTGCCCGACGGTATTGTTAATATCATTGGCGTAGGCAGTTGCCCATCCCGTGGGATGGACAAAGGCGGGGTGAACGATCTGGAGTCGGTGGTGAAGTGCGTACAGCGCGCCATCGATCAGGCCGAACTGATGGCCGATTGCCAGATCTCCTCGGTCTACCTTGCGCTCTCGGGTAAACACATTAGTTGCCAGAACGAAATTGGTATGGTGCCGATTTCAGAAGAAGAAGTGACGCTGGAAGATGTGGAAAACGTGGTGCATACCGCGAAATCAGTCCGCGTACGCGATGAACACCGCGTGCTGCACGTGATTCCGCAGGAGTACGCCATTGACTACCAGGAGGGCATTAAAAACCCGGTAGGCCTTTCTGGCGTGCGTATGCAGGCGAAAGTACACCTGATTACTTGCCATAACGATATGGCGAAAAACATCGTTAAAGCCGTTGAACGATGTGGTTTGAAAGTTGACCAACTTATCTTTGCCGGGCTGGCCTCCAGCTACTCGGTGTTGACGGAAGATGAACGCGAACTGGGCGTCTGCGTCGTTGACATCGGCGGTGGTACAATGGACATGGCCGTTTATACCGGCGGCGCGCTGCGCCACACCAAAGTGATCCCTTACGCGGGGAATGTGGTAACCAGCGATATCGCCTACGCCTTCGGCACACCGCCGAGCGATGCGGAAGCGATTAAAGTTCGCCACGGTTGCGCGCTGGGATCGCTGGTCGGCAAAGATGAGAGCGTGGAAGTACCAAGCGTGGGCGGTCGACCGCCGCGCAGCCTGCAGCGCCAGACGCTGGCAGATGTGATTGAGCCGCGCTATACCGAGCTGCTCAACCTGGTCAACGACGAGATATTGCAGTTGCAGGAGCAGCTTCGCCAGCAGGGCGTGAAACATCATCTTGCGGCGGGGATTGTATTAACCGGCGGCGCGGCGCAGATTGAAGGTCTGGCGGCCTGCGCGCAACGTGTGTTCCATACGCAGGTGCGTATTGGTGCACCGCTCAATATTACTGGCTTAACTGATTACGCCCAGGAGCCGTATTACTCTACGGCGGTTGGGTTGCTGCACTACGGGAAAGAGACCCATTTAAGTGGTGAAGCGGAAGTGGAAAAGCGGACGTCAGTCGGTTCGTGGTTCAAACGAATCAACAGCTGGCTGCGAAAAGAGTTTTAATTTTTTTCAGAGACCGTAGAAAATTAGCGGTTTCAGGCGACAGGCACATACGCCAATCCTGATAAGCGGCCCACGGGCTGCCCGGTGGATGAGGCGTAAAGACGGAGAGAGATTATGTTTGAACCAATGGAATTAACCAACGACGCGGTGATTAAAGTCATCGGCGTCGGTGGCGGCGGCGGTAATGCCGTAGAGCATATGGTGCGCGAGCGCATCGAAGGGGTTGAGTTCTTCGCGGTGAATACCGACGCCCAGGCGTTGCGTAAGACGGCGGTAGGGCAGACCATTCAGATCGGTGGCGGTATCACCAAAGGTCTGGGCGCAGGGGCTAACCCTGAAGTCGGTCGTAATGCGGCTGAAGAAGATCGTGAAGCGCTGCGCGCTGCGCTGGAAGGCGCTGACATGGTCTTTATCGCAGCAGGCATGGGTGGCGGTACCGGTACCGGTGCAGCGCCTGTGGTAGCTGAAGTTGCTAAAGACTTAGGCATTCTGACCGTTGCGGTGGTGACCAAGCCGTTCAACTTTGAAGGCAAGAAGCGCATGGCCTTTGCAGAGCAGGGTATTACTGAGCTCTCAAAACATGTCGATTCCCTGATCACTATTCCGAACGACAAGCTGCTGAAAGTGTTGGGTCGCGGTATCTCTCTGCTTGACGCGTTTGGCGCGGCAAACGACGTGCTGAAAGGCGCGGTGCAGGGTATCGCCGAGCTGATTACCCGTCCGGGTCTGATGAACGTTGACTTCGCCGACGTGCGCACCGTGATGTCCGAAATGGGCTACGCGATGATGGGCTCCGGTGTGGCAAGCGGTGAAGATCGTGCGGAAGAAGCGGCAGAAATGGCGATCTCCAGCCCGCTGCTGGAAGATATCGACCTCTCTGGCGCGCGTGGTGTGCTGGTTAACATCACCGCGGGCTTCGACCTGCGTCTGGATGAGTTCGAGACCGTTGGTAACACCATTCGTGCGTTCGCTTCTGACAACGCGACGGTGGTTATCGGTACTTCTCTTGATCCGGATATGAACGACGAACTGCGCGTGACCGTTGTTGCCACCGGTATCGGTATGGACAAGCGTCCTGAGATTACTCTGGTAACCAACAAGCAGGCGCAGCAGCCGGTGATGGATCGCTACCAGCAGCACGGCATGCAGCCGATGCAGCAGGAGCAGAAGCCGGCGAAAGTGGTTAACGACAATACACCGCAGACCACTAAAGAGCCCGATTATCTGGATATTCCGGCGTTTCTGCGTAAGCAGGCGGACTAAGAATTTGCTGGAATTTGGGCATGTTCGCTCTTTGTGCTAAACTGGCCCACCCATTGTGTTATACAATTTGGTTGGATTGGTAATAAGGCGAGATTATACGATGATCAAACAAAGGACTCTTAAACGTATCGTTCAGGCGACTGGTGTCGGTTTACATACCGGCAAGAAAGTCACACTGACGTTGCGCCCTGCGCCGGCAAATACCGGGGTCATCTATCGTCGCACTGACTTAAATCCACCGGTAGACTTTCCGGCTGATGCTAAATCTGTGCGTGATACTATGCTCTGTACTTGTCTGGTCAACGAGCATGACGTGCGGATTTCCACCGTCGAGCACTTAAATGCGGCTCTGGCGGGGCTGGGTATCGACAACATTATTGTCGAAGTCGATGCACCGGAAATTCCAATTATGGATGGCAGTGCAGCACCGTTCGTATACCTGTTGCTTGACGCAGGGGTCGAGGAGCTGAACAGCGCCAAAAAATTCGTTCGCATCAAAGAGACGGTGCGCGTTGAAGATGGCGATAAGTGGGCCGAGTTCAAACCGCATAACGGTTTTACGCTCGATTTCACCATCGACTTCAACCACCCGGCGATTGATGCCAGCACGCAACGCTACGCGATGAACTTCTCTGCCGATGCATTTATGCGCCAGATTAGCCGCGCGCGTACCTTCGGTTTCATGCGTGATATCGAATATCTTCAGTCCCGCGGCCTGTGCCTGGGCGGAAGCTTCGATTGTGCCATCGTAGTTGACGATTATCGCGTACTGAACGAAGACGGCCTGCGTTTCGAAGATGAATTCGTGCGCCACAAAATGCTCGATGCAATCGGCGACCTCTTTATGTGTGGTCACAACATTATCGGTGCGTTTACCGCTTATAAATCCGGTCATGCGCTGAACAACAAACTTCTGCAGGCTGTTCTGGCAAAACAGGAAGCCTGGGAATATGTGACCTTCGAAGATGAAGCTGAACTGCCGCTGGCATTCAAAGCACCTTCAATGGTTCTGGCATAACGCCATAACCTAAAAAATCGACTGGTTAACCTGGCACTCTCTCCGGTCAGGGGAACCAGTCGTTTTTCTTTTTGCGCGCCGCAAAACCCTCTCTTTACGACTAATCTTTCCGGAAATCTTTTCAACACTGCGATCCTGCGTTTGATTGCTGCTTTCCTCGCCAGTTTTCACGTGTGTCAGGCCTGTTTCCTGCTGTGTGGCGGCGGCATTAGTGATAAGATTTGGGCGCAATCGACTTTCATAGACGCAACATCATGGACGCGTCTTTTTTGGTGGAGCAAGTGAGCGGAATACTGACGCGTTGGCGACAATTTGGCAGACGCTATTTCTGGCCGCATCTCTTATTAGGGATGGTCGCGGCGAGTTTTGGCTTGCCCGCGCTTGCCAGTAATACCGAAACCCACGCCACGCGCGAAACGACGCGCAATCACGCTTCGGCAACTACGGCGAATTTTACCAGCCTCGCGCTGCTGGAAGCGAAACGCCGTCCGAACTTCACCGTCGATTACTGGCATCAGCACGCCATCCGCACCGTTATTCGTCATCTTTCGTTCGCCATGGCGCCGCAAACGCTGGCCGCCGCAACGGAAGAGCCTTTGCCGATTCAGGCACACCATCTTGCCCTGCTCGATACGCTAAGCGCGCTGCTTAACGTTGAAAGCAAGCCGCCGGCGATTGTACGCCTTGCAGCTCGCCTCTCTTTTACACCATTCGCGACGTTCAGTGTCTCGAACTGGATTAGCCAGGCGCAGGGGATCCGCGCCGGGCCATACTCCCTCAGCTAAAAAAAGCCCTATTCATCCATTTTTTTCGCTTCGCTGAGCGGAGTATCAGAGATTTTTATCATGCTAAATTTGTTAACAAAAGTATTCGGTAGCCGCAACGATCGTACGCTGCGCCGTATGCGTAAAACCGTCAACCAGATTAATGCCATGGAACCGGCCCTTGAGAAGCTCAGCGATGATGAGCTTAAAGGGAAGACGGTAGAGTTCCGCGCGCGTCTTGAGAAGGGCGAAAGCGTTGACTCCCTGCTGCCTGAAGCCTTTGCGGTGGTACGCGAAGCCAGTAAACGCGTCTTCGGCATGCGCCACTTTGATGTGCAGCTGCTTGGCGGCATGGTGCTTAACGATCGCTGCATCGCCGAGATGCGCACCGGTGAAGGTAAAACCCTGACCGCAACCCTGCCGGCCTACCTTAATGCGCTGAGCGGCAAAGGCGTGCACGTGGTTACCGTCAACGACTATCTGGCGCAGCGTGACGCCGAAAACAACCGTCCGCTGTTTGAATTCCTCGGCCTGACCGTCGGCATCAACCTGCCGGGCATGCCGTCTGTCGCTAAGCGCGAAGCCTACGCCGCCGATATCACCTACGGCACCAACAACGAATATGGCTTCGACTATCTGCGTGACAACATGGCGTTCAGCCCGGAAGAGCGCGTTCAGCGTAAGCTGCACTATGCACTGGTGGATGAGGTGGACTCCATCCTGATCGATGAAGCGCGTACGCCGCTTATCATCTCCGGTCCGGCGGAAGATAGCTCCGACCTCTACAAAAAAGTGAACAAAATCATTCCTCACTTGGTGCGCCAGGAGAAAGAGGACTCTGACACCTTTCAGGGCGAAGGCCACTTCTCTGTCGACGAGAAAGCGCGTCAGGTTACCCTGACCGAGCGCGGTCTGGTGCTGATTGAAGAGTTGCTGGTGAAAGAGGGCATCATGGAGGAGGGTGAGTCGCTTTACTCCCCAACCAACATCATGCTGATGCATCACGTTACCGCCGCGCTGCGCGCCCATGTGCTCTTTACCCGCGATGTTGACTACATCGTAAAAGATGGCGAAGTGATCATCGTTGATGAGCACACCGGTCGTACGATGCAGGGCCGCCGCTGGTCCGATGGCCTGCACCAGGCCGTTGAAGCTAAAGAGGGCGTTGAGATCCAGAACGAAAACCAGACCCTGGCTTCTATCACCTTCCAGAACTACTTCCGTCTGTATGAAAAACTGGCCGGTATGACCGGTACCGCAGATACCGAAGCGTTTGAATTCAGCTCCATCTACAAGCTCGATACCGTGGTTGTGCCGACTAACCGCCCGATGATCCGTAAAGATATGGCGGATCTGGTCTATATGACCGAAGCGGAAAAAATCCAGGCGATCATCGAAGATATCAAAGAGCGTACCGCCAACGGTCAGCCGGTGCTGGTCGGTACCATCTCGATTGAAAAATCAGAAGTGGTATCGAATGAGTTAACCAAAGCGGGCATCAAACATAACGTTCTGAACGCCAAGTTCCACGCCAAAGAGGCGGATATTGTGGCGCAGGCCGGTTATCCGGGCGCGGTCACTATCGCCACCAACATGGCAGGTCGTGGTACCGATATCGTGCTGGGCGGTAGCTGGCAGTCTGAGCTGGCCGAGCTGGTCGATCCGACCCCTGAGCAGGTTGCAGAGCTGAAAGCCGAGTGGCAGAAACGCCATGACGCGGTGCTGGCATCGGGCGGCCTGCACATCATTGGTACCGAGCGCCACGAATCGCGCCGTATCGATAACCAGCTGCGTGGCCGTTCCGGTCGTCAGGGCGATGCGGGTTCTTCCCGTTTCTACCTCTCGATGGAAGATGCGCTGATGCGTATTTTCGCCTCCGATCGCGTCTCCGGCATGATGCGTAAGTTAGGCATGAAGCCGGGCGAAGCGATTGAGCACCCATGGGTGACAAAAGCGATTGCCAACGCGCAGCGTAAAGTGGAAAGCCGCAACTTCGATATCCGTAAGCAACTGCTGGAATATGATGATGTGGCGAACGATCAGCGTCGCGCAATCTACACCCAGCGTAACGAGCTGCTGGATGTGACCGACGTGAGCGAAACCATCAACAGCATTCGTGAAGATGTCTTCAAAGCGACTATCGACGGGCACATTCCGCCGCAGTCTCTGGAAGATATGTGGGATATCCCTGGCCTGCAGGAGCGTCTGAAAAATGATTTCGACCTCGAGCTGCCGATTGCGGAGTGGCTCGATAAAGAGCCGAACCTGCATGAAGAGACGCTGCGTGAGCGTATTCTGCAGAGCGCGGTAGAGACCTATCAGCGTAAAGAGGAAGTGGTTGGCGCGGAGATGATGCGTCACTTCGAAAAAGGCGTCATGCTGCAAACCCTCGACTCCTTGTGGAAAGAGCACCTGGCGGCGATGGATTATCTGCGTCAGGGGATCCATCTGCGCGGCTACGCGCAAAAAGATCCGAAGCAGGAGTACAAGCGTGAATCCTTCGCCATGTTCGCCGCGATGCTGGAGTCACTGAAGTATGAAGTGATCAGCACCCTGAGCAAAGTGCAGGTGCGCATGCCGGAAGAAGTTGAAGCGATGGAGCAGCAGCGCCGCGAAGAGGCAGAGCGTCTGGCACAGATGCAGCAGCTAAGCCATCAGGACGATGAAGCCGCTGCCGCCGCTGCACTTGCCGATCAATCCGGCGAGCGCAAAGTTGGCCGGAACGATCCTTGCCCGTGCGGTTCCGGTAAGAAATATAAACAGTGCCATGGCCGTCTCGCATAACGGCTAACTAACTGATGAAAAGGCGCAGAGATCTGCGCCTTTTTTATGGAGTCATCAGCATGAAAATACTCAACATCGCCGTCGGTATTATTCGTAATCCGCAGGGCGAAATCTTTATTACCCGGCGCGCGGCCGATGCGCATATGGCAAACATGCGCGAATTCCCCGGCGGCAAAATCGAAGCGGGTGAAACGCCGGAGCAGGCGATGATCCGTGAACTTCAGGAAGAAGTGGGCATTACCACGCAAAGCGCCACACTGTTCGATAAGCTGGAGTATGAATTCCCCGACCGCCATATCACGCTCTGGTTCTGGCTGGTGGACAAATGGCAGGGCGAGCCGTGGGGTAAAGAGGGGCAGCCGGGCGAGTGGATTGCGCAGAGTGCGCTGAAAGCGGAAGATTTTCCCCCCGCTAACGAACCGGTCATTACAAAACTGATTGCGCTGAGTCAGGCCCGCTGACCTTCAGCCAGCGGGCAGCCCGGGATTACTGTTGCTCTTCGCTCCACTCATCGCTGTCAGAGAGATCGCCTGCGCTGGGGATACGTTTCTCTTCCGCAGCCCATTCGCCAAGATCAATCAACTGGCAGCGTTTGCAGCAAAAAGGGCGATACGGGCTGGCTTCGCCCCACACCACAGGTTTGCCGCAGGTCGGGCAATTCACAATTGTCTTATCAGTCATCAGGGTTCCTTAACAGCAGGCTAATTCAAAATCGAGCCGCTCCGGCACCGTGCCGTGTTCGCTATCGAGGGGCATAAAACGAATGGCAAAGCGGCTTTTATGGCCGGAGATTTGCGGGTAAAGCCGCGCGTCAAGCGGCAGTTGCAGACGCAGCAGATCGGCATCATCACCGTTATCCTGGTAGAAACCGTTCAGGCTGGTCTGGCGACGATACGGTGCTGCATTGCGGATCAGATCGAGGATTAATGTCAGGGTAGCGCGCAGCGGTTCAAGGCTCTCCAGCCAGTAATTGACCTGCGCATCGCGCTGCTCCTGCGGTAAGTGTAACCACATATGCAGCGTCGGCAGATCGAAGCTACAGCAGCCGCCGGGGATGCTTAAGCGCTGGCGCACCAGCGCAATCAGCCGATCCTCACGTAACATCTGACCGATGCGCGGCGCATTCATCAGCACGGCACCGCTCGCTTTAAGCTGTTGGCGGATCTCTTCAATACGCCTGGGATCGACGCCTGGCACTTCGCTCCAGGCTTGCAGCTTACGCTGCTGGCGCTCCAGCTCTTTCAACAATTCAGTACGGGTGTCACCGCGCTCGAACACATCCAGCAGATCGCCCACGTTACGGAAGAAGTGCAGCGCGCCGGCATGATCGCTGACGGGCAGATGGACGGAGAGTTGTTGCAGTAAAAACTCGACACGCAGCCAGGTGCGCATCTTTTCATTCAGCGGATGTTCAAAAAGGATGTGGGTGTGCATTACGGTTTTTCCTGTGATACGGCCTGCGCGGCGAGAGCGAGATAGTGCGCGTGCAGGCGGGCAACATCCGATGCGATTGCATCTGGTGCGCCATTATTGTCAATGACATCATCCGCGACGGCAAGCCGCGCATCGCGCGTAGCCTGCGCGGCGAGGATCTGTTCAGCATGTTCGCGGGTCACGCCGTCACGGCGCATGGTGCGTAAAATTTGCGTCTCAACCGGAACGTCAATGACTAATACCCGATCGGCTTTGTGATAAAGCTGGTTCTCTACCAGCAGAGGGACGACCCACAGCACATAAGGTGATGTCGCCCGTGCCATCTGACGCTCGGTCTCTTGCTGGATAAGCGGGTGCAGCAAGCCGTTGAGCCAGCGCTTATCGACGTCAGAGGCAAAAATATGTTCGCGCAGTAAACGACGGTTGAGTGAACCGTCCGCGAGGATCATTTCATCGCCGAACTTTTCGGCAATAGCGCGTAGCGCAGGGGTGCCGGGTTCGACAACCTGGCGTGCAATAACGTCCGCATCGATAACGTTAGCGCCCTGTTCGGCGAACGCGTCCGCCACGGTACTTTTACCGCTGCCAATACCGCCCGTTAACGCGACCTTATACTTCATAACACTCAATCCTGTAAGGGGCTGCCAGACTCATTCTCTGCTGTTATTTTCGTCACTCATCACAACGAAACCGCAGCAGACTTAGCGTGAAAAAAAGCAAAGCCACTCTTTTTTTATTTATAGGAATCAGTAAGTTGAAAATCAATCAGACAATAAAGAAATCAATTAACTGAAACTGGCATATTCACCAGGTAAATTTATAGGATTGTAGCGTAAAAAAAGAGATTTTCGCAGTCTTGCGCGGCCCTTATTAGTGCGTATGATAGCGTCACTGGAGTTGTGAGTTTGTCTTAGCGCCATTAACCCCAGGAATCCCTACATGCGTATCGAAGAAGATTTGAAGTTAGGTTTCAAAGACGTTCTTATCCGCCCTAAACGTTCCACTCTTAAAAGCCGTTCCGATGTTGAACTGGAGCGCGAATTCACTTTCAAGCACTCAGGAATGCGCTGGTCCGGCGTACCGGTTATCGCTGCCAATATGGATACCGTAGGGACATTCGCCATGGCGAAAGCGCTGGCCTCGTTCGATATCCTGACTGCCGTACACAAGCACTACTCCGTTGAGGAGTGGCGCGCATTTGTGCAGGCACAGGCCGACTCTGTGCTGCGCCATGTGATGGTTTCAACCGGCACCTCCGATGCCGATTTTGAAAAAACCAAACAGATTCTCGCGCTGCATACCTCGCTCAATTTCGTTTGCATCGACGTTGCTAACGGCTACTCCGAACACTTCGTGCAGTTTTTGGCTAAGGCACGTGAAGCCTGGCCGGACAAAACCATCTGCGCGGGCAACGTCGTAACCGGCGAAATGTGCGAAGAGCTGATCCTCTCCGGCGCCGATATCGTCAAAGTGGGCATTGGCCCTGGCTCTGTCTGCACGACGCGCGTGAAAACCGGCGTTGGTTACCCGCAGCTCTCGGCGGTTATTGAGTGTGCCGATGCAGCGCACGGCCTCGGCGGCCAGATCGTCAGCGACGGCGGTTGCACCGTGCCGGGCGACGTTGCCAAAGCGTTTGGCGGCGGCGCAGACTTCGTGATGCTTGGCGGTATGCTGGCAGGCCATGAAGAGAGCGGCGGCACGCTGATGGAAGAGAACGGCGAGAAGTTTATGCTCTTCTACGGCATGAGTTCTGAGTCCGCTATGAACCGTCACGTTGGTGGCGTGGCAGGTTACCGTGCTGCTGAAGGTAAAACCGTTAAGCTTCCGCTGCGTGGCCCGGTTGAGAACACCGCGCGCGATATCCTCGGTGGCTTACGTTCCGCCTGCACTTACGTCGGCGCCTCACGTCTGAAAGAGCTGACCAAACGCACCACCTTTATTCGCGTTCAGGAACAGGAAAACCGCGTTTTCAACAGCCTTTAAATGGCTTGCGGTAAACGCGGCTTAACGTGTTGTACCGCCATCAGCCTGTACCGCCCATCGCATCGCCAAGATGAAAGATGGGCAGGTACATTGCCACCACCAGCACACCAATGATTATCCCTGTCGCCACCAGCATCAGCGGCTCCAGCACGGCAGCCAGCCCGTCCGCCTGACGCTGCGTCTGTTCACTGTAATACTGCGCCAGATTATCCAGCATGCTGTCGAGTGCGCCTGACAGCTCCCCGGTTCGCACCAGCTGTATGCAAAGCGGCGGAAACTCACCGCTCGCTTTTAATGCGGCAAATATCGGCGCGCCCTCGGTTATCTCCCGCTGCGCCCGCACTAACAAATCTCGCCAGTAGGGGCAGACCACCGTTTCGGTCACGCTCTCCAGTCCCTGTAAAAAGGCAATACCGGCACGCTGGGTCAGCGACAAGACGGTAAAGATCTGGCTCAGGCGTTGCCCACGCACCAGCGGCCCAATAATTGGGCTGGCAAGCAGCAACCGCTGACAGGCACGTAGCCAGTTGTCGTGACTACGTAGCCGCAGCAGCAGCGCGCCTGCCAGCACGCTAACCAGCATCAAAGGCAGCGCGCACTGTTTGACAATCCCGGCACCCGCAATGACGCCGCGTGTTAATGCTGGCAGCGGCGTATTGAAAGTCTGGTAGATGGCGGCGAACTCCGGCAGCACCAGGTAGATCATCGCCAGCACCACCGCCGCGGTCAGCGACAGAATAATCAGCGGGTAGCGCAGCGCTTTTTTCACCTTCAGCTTCAGTTCATGCTGCGCTTTTTGCTGCGCAGCGAGCCTGAAGCAGCACTCGTCCAGCTTGCCGGTCAGTTCGCCGGTGCGGATCATCGCCTGCCAGAGCGGCGGAAAGACCTCCGGCCACTGACGCAGCGCCGCAGAGAAGGTTTCCCCTTCTTCGAGTGCCGCTGACAGGCTGCGCAGCAGTGCCTGCCACTGTCTGGCCGGGTGCTGCTCAGCCATCAGTTGTAACCCTTCCGGCAGTGTTAGCCCGGCCTGAAGCAGGGTGGCAAGCTGGTTGAGCAGCGGCGTGCTCTGCTCGGGGCTCCACAGACGTGCGCGCACCGCTCGACGTTTCAGCTTCAACGGATGGCACTGCTGTTGCAACAGGCATAATACCGCCGCGTCACGGCTTACACTCCAGAGCAGCCCCTCTTGTAGTTCGCCGCTATCATCCAGCCCCAACCATTGCCAGAGTTGCCTACTCGCCATGCGGGTAGCCCAATATCCGTACCAGCTCCTCAAAGGTCGTCAGCCCCTGTTCAACCGCCTGGCAGCCATGGTGAAAAAGCGTTGTCATGCCCTCTTCACGCGCGCACTGCTCAATCTCGTTCACGCTCATGCCGCTGGCAATCGCCTGGCGAATCGGCGGTGTGATGTTGAGGATCTCAAACAGCGCCACCCGGCCGTAGAAACCGTGATAACAGGCTTCACACCCCTGAGCACGCCAGCGTGGGAGCGGGCGTGACCAGACGTTATCCGGCAGATGAATGCTCTCTGTCGCCAGCTTGCGGCAGTGGGGGCAGAGCTTACGCACCAGCCGCTGGGCAACCACCAGCGATAACGCCGAAGAGATCATCCAGCGCGCCACGCCCATCTGCTCAATCCGCACCAGCGTTTCGCTGGTGGAGTTGGTATGCAGCGTCGACAGCACCAGGTGGCCCGTCTGCGCGGCCTTGATAGCAATCTCGGCGGTTTCACCATCGCGGATTTCGCCGACCATAATGACATCGGGATCCTGGCGCAGCAGGGCGCGCAGCACACTTTGAAAAGTGAGCCCGGCGCGTGGGGCTATCTGTGTTTGATTCAGACCCGCCAGCGGGATCTCCACCGGATCTTCCACGCTGCAAAGATTAACCTCCGGCTTATTGCGCGCCTGCAACGCGCTGTAGAGCGTGACGGTCTTGCCGCTGCCCGTGGGACCGGTCACCAGCAGTAAACCTTGCGGCTGCGCCAGCGCGGCGTTGAACTGCGTCAGTTGCGCGTCGGTCATACCGAGCGCAGGCAGTGCCAGCGCCTGGTTTACCTGGTGCAGCAGCCGCAGCACCACTTTCTCGCCGTGACGGCAGGGCAGTGTGGCAATACGAAACGACACCGGCTGATCGGCGAGGGTGACGGTGAACTGCCCATCCTGCGGCAGCCGCCGCTCGGCGATATCCAGATTGCCCATCACTTTTAACCGGGCGGTCAGGGTATCGGAGAGTGTGCAGGGCAGGGGCGACAGCGGATGCAACACGCCATCCACTCGCAGGCGGATCGCGTAGTGCGTCTCGCCCGGCTCGAAATGGATATCTGATGCGCGCAGCATCAGTGCCTGTTGCAGCGTATGGTTGATGATCTCGACCGCCGAGCCGCTCTCTTCGGTGAGCGTGGCATGCGTGGCGGGTAGCGCCTGCGCGGCGAGCTGTTGATGCTTTTCCATCTCCTCCTGTGTCCAGCAGCGAATATCGACGCGCTGTTGGGCAACAAAACTGAGTGACTCCATTAACTCCATGCTCGGACTACCTACAACCGCGATAACCAGCGCATCATCATCCTTGCTCAGTAATGCCGCATTATGGCGGCGGCACAGCGCCTCGAGTTTGCTCTCTTTCATCAGATATCCTTATCGACCGGTACGGAAAACGTCTTCGCACGCCTGCTGCAACGCACTGTCTGCCTCGGTGTTACAGCTGCGTGCCCAGCCCTGGATGCCATCGGCGCTGCTCCACTGCGGCGTCATCACCACACTCAGGCCATTAAGGCTCTCCTGGCCGGTGAGCGAAACCACGCCCCTGGCAACGCTGAGCGCGGCGACATAACGTGTTGTCGTCGGTGCGGGGATACCGTTGCTGCTGGCGTCGCAGTTATCGACCCCGCCGCGCTCCAGCGCGCAAAGCTCGACGGCGGTGCGATAGGGGACAAAAGTTTGCAGCATGTCCGTTAATGCTGCTTTACGCAGGTAGTTTTGATAGGCGGGAATGCCGATGGCGCTCAGAATGGCGACGATGCCAATCACCACCATCAGCTCAATGAGGGTAAATCCGTGTTGTCTGTTCATAGACGGCTCCTTATGCAGAGCCGTTACTGTGTCAGGGGGTGAAAAGCGGGCGAGTGGCAAAAGAGCAGCCCGGAAAGTGGCTTCCGGCGTTTTTACCGCTGTTGCACAACAGACCAGTTTAGTTGCGAGATGAGCCGCAAAAAACGGGCCAGCGGCCCGTGAGAGTGGCCGCAGATCAGCGAAAACGCATCGACAGATCGAGGGCGCGAACGTGTTTGGTCAGCGCGCCAACAGAGATGTAATCGACACCGGTTTGCGCAAATTCGTGCAGCGTCTGCTCGGTAACGTTGCCCGAAACTTCGAGTTTTGCCTGGCCATTGGCCCGTTTGACCGCTTCGCGCATCTGCTCGGGCGCGAAGTTATCCAGCATGATGATATCCGCTCCTGCCTTCAGCGCGTCGTCGAACTCTTCCAGCGTCTCGACTTCAACCTCGACCGGCACATCGGGGTGCAGCCAGAAGGCTTTCTCTACCGCGTTGCGCACTGAGCCTGCGGCGATAATGTGGTTCTCTTTGATCAGAAACGCATCGGAAAGCCCAAGGCGATGGTTCGCACCGCCGCCGCACAGCACCGCATATTTCAGCGCCGTGCGCAGGCCGGGCAGGGTTTTGCGCGTATCAAGCAGCTGCGTTTTAGTGCCCTCCAGCAGGGCGACATAGTTGCGCACCGCGCTGGCGACGCCGGAGAGCGTCTGGACGAAGTTGAGCGCCGTACGTTCACCTGTGAGTAGCACACGCGAAGGGCCATCCAGCTCAAACAGCGGCTGATCGGCCTGCACCGTGTCGCCATCCGCAACGTGCCAGGTGAGCGTCACGTCGTCGCCCGCCAGCTGTATAAACACCTCTTCAACCCAGCGTTTACCGCAGAACACCCCCTCTTCACGGGTGATCACTACCGCATGGGAGCGATTCTCTGGCGGTAATAATTGCGCGGTAATGTCGTTATTCGCATCGACTTCTCCACCCAGATCTTCACGCAATGCCAGCGCGACGGCGGCAGGAATATCCAGTTCGATGCGTTTGAGCAACGCGTCACGGCGAAGGTCGGGGTTATAGCGGCGAGGCGGCATGATAGGCTCCAAAAAGTGTAACGAATCACAAAGTTAGCGTTTGGTTGTGCAGCTCCGGCATTATGGGAGGCGGCCTAAGCATGCTACTCTGAAGCGTGTTTCAGCACCATCCTCTATAAGGAGTTCCTTATGCAGTTACGCAAGGGTTGGCTGGTAGAGGCGCGGCATGTGCCCTCTCCGCATTATGATTGCCGCCCGGACGATGAGTCGCCATCACTGTTAGTGGTACATAATATCAGCCTGCCACCCGGCGAGTTTGGCGGCCCGTGGATTGACGCACTCTTTACCGGCACGCTGGATCCAAGCGCCGATCCCTATTTTGCCGGCATTGCTCATCTTCGCGTTTCTGCGCACTGTCTGATTCGCCGCGACGGAGAAATCGTGCAATATGTGCCTTTCGATAAGCGCGCCTGGCATGCGGGCGTCTCCTCTTATCAGGGGCGCGAGCGCTGCAACGATTTTTCAATCGGTATTGAGCTTGAGGGAACGGACGATCTGGCGTATACCGACGCGCAGTACCGCCAACTGGCGGCGGTGACACGAACGGTGATTGAGCTTTACCCGGCGATTGCCGACAATATGACCGGACACAGCGATATCGCGCCTGAACGTAAGACCGACCCCGGCCATGCGTTTGACTGGGCCAAATTTCGTGCCCTGGTCGCCGCGTTGTCAGAAAAGGAGAAGCCATGACGTTATTCACCATGCTGCTGGTGCTGGCAGCGGAGCGGCTGTTTAAACTGGGAGAGCACTGGCAACTGGATCACCGGCTGGAGGTGCTGTTCCGGCGCATCAAGCGCTATTCGATGCTGAGAACGCTGTTAATGACGGCGTTAGCCATGCTGGTGACCTTCCTGATTCTGCGCGCGCTGTTGGGGCTGTTTTTCAACGTCCCGCTGCTGGTGGTGTGGATCCTGATTGGCCTGCTGTGCATCGGCGCGGGCAAAGTGCGGTTGCACTACCATGCCTATCTGAAAGCGGCGGCGCGAAACGACAGCCGCGCCCATATGGCGATGGCCAGTGAGCTGACGCTGATTCACGGCGTGCCGCCCGGTTGCGACGAGCGCGAGTTCCTGCGCGAATTGCAGAATGCGCTGCTGTGGATCAACTTCCGCTTCTATCTCGCGCCGCTCTTCTGGTTTGTGGTGGGTGGCCCCTGGGGGCCAGTATTGCTGGCCGGGTATGCCTTTTTGCGCGCCTGGCAGTATTGGCTGGCGCGCTTCCAGACGCCGACCGAGCGGCAGCAATCGGGCATCGACGCGATTTTACATCTGCTCGATTGGGTGCCGGTGCGCCTTGCGGGCGTGGTCTATGCGTTGATTGGTCATGGTGAGAAAGCACTGCCGGCCTGGTTTGCCTCGCTCGGTGATACCCACACCTCGCAATACCATGTGTTAACGCGGCTGGCGCAGTTCTCGCTGGCGCGCGAGCCGCATCATGATAAGGTCGCCACGCCGAAAGCGGCGGTGTCGATGGCGAAGAAGACCTCGTTTGCCGTGGTCGTGGTGGTGGCGTTACTGACGATTTACGGCACGCTGATGTAACCGCGTGCCGCCGGTTTACTGATTATCCGCCGCCGGGATGCCGAAATCAGGCATCCCGTTTTCCTGCCAGCGAATCGTTTTCAGCCGCGTATGGCGGTTAGGATCGTAGAGCGGATCGCCCTCAATTTCGGTGTAGTTACGCGCGTGATACACCAGCACATCTTCCCCCTCCGGCGTCTGCGTAAAGCTGTTGTGTCCCGGGCCATACTGGCGGTTTTCATAACTGGTTTTAAACACCGGCTCTGGCGATTTATGCCAGTTTTGTGGCGCAAGCGGGTTGGCGTCGAGATCGATCCACAGCAGCCCCATGCAGTAGTTCTCGTCCGTTGCGCTGGCGGAGTAGCTGATAAAGAGCTTATCTTCGTGAAACAGCACTGCCGGGCCTTCGTTAACCAGAAAGCCGCGGCACTCCCACTCGAACTCCGGTTTGCTTAACATCACCGGCTCGCCTTTCAGCGTCCACGGGTTTTCCATCTCCGCCAGATAGAGATTGGAGTTGCCCGCAATATCCGGCGCTTTTTGCGCCCACAAATACCAGCGCTTGCCCTGATGCACAAAGGTGGTGGCATCCAGCGCAAAGGTGTCGAATGGCGTCTTAACCTGGCCTTTTTCAACCCACTCTCCGCTGAGCGGATCGGCGTCTGCGCACTCCAGCACAAACATGCGGTGCTGGAACATATTCAGCTTATCGAGCGCCTTTGTTCCGGCGGCGGCAAAGTACAAATACCATTTGCCCTCAATATGATGCAGTTCGGGTGCCCAGATAAGCTCGCTCATCGGCCCGCTTTGCGGTTTACGCCACACGACCACTCCTTTGGCGCTGCGCAGCCCGTCGAGCGTGGCGGCGCGGCGGATCTCGAGGCGGTCGTACTCCGGCACCGAGGCGACAAAGTAGTAGTGTTCGTCGTGGCGCAGAATAAACGGGTCTGCGCGCTGTTCAATAAAGGGGTTCGGCCAGGTTTTCATTATGCATTCCTTACGTTTTTCGCCGCCGGTACGCTCTGGCTGTCGCTCAGTTCGTGGTAGTTAATGCGGCGTTTTTCCAGATCCGCCTGGATCTGTTTCATCAATTCACGGTCTACTTTCAACAGACGGACAACGCCTGCGGTGATGAGATAACCGACGCCCGGGATCACCGTAAACAGCAGCATAATGCCGTTGATAGCGCTGGCGCTCTGCTGTTTGGCACCGGCGTCGTAGCCATACCAGGAGAGCAGGAAACCAACCATCGCGCCCGCTACCGCCAGCCCGACTTTCAGGAAGAAGAGGTTGCCGGAAAAGCTGATGCCGGTGATACGTTTGCCGGTTTTCCACTCGCCGTAGTCATCGACATCGGCCATCAGCGACCAGTGCAGCGGGGAGGGGATCTGGTGCAGGATGTTGAGCAGGAAGTAGAGCACCGCAATCATCACCGTCGCGCGCGGGTCAAGGAAGTAGAAGCCGCAGGAGAAAATCGCCAGCGCGATATTGGTCCAGAAGAAGACTTTCAGTTTGCACCAGCGGTCGGTCAGCACTTTTGCCAGCATGCTACCGAACATCATGCCGACCACGCCAAGGCTGATAAACAGCGTGGCGAAGTGGGTGCTCTCCTGCATCACCCAGGTGACGTAGTACATGGTGGCGGCCATACGGATAAAGCCGGGGCAGACGTTGCACAGCGTCAGCAGCAGAATGCGCACCCACTGATCGTTCTTCCACACGTCGCGGAAATCTTTCTTCAGATCGTCATTGGTCGGCACCGCCGGGCGCACACGCTCGCGCACCGTAGCAAAGCAGTACAGGAACATACACATGCCGATAAATGCCAGCACCGTCATCGCCATCTGATAGCCTTTGGCTTTATCCGCGCCGCCAAACCACTCCGCCATTGGCAGCAGCGTCAGCGACAGCAGCAGCGTCGCGATACCAACCATCACAAAGCGGTAAGACTGGCAGGCCACGCGCTCTTTCGGATCGTTGGTGATAACGCCGCCCAGTGAGCAGTAGGGAATGTTAATGGCGGTGTAGGTGAGGGAGAGCAGGAAGTAGGTGACAAAGGCATAGATAACTTTGCTGCTGTAGGTCCACTCCGGCGTGGTAAACATCAGCACGCTAAAGACCGCGTAAGGCACCGCAATCCACAGTAGCCACGGGCGAAAACGGCCATATTTGCTTTGCGTGCGGTCAGCCAGCGCGCCCATTAACGGGTCGGTAATGGCATCAATAACGCGAATCGACAGCAGCAGCACGCCAACCAGCGCGGGAGCTAGACCGAAGATATCGGTGTAGAAATAGTTCACAAACAGCATGATGGCGCCAAAGATGATGTTGCATCCGGCGTCGCCCATGCCATAACCAATCTTCTCTTTAACAGACAGTTTAGTGGTGTCCATCGACGGGTCTCCCTCTGAGGTATGAGTTCGATTATTCGCCCGTAAATTTTTATTTGCGTAGCAGGATCACGCCGCAGAGATGGACAATATAGCTACGTAAAGGAAAGTGTGAGGAAGTTAACATTGGTTTAACAACCCTCTCCCGGGCGGGAGAGGGGAGGGCAGAAGGGGATCAGTGTGCTTTTACCGCTTTTGCATTTTTCTGTCGTACCAGGTAACCGACGCCAAGAATGGCAATCCATACCGGGATGAGCCACACGGAGATCGCCATACCCGGCGTCATCACCATGATAACCAGCACTGCCGCCATAAAGATCAGGCAGATCCAGTTCCCCAGCGGGTAGAAGAGCGCCGGGAAGCGCGGTTTGACGCCCTGTTGCTGCTTCGCACGACGAAAACGCATGTGCGCGAGGCTAATCATCGCCCAGTTAATCACCAGCGCGGAGACCACCAGCGCCATCAGCAGCCCAAAGGCGGATTCCGGTGCGAGGTAGTTGATCAGCACGCAGAGCGCGGTGAAGAGCGCGGAGACGAGGATGGTGTTGACCGGCACGCCGCGCTTGTCGGTTTTTTGCAGCATCTTCGGCGCGTTGCCCTGTTTGGCCAGGCCAAACAGCATGCGACTGTTGCAGTAAACGCAGCTGTTGTAGACCGACAGCGCCGCCGTCAGTACCACGATATTCAGCGCATTGGCTACAAAGGAGTCGCCAAGTTCATGGAAGATCAGTACAAACGGGCTGGTGTCAGCCGTTACGCGGGTCCACGGCAGCAGGGAGAGCAGCACAGCCAGCGAGCCGATATAGAAGATCAGAATGCGGTAGATAACCTGGTTGGTCGCTTTGGGAATGCTCTGCTCCGGGTTATCCGCTTCCGCCGCGGTGATACCGACCAGCTCCAGCCCGCCGAAGGAGAACATGATGATCGCCATCATCATTACCAGGCCGCCGATGCCGTGCGGCAGGAAGCCGCCCTGTTCCCATAAGTTGCGAACCGTCGCCTGCGGGCCTGCGCTGTCGCTAAACAGCAGCCAGCCGCCGAAGAGGATCATCGCCACCACGGCCACCACTTTGATAATGGCAAACCAGAACTCCATCTCGCCGAACACTTTTACGTTGGTCAGGTTGATGGCGTTGATAACGACAAAGAAGACGGCAGCGGAAGCCCAGGTAGGGATTTCCGGCCACCAGAACTGGACATATTTACCGACCGCCGTCAGTTCGGCCATGGCGACCAGCACGTAGAGCACCCAGTAGTTCCAGCCGGAGGCGAAGCCGGCAAAACTGCCCCAGTATTTGTAAGCGAAATGGCTGAAGGAGCCGGCAACCGGCTCTTCGACCACCATCTCACCGAGCTGGCGCATAATCAGAAACGCGATAAAACCGGCAATGGCGTAGCCGAGAATAATGCCGGGACCGGCCGACTGGATGACTGACGCGCTGCCCAGAAACAGCCCAGTCCCAATAGCACCGCCCAGCGCGATAAGCTGTATATGGCGGTTCTTAAGGCCGCGCTTTAGCTGATCGCCGTGCTGTTGACCTTCCATTATGAAACCTCGTGTGTGGTTATTATGTTTACGCTATGTTTAAGCGTGTAATGAATAAGTTCCATTTATATGTATTTTTTGCTTTACGAAGCGGCAGGATGATTTTGACTTGAGACCTTTCGCATGCCAAAGAATAGTGGTAAGCGAACGGGAATGCATCTGCTTTATGACGCGTCTATGACGAGCTGACGAAAAAAAGAACGCCCGCAAATAACCCTCTTACCCCCTCATACCAAAACACCCCTCTTTTTATTCATCAGAAGTGAATAAAAAATCATCTATAAACCGACTGAATCGGTTCACATTCAGTAATTTGCGTTTCGGGAAAGTTAAAACTCACTCTTAAGGGGTAAACGAGTCATTTGCGTAAGGTTACATCTTTGAAACGCCATTTCTCTTTGCTTGTTAAAATGTGCGTGGTTTCCTGATTTCAATCAAAACCTGTATGGACAGAAGGTGAATACTTTGTTACTTTAGCGTCAACAATATGAAATTGGTAAGACCAATTTACTCCGGGCGAGTGGCAGAGACAGGGAACAATGGCCTACAGCAAAATCCGCCAACCTAAACTTTCCGATGTGATTGAGCAGCAACTGGAGTTTTTGATTCTCGAGGGCACACTCCGTCCCGGTGAAAAACTTCCTCCAGAGCGCGAACTGGCCAAACAGTTCGACGTTTCTCGTCCTTCACTGCGCGAGGCCATCCAGCGTCTCGAAGCGAAAGGCCTGCTCCTACGTCGCCAGGGTGGCGGGACCTTTGTCCAAAGCAGTCTGTGGCAGAGCTTCAGCGATCCGCTGGTCGAGCTTCTGACCGATCATCCCGAATCCCAATTTGATCTTCTCGAAACGCGCCATGCACTGGAAGGCATTGCTGCTTATTACGCGGCGCTTCGCAGCACCGACGAAGACAAAGTGCGGATTGGCGAGCTGCATCGCGCTATTGAGCTGGCTCAACAGTCGGGCGATCTGGACGCGGAGTCCAGCGCGGTCGTGCAGTATCAAATCGCCGTAACGGAAGCGGCACATAATGTAGTCCTGCTTCATCTGCTACGCTGCATGGAGCCGATGCTGGCGCAGAACGTTCGTCAAAACTTCGAACTGCTCTACGCCCGCCGCGAGATGCTACCGCTGGTCAGCAACCATCGTGCGAGTATCTTCGCCGCGATCATGGCTGGCAAACCGGAAGAGGCGCGTGAAGCGTCGCACCGCCATCTGGCGTTTATTGAAGAGATTTTGCTGGATCGCAGCCGTGAACAGAGTCGTCGTGAACGCTCTCTGCGTCGGCTGGAGCAGCGCAAGAATTAGAATTTTCTGGCGCAAATTGTGCCGGAAGAGTTGTAACAACAGCGCCAACTTTTAGAGCGCGGCAACTAAACGCAGAACCTGTCTTATTGCACTTTTACGAACCTTTACAGGCCGTCAGAGTGCAATGGGACAGGTTCCAGACAATCAACGATTAGATAGATAAGGAATACCCCCCATGTCAGAACGTTTACAAAATGACGTGGATCCGATCGAAACTCGCGACTGGCTACAGGCGATCGAATCGGTCATCCGTGAAGAAGGTGTTGAGCGTGCTCAGTATCTGATTGACCAGCTCCTTTCTGAAGCCCGCAAAGGCGGTGTGAAAGTGGCAGCTGGCACAGGGGCGAGCAACTACGTAAACACTATTGCCGTTGAAGATGAACCGGAATACCCGGGCAATCTGGAACTGGAACGCCGTATTCGTTCAGCTATCCGCTGGAACGCAATCATGACGGTTCTGCGTGCGTCTAAAAAAGACCTCGAGCTTGGCGGCCACATGGCCTCCTTCCAGTCTTCCGCAACCATTTACGAAGTCTGCTTCAACCACTTCTTCCGCGCTCGTAACGAGAAAGACGGCGGCGATCTGGTGTACTTCCAGGGCCACATCTCTCCGGGCGTGTACGCACGTGCATTTGTTGAAGGTCGTCTGACTGAAGAGCAGATGAACAACTTCCGTCAGGAAGTTCACGGTAAAGGCCTCTCTTCTTATCCGCACCCGAAACTGATGCCGGAATTCTGGCAGTTCCCGACCGTTTCCATGGGGCTGGGCCCGATTGGTGCCATCTATCAGGCGAAGTTCCTGAAATATCTGGAACACCGTGGTCTGAAAGATACCTCTGAACAGACCGTTTACGCCTTCCTCGGCGATGGCGAGATGGATGAGCCGGAATCCAAAGGTGCGATCACCATCGCGACCCGTGAGAAGCTGGACAACCTCTGCTTCATCATCAACTGTAACCTGCAGCGTCTTGATGGCCCGGTTACCGGTAACGGCAAAATCATCAACGAACTGGAAGGCATCTTCGCAGGTGCTGGCTGGAACGTAATCAAGGTGATGTGGGGTTCTCGTTGGGACGAACTGCTGCGTAAAGACACCAGCGGTAAACTGATCCAGCTGATGAACGAAACCGTTGACGGCGACTACCAGACCTTCAAATCGAAAGATGGTGCGTACGTTCGCGAGCACTTCTTCGGTAAATACCCGGAAACCGCCGCACTGGTTGCAGACTGGAGCGACGAGCAGATCTGGGCACTGAACCGTGGTGGTCACGATCCGAAGAAAATCTACGCTGCACTGAAAAAAGCGCAAGAAACCAAAGGCAAAGCAACTGTCATCCTGGCCCACACCGTTAAAGGTTATGGCATGGGCGACACCGCCGAAGGTAAAAACATCGCCCACCAGGTGAAGAAAATGAACATGGACGGCGTGCGTTATATCCGCGACCGCTTCAATGTTCCGGTGACCGATGAGCAAGTTGAAAAACTCTCTTACCTCACCTTCGCTGAAGGCTCTGAAGAGCACAAATATCTGCACGAACGTCGCCAGGCGCTGAAAGGCTACCTGCCGTCACGTCAGCCGAACTTCACCGAAAAACTGGATCTGCCTGCGCTGGAAGACTTCTCTCAGCTGCTGGAAGAGCAGAACAAAGAGATCTCCACCACCATCGCCTTCGTTCGTGCCCTGAACGTGATGCTGAAGAACAAGTCGATCAAAGATCGCCTGGTTCCGATCATCGCCGATGAAGCGCGTACCTTCGGTATGGAAGGTCTGTTCCGTCAGATTGGTATTTACAGCCCGAACGGCCAGCAGTACACCCCGCAGGACCGTGAGCAGGTTGCTTACTACAAAGAAGACGAGAAAGGTCAGATCCTGCAGGAAGGTATCAACGAACTGGGTGCTGGCGCATCCTGGCTGGCGGCTGCGACCTCTTACAGCACCAACAACCTGCCGATGATTCCGTTCTACATCTACTACTCGATGTTCGGTTTCCAGCGTATCGGTGACCTGTGCTGGCAGGCCGGCGACCAGCAGGCTCGCGGCTTCCTGGTAGGTGGTACTTCTGGTCGTACGACGCTGAACGGTGAAGGTCTGCAGCACGAAGATGGTCACAGCCACATTCAGTCGCTGACTATCCCGAACTGTATCTCTTACGATCCGTCTTACGCTTACGAAGTTGCGGTCATCATGCATGACGGTCTGCAGCGCATGTACGGCGAGAAACAAGAGAACGTTTACTACTACATCACCACGCTGAACGAAAACTACCACATGCCGGCAATGCCGGAAGGCGCCGAGGAAGGTATCCGTAAAGGTATCTACAAACTCGAAACCGTTGCGGGTAACAAAGGTAAAGTTCAGCTGCTGGGCTCCGGTTCTATCCTGCGTCACGTTCGTGAAGCAGCGCAGATCCTGGCTAACGACTACGGCGTAGGTTCTGACGTTTATAGCGTCACTTCCTTCACTGAACTGGCGCGTGATGGCCAGGATTGTGAACGCTGGAACATGCTGCACCCGCTGGAAACTCCGCGCGTTCCGTACATCGCTCAGGTGATGAACGACGCTCCGGCTGTAGCATCTACTGACTATATGAAACTGTTCGCCGAACAGGTTCGTACTTATGTACCGGCTGATGATTACCGCGTACTGGGTACCGATGGCTTCGGTCGTTCCGACAGCCGTGAAAACCTGCGTCACCACTTCGAAGTTGATGCTTCTTACGTGGTGGTAGCAGCCCTGGGCGAACTGGCTAAACGTGGCGAAATCGACAAGAAAGTGGTGGCAGAAGCGATCACCAAATTCAACATCGATGCAGATAAAGTTAACCCGCGTCTGGCGTAAGAGGTAAAGAGACAATGGCTATCGAAATCAACGTACCAGACATCGGGTCTGATGAAGTAGAAATCACCGAGATTCTGGTCAAAGTGGGCGACAAAGTTGAAGCTGAACAGTCGCTGATCACCGTAGAGGGCGACAAAGCCTCTATGGAAGTTCCGTCTCCGCAGGCTGGCGTCGTGAAAGAGATCAAAGTCTCTGTCGGCGACAAAACCGAGACCGGTAAACTGATCATGATTTTCGATTCCGCCGACGGTGCAGCTGACGCTGCACCTGCTCAGGCAGAAGAGAAGAAAGAAGCCGCGCCGGCAGCAGCAGCTCCGGCCGCTGCAAGCGCAAAAGACGTTCACGTGCCGGATATCGGCGGTGATGAAGTCGAAGTGACCGAAATTCTGGTGAAAGTGGGCGACAGCGTGACCGCTGAGCAGTCCCTGATCACCGTGGAAGGCGACAAAGCCTCCATGGAAGTTCCGGCACCGTTCGCTGGCACCGTGAAAGAGATCAAAGTAAACACCGGCGACAAAGTCTCCACCGGTTCTCTGATTATGGTCTTCGAAGTGGCAGGTGCTGCACCGGCTGCTGACGCGAAACCGCAGGTCAAAGAAGAAGCGGCTTCTGCTCCGGCAGCGGCTGCGGGCGCGAAAGACGTTAACGTACCGGATATCGGCGGTGACGAAGTTGAAGTGACCGAAGTGATGGTCAAAGTCGGCGATAAAGTTTCTGCTGAACAGTCTCTGATCACCGTTGAAGGCGACAAAGCCTCGATGGAAGTCCCGGCACCGTTCGCGGGCGTGGTAAAAGAGCTGAAAGTGAACGTGGGCGACAAAGTCTCCACCGGCTCGCTGATCATGGTCTTCGAAGTGGAAGGCGCTGCGCCTGCCGCTGCTCCGGCAGCGAAACAGGAAGCGGCTCCGGCACCGGCTGCAAAAGCAGAGAAACCGGCTGCTGCGGCTCCGGCTAAAGCAGAAGGCAAATCTGACTTCGCAGAGAACGACGCTTACGTCCATGCGACTCCGCTGATCCGCCGTCTGGCGCGCGAATTCGGCGTCAACCTGTCGAAAGTGAAAGGCTCTGGTCGTAAAGGCCGCATCCTGCGCGAAGACGTTCAGGCTTACGTGAAAGACGCGGTGAAACGCGCGGAATCCGCACCTGCTGCCGCTACCGGCGGTGGTCTGCCAGGCATGCTGCCGTGGCCGAAAGTGGACTTCAGCAAGTTCGGCGAAATCGAAGAAGTGGAACTGGGCCGTATCCAGAAAATCTCTGGTGCTAACCTGAGCCGTAACTGGGTGATGATCCCGCACGTTACCCACTTCGACAAAACTGATATCACCGATCTGGAAGCGTTCCGTAAACAGCAGAACGCCGAAGCCGAGAAACGTAAACTGGACGTGAAATTCACCCCAGTGGTCTTCATCATGAAAGCCGTTGCTGCGGCCCTTGAGCAGATGCCACGTTTCAACAGCTCGCTGTCCGAAGATGGTCAGCGTCTGACGCTGAAAAAATACATCAACATCGGTGTCGCGGTTGATACCCCGAATGGCCTGGTGGTTCCGGTCTTTAAAGACGTGAACAAGAAGAGCGTGACCGAGCTGTCCCGCGAACTGACCGTGATCTCCAAGAAAGCGCGTGATGGTAAACTGACTGCCGGCGAAATGCAGGGCGGCTGTTTCACCATCTCCAGCATCGGCGGCCTGGGTACTACCCACTTCGCGCCGATTGTGAACGCGCCGGAAGTGGCTATCCTGGGCGTCTCCAAGTCCGCGATGGAGCCGGTGTGGAACGGTAAAGAGTTCGTTCCGCGTCTGATGATGCCGATTTCACTCTCCTTCGACCACCGCGTGATTGACGGTGCTGATGGGGCGCGCTTTATCACCATCATCAATAACATGCTGTCCGACATTCGCCGTCTGGTGATGTAACCGAAAAGCCGGCCTGACGGCCGGCTTTTTTCTGCTAATCTCATAGCGCTTTTGGGGTTATCAGAGGCAAAGGACAATTCGTTAGCCGTTTGTTGTTTCAAAAATGTTAACAATTTTGTAAACTGCGGGCGGATAGAACGTCCCGGTGGATGAAGGGCGACATGAAGTACCCCTGACCGCCGGAAATCAATAAGAGGTCATGATGAGTACTGAAATCAAAACTCAGGTCGTCGTACTTGGGGCAGGCCCGGCAGGTTACTCTGCTGCCTTCCGTTGCGCTGATTTAGGTCTGGAAACCGTCATCGTTGAACGCTACAACACCCTCGGCGGTGTTTGTCTGAATGTAGGTTGTATCCCTTCTAAAGCGCTGCTGCACGTCGCGAAAGTGATTGAAGAAGCTAAAGCGCTGGCCGAGCACGGCATCGTCTTCGGCGAACCGCAGACCGACATCGACAAAATCCGCACCTGGAAAGACAAAGTGATTAACCAGCTTACCGGCGGCCTCGCAGGTATGGCAAAAGGCCGTAAGGTCAAAGTGGTTAACGGTCTGGGTAAATTTACCGGGGCGAACACCCTGGAAGTGGAAGGCGAAAACGGCAAAACCGTGATCAACTTCGACAACGCCATCATCGCGGCGGGTTCCCGTCCGATTGAACTGCCGTTCATTCCGCATGAAGATCCGCGCGTGTGGGACTCCACCGGCGCGCTTGAGCTGAAATCCGTACCGAAGCGTATGCTGGTTATGGGTGGCGGCATCATCGGTCTGGAAATGGGCACCGTATACCATGCGCTGGGTTCAGAGATTGACGTGGTTGAGATGTTCGACCAGGTGATCCCGGCTGCAGACAAAGACGTAGTCAAAGTCTTCACCAAACGCATCAGCAAGAAGTTCAACCTGATGCTGGAAACCAAAGTGACCGCCGTTGAAGCAAAAGAAGACGGTATCTACGTTACGATGGAAGGCAAAAAAGCTCCGGCTGAACCGCAGCGTTACGACGCCGTGCTGGTCGCCATCGGCCGTGTGCCGAACGGTAAAAACCTCGACGCCGGTAAAGCGGGCGTGGAAGTGGACGACCGTGGCTTTATCCGCGTCGACAAACAGCTGCGCACCAACGTGCCGCACATCTTCGCTATCGGCGATATCGTCGGTCAGCCGATGCTGGCGCACAAAGGCGTGCATGAAGGCCACGTTGCCGCAGAAGTTATCGCCGGTAAGAAACACTACTTCGATCCGAAAGTGATCCCGTCTATCGCCTATACCGAGCCAGAAGTGGCATGGGTAGGTCTGACCGAGAAAGAAGCGAAAGAGAAAGGCATCAGCTACGAAACCGCCACCTTCCCGTGGGCAGCTTCTGGCCGTGCTATCGCTTCCGATTGCGCAGACGGTATGACCAAACTGATTTTCGACAAAGAGACGCACCGTATTATTGGTGGCGCGGTTGTCGGCACCAACGGCGGCGAGCTGCTGGGTGAAATCGGTCTGGCGATCGAAATGGGCTGTGATGCAGAAGATATCGCGCTGACCATCCACGCGCACCCGACGCTGCACGAATCTGTTGGCCTGGCCGCAGAAGTGTTCGAAGGTAGCATCACTGACCTGCCGAACCCGAAAGCGAAGAAGAAATAAACCTCTTCACGCCGCTTGTGCGTTCGACAATAAAGCAGCCTATATGGCTGCTTTTTTTATTCCTGCCGCAGAACCACCACATTTAGTAGGTAATTAGCCCTCAACCAATTGATAACGAAGCCGATAACTCACTTAAGAATAGTATTGGCACGCTCGCCTCAGGCGGGTGGCCTGGCGTCGTCATGACATGGACTTTGTCACTTATCCGCGTTTCATCGCTCCCGTCCTGCCTTTGCCGCATTTGTTGTTCTTCTGGTGTTCGAAATATAAAGGAATCGTTAATGTCTATTAAAAAACTCGCTGTTGTTGGTATGGTTCTGGCAGCGTTTACCCTCTCCGGCTGTGGCGCGATGACGACGGCTATCAAAAAACGCAATCTGGATGTAAAAACTCAGATGAGCCAGACCATCTGGCTGGAGCCGGCTTCTGAGAAAACTGTGTTTATTCAGGTGAAAAATACCTCTGATAAAGACATGAGTAATTTGCAGACCCTGCTGGCGAAAGAGCTGAGCGATAAAGGCTACAAAGTGACTTCCTCTCCGGATACGGCCTATTACTGGATCCAGGCGAACGTGCTGAAAGCGGACAAAATGGATCTGCGTGAAACGCAGGGCTACCTGAAAAGTGGTTACGAAGGCGCGGCGATTGGTGCCGGTCTGGGTGCCGGTATCACCGCCTATAACAGCAACTCCTCCGGCGCCGCGCTGGGCGTGGGTCTGGCGGCTGGCCTGATTGGCCTCGCAGCAGACGCGATGGTGGAAGATGTGAACTTCACTATGATCACCGACCTGCAGATCTCCGAGCGCAGCAAAGCGAAAGTGACCACCGATAATATCGCCGCCCTGCGCCAGGGCACCTCCGGTATCAAGCTGCAGACCAGCACCGAAGAGGGTAACCGTGCGAAATACCAGACCCGTGTGGTCTCTAACGCCAACAAAGTAAACCTGAAATTCGAAGAGGCGAAACCGGCCCTCGAAGCGCAGCTGGCAAAATCTGTCGCCAACATTATGTAAGTTGACTGCTGGCAGCTTAAAAAGCGGGCTCAGGCAACTGGCCCGCTTTTTTTATACGTAAAAGTGACGGGAGCCTGCTTTTCAGCCAAAAGCGATAAACCTTCACCGCACGTTGCCGATGTTACTTATTTACTATTTCGGTGAGAGGGAGTTTCATCGCCATGATTAACGGCCTTAACCTTACTGCGCTACTGCCATCAGCCGCGCGGGTCAGTACCTCTGCGCGGGTCGGCACTGCCGCGCCCGCATCTGTAAACAAAGCATCCCCTGCGGATGACGCCTCGACAAAAGTGATGTTCGGCAGCCAGACGCCGGAGATCGCCGCCGTCTATTCGCTGATACCTAAGAAAGTGAACCCGGCGATTGCCGAACAGCAGCATAGCCAGATTCAGGGGCTGATGGGGCTGGCCTCCGGCGGCACCTCCGTCTCCGCGTTTGCCACGCTTGGCAGCACGCTGCTGAGTAACCTGAATGATAACCGTGGCGATGTGGTGCAGACGCTGCGCGGTGCGGATATGGGCATTGCCCGCGCGCCTTATGATTCAGCCATCACCATGGATATCGTCACTCAGTCCGGCACCAAAGTGCAGTTGGTGATGAGCCAGCAGGATGACGGCATGACCGTTCAGCTGAAAACCGACGGCGAAGCGCTCAATGACGACGAAGCCGCCGCTATCGCGGGCCTCGGTAAAGCGCTGGGAGAGACCCTGAGCGGCCTCGGCAAGCAGCAACCGCAGTTGGACATCAGCGGCTTAACCCAGTTTGATACGCGCTTGCTGAAATCGGTGGATCTGAAAACCGACCTGCGTAACGACGACAAGTCGTTACAGTCGCTCAATTTCCATGCGGATAACAAAACACGCTCCACGGCTTATGAAGATGGCGACTTCTCGCTGAAAATGAGCAGCGACATGGCGCACTCCGCCTTTGCCGGCAACGCCGCGCAGCAGCAAATCGCCTTAAGCGCGTGGGACAGTAAATTCGATAAAGCGCGCACTGCCGGGCAGGGCAATTATGAGCAGATGGCGGCGCTGAAGGCGGTTTTCCGCGCGCTTAACAGCAATACCAGCGCCGAAACAATGCCTGTCGTGGCGACCAATGCGATTCGCATCGGTGATAACGGCGCCTCACAGCTCAGCGGGCTGAATGATTTTTCACTCTCGCTGACGCAGACGGAGAAGTCGGTGAATCCCGCGAAGCTGCAGGAGAAAGACCGCTTTGCCTACACCGCCTCGCAGTCAACGGAAGCCAACGCCCACAGCGACAGCTCTAAGAGCGTGAAGCAGACGACGCGTAGCAACCTGAGCGCTGCATGGCACCAGGCGATCGATCCGTCGATTCCGCTGGCATTGGGCACGCAGAAATCCTCACAAAGTTACTACTACCATGTGGTCGAAAACAGCGAGGAGAACAGCACCACGCTCAACTACAATGGACGCGGTCAACTGGCCAACGTTGCGCACCATCAGCAGGTAGATAACCGTGAAACGGTGAAAAAGTACCTGCTGGGCAAACTGGTTGATGAGAGCCTGAACCCGGAGAAATACAGCCGTAGCTGGGGGCTGGATATTCTCGGCAAGCTTTAACATTGTCTTAACGTAACGGCTCTGCGGAGCCGTTTGTTTTCTCGGCGGTTCGAGGATTATTTTTCGCTAAACCCCTCTGCCGTCTGCTTTATGCCATCTGTAACGATTCAGCCGGGATTTAATGTTGCTTTTTTGTAAACAGATTAACACCCCCTGAAATTCCTGCTATGCTGCCCGGCGCGGTTCGCGGATTTACCCTACAAACTGCTGTCTCACAGGAGCGTGAAGAGAAACGCCTGCCGCATTATGACAATGAGAGCGAGGAGAACCGTCGTGCTAGAAGAATACCGTAAGCACGTAGCTGAACGTGCCGCTGAGGGGATTGCGCCAAAACCATTAGATGCAACCCAAATGGCCGCGCTTGTCGAGCTGCTGAAGAGTCCGCCTGCTGGCGAAGAAGAATTCCTGTTAGACCTGCTGGCTAATCGTGTACCGCCCGGTGTTGACGAAGCCGCCTATGTGAAAGCGGGTTTCCTTGCAGCTGTCGCCAAAGGCGAAGCAACCTCCCCACTGGTTAGCCCTGAGAAAGCCGTTGAACTGCTGGGTACCATGCAGGGCGGCTATAACATCCATCCGCTGATTGATGCGCTGGATAACGACGCGCTGGCACCGATTGCTGCCAAAGCCCTCTCCCATACCCTGCTGATGTTCGATAATTTCTACGATGTGGAAGAGAAAGCGAAAGCGGGCAACGCCTACGCCAAACAGGTGATGCAATCCTGGGCTGATGCTGAATGGTTCCAGAGCCGTCCGCCGCTGGCCGAGAAGATCACCGTTACCGTCTTTAAAGTGACCGGCGAAACCAACACCGATGATCTTTCACCGGCACCGGATGCCTGGTCGCGCCCGGATATTCCGCTGCATGCGCTGGCGATGCTGAAAAACGCCCGTGAAGGGATCGAACCGGATCAGCCGGGCAGCGTTGGCCCGATCAAGCAGATCGAGGCGCTGGCGCAGAAAGGCTTCCCGCTGGCCTACGTCGGCGACGTTGTCGGGACCGGCTCTTCGCGTAAATCCGCCACCAACTCGGTGCTGTGGTTTATGGGCGACGACATTCCGAACGTGCCGAACAAGCGCGGCGGCGGTCTGGTGCTTGGCGGCAAAATCGCCCCTATCTTCTTCAACACCATGGAAGATGCCGGTGCGCTGCCAATTGAAGTCGACGTCTCTGACCTGAACATGGGCGACGTGATTGACGTTTACCCGTTCAAAGGCGAAGTGCGCAACCACGAAACCAACGAACTGCTGGCGACCTTTGAACTGAAAACCGACGTGCTGATTGATGAAGTGCGCGCCGGTGGCCGTATCCCGCTGATTATCGGCCGTGGCCTGACCACCAAAGCGCGTGAAGCGCTGGGTCTGCCGCAGAGCGAGATCTTCCGTCAGGCGAAAGACGTGGCGGAAAGCAGCCGCGGCTACTCGCTGGCGCAGAAAATGGTCGGCCGCGCCTGTGGCGTCGACGGTGTTCGTCCGGGCGCATACTGCGAACCGAAGATGACCTCTGTGGGCTCGCAGGACACCACGGGTCCGATGACCCGTGATGAGCTGAAAGATCTGGCGTGCCTCGGCTTCTCTGCCGACCTGGTGATGCAGTCCTTCTGCCACACTGCGGCCTATCCGAAGCCGGTTGACGTCACCACCCACCATACGCTGCCGGACTTCATTATGAACCGTGGCGGCGTGTCGCTGCGTCCGGGCGATGGCGTTATCCACTCCTGGCTGAACCGCATGCTGCTGCCGGATACCGTAGGCACCGGCGGTGACTCCCATACCCGTTTCCCGATTGGTATCTCCTTCCCGGCGGGCTCGGGTCTGGTGGCGTTTGCTGCCGCGACCGGCGTAATGCCGCTGGATATGCCGGAATCGGTGCTGGTGCGCTTTAAAGGCAAAATGCAGCCGGGCATCACGCTGCGCGATCTGGTTCACGCTATTCCGCTGTACGCCATCAAACAGGGTCTGCTGACCGTTGAGAAGAAGGGTAAGAAAAACATCTTCTCCGGCCGCATCCTGGAAATTGAAGGCTTGCCGGATCTGAAAGTCGAGCAGGCGTTCGAGCTGACCGATGCCTCCGCTGAGCGTTCTGCCGCGGGTTGCACCATCAAGCTGAACAAAGAGCCGATTATCGAGTACCTGACCTCCAACATCGTGCTGCTGAAGTGGATGATTGCTGAAGGCTACGGTGACCGCCGTACGCTGGAGCGCCGTATCCAGGGCATGGAGAAATGGCTGGCGGATCCGCAGCTGCTTGAAGCGGATGCGGACGCAGATTACGCGGCGGTGATCGATATCGATCTGGCCGAAATCAAAGAGCCTATCCTCTGTGCGCCGAACGATCCGGACGATGCGCGTCTGCTCTCTGATGTGCAGGGCGAGAGCATCGATGAGGTGTTCATCGGTTCCTGTATGACCAACATCGGCCACTTCCGCGCCGCCGGTAAGCTGCTGGACAGCCATAAAGGCCAGCTGCCGACCCGCCTGTGGGTTGCGCCGCCGACGCGTATGGATGCCGCACAGCTGACCGAAGAGGGCTACTACAGCGTCTTTGGTAAGAGCGGTGCGCGTATCGAAATCCCGGGCTGCTCCCTGTGCATGGGTAACCAGGCGCGTGTGGCAGACGGTGCGACCGTCGTTTCAACCTCGACCCGTAACTTCCCGAACCGTTTAGGTACCGGCGCGAACGTCTTCCTGGCCTCTGCTGAGCTGGCAGCCGTCTCGGCGCTGATCGGCAAGCTGCCGACGCCGCAGGAGTATCTGACCTTTATGGATCAGGTGGATAAAACCGCCGTGGATACCTACCGCTACCTCAACTTCGACCAGCTTGATCAATACACCGATAAAGCTGAAGGCGTGATATTCCAGACCGCCGTCTAAATCAGAAAGCCACTCTTCGGAGTGGCTTTTTTTTCCCTTCCTTCCCGTCCCCGCGCTTTTTTTCCTGTATGGTGCTGCGATAATTAAAGCACTGGCGGCTCTCTGGCCCCCATGAGGAGCAATGATGGATTACGAATTTCTGCGCGATGTTACCGGCGGCGTCAAAGTGCGCATGTCGATGGGGCACGAAGTGATTGGCCACTGGTTTAACGAAGAGGTGAAAGAGAACCTCGCCCTGCTGGATGAAGTGGAGCAGGCGGCGCAAACGGTGAAGGGCAGCGAGCGTTCGTGGCAGCGCGTCGGCCATGAATATACGCTGTGGCTGGATGGTGAAGAGGTGATGATCCGCGCCAATCTGCTGGAGTTTACCGGCGACGAGATGGAGGAGGGGATGAACTACTACGATGAGGAGAGTTTATCCCTCTGCGGCGTGGAAGATTTTCTTCAGGTGGTGGCCGCTTACCGGCAATTTCTTAAGCAACGCTAATCGGGGAGCGTCCCTGCTCCCGTTGCGCATTTACACGGCCGGAATATTGCGGCCGTAGTAGATCTCGCGCATCTCTTTCCACAGCGCTTCCGTGATCTCTTTCCGCTCCTGCGGCGTCAAATCTTCCGGTTTGGTATGGAACATGTAGTGCTTAAGGTCGAACTCCTTAAGCAACATTTTGGTATGGAAGATGTTTTCCTGGTAAACATTCACATCCATCATGTCATACAGCGATTTCATATCGTCAGACATAAAGTTCTGGATCGAATTAATTTCGTGGTCGATGAAGTGCTTCATGCCATTCACGTCGCGCGTAAAGCCGCGCACGCGGTAGTCGACGGTCACGATATCCGACTCAAGCTGATGGATAAGGTAGTTCAGCGCTTTCAGCGGCGAAATCACCCCGCAGGTTGAGACTTCAATGTCAGCGCGGAAGGTGCACAACCCGCCTTCGGGATGGCTTTCCGGGTAGGTGTGCACGCAGATATGGCTCTTATCCAGATGCGCGACAACCGCTTCCGGCAGCGGCCCCGGATGTTCGGTTTTATCGATCAGGTGCGGGTCGACCGGCTCTTCGCTCACCAGGATCGTCACGCTCGCACCCTGCGGCTCGTAGTCCTGGCGGGCAATATTCAAAATGTTGGCGCCAATGATGTTACAGGTCTCCGTGAGGATCTCCGTCAGGCGGTTGGCGTTATAGAGTTCATCAATATAGGCAATATAGCCGTCGCGCTCTTCGGCGGTTTTGGCGTAGCAGATATCGTAGATACAAAAACTCAGGCTTTTGGTCAGGTTGTTAAAGCCATGTAGTTTAAGCTTTTTCAATTTTTCTCACCCCCTTAGCGTCACTGTGCAGACAGTGCATCGTGTAGATATTGTGGCAGAGCGAATGCTGCCGTATGGATTGCCGGATTGTAGTAACGGCAGGTCAGTGCGGCGGTATGGAAACGTGCGGCGATAATCTCCGTGGAGAGCGAGCGCAGCGCTTCGTTATCCGTCGCCCAGGCAAAGGTCATAATGCCGCCGTAATAGGTCGGGATCGCCGCCTGGTAGAAGCTGACATCGGCAAAGTAGTGACCCAGTTTGCGATGGCTGCCGACGGCTTCCTCCTGCTGTAAGAAGCAGACGCCGTTCTGCGCGACAAAAATCCCGCCGGGATTAAGGCAGCGCTTGCACCCTTCATAAAACGCCGAGGTGAAGAGGCTCTCGCCCGGACCGACAGGATCGGTGCAGTCAGAGATAATCACATCGAAGGTTTTTTGCGTGTGGTTGACGAAGTTGACGCCATCATCAATCACCAGCTCAAAGCGCGGGTCATCGTAGGCACCGGCGTTGTGTTTTGGCAGGTACTGGCGGCAGAAGGAGACGACGCCTGCGTCGATCTCTACCATGGTGATGGTTTCAATATTTTTGTGGCGGGAGACTTCGCGCAGCATCGCACCGTCGCCGCCGCCAATGATCAGCACATGCTTTGCGTGACCGTGCGCCAGCAGCGGAACGTGAGTCATCATCTCGTGATAGATAAACTCATCGCGTTCGGTGGTTTGTACCACGCCATCCAGCGCCATCACGCGGCCAAAGGCGGCGTTTTCGAAGATAATCAGATCCTGATGATCGGTCTTTTCGTGGTAAAGCACCTTATCAACGGCAAAGTACTGACCAAAGTTGTCGTGCAGCGTTTCTTGCCAAATGGTGTTGTCGGCCATTCGTCGCTCCTTTGTTAACATCCGTGAAAAACGGGCGCAACATGATAGCCAACTCTGGCGAACGATGCACGGTCAAAAGATAAGCGCTATTTCACGTAGGCGAGCAGACTCAACGAGTCACGGGCAAGGGCCTTACACTTTTTCGCCGTTGGAATGCCGATGCCGCTCAGATCGCGGTAGCTCTCTTCGCCCAGCGCTTTCATGTTCCAGCTATCGTAGTTGCTGAGATCCCACTGATTTTGCTGGGCAAAAAAGACTAGCGCACGGCGGATCTGCCCGTTAGGTAAGTTGTTATAACCGCAGTCATTTTTCAGAAAAACAAACACCGCCGTCAGATCGGCCATGTCTTCAGCTTCAGATTCACTCAGGGCATAACTATTGGCGGAGACAGCGAGCAGGCTGCCAAGGATGATACTTCTGAAAAACGTTTTCATTCTCTCTACCACGGCGTAACGGAAATTAAACGTTAGCACAGTCCAGTTAACGCGACGATATTTATTATCGTCTGCTTTCTTGACCTTCCGGCAGGGGAAAGGTTTACGCTTAATGCATCGCCGACTCTTGATAAGGACATACCCATGCAACGTCGAGATTTCCTTAAATATTCCGCGCTCCTGGGGGCTGCCAGCGCGCTGCCGCTCTGGAGCCGCTCGCTCTTCGCCGCCACCCGGCCCACGTTACCCATTCCACCGTTGCTTGCCCCGGATGCAGAGAGCCGCATTGTCTTAACGGTGCAGGCAGGGGAGAGCCAGTTTGCGCAGAAAAGCGCGACAACCTGGGGGTATAACGGCGCGTTGCTGGGGCCAGCTATTCAGCTGCGCCAGGGAAAAGCGGTGACGGTGGATATCCGCAATCAGCTTGCGGAAGAGACCACCGTGCACTGGCACGGTCTCGAAGTGCCGGGCGAGGTCGACGGTGGGCCGCAAGGCGTTATTAAGGCGGGCGGTAGCCGGTCGGTGACCTTCACACCCACGCAGCAGGCCGCCACCTGCTGGTTCCACCCTCATCAGCATGGCAAAACCGGACGTCAGGTGGCGATGGGGCTCGCCGGGCTGGTGCTGATTGAAGATGAGAACAGCCGCAAACTGCGCCTGCCGCAGCAGTGGGGGATTGATGATGTGCCGGTGATTGTGCAGGACAAAAAATTGACCGCGCAGGGGCAGATTGATTACCAGCTCGATGTGATGAGCGCGGCGGTGGGGTGGTTTGGCGATACGCTGCTCGCTAATGGTGCCGTCTACCCGCAGCATGCAGCTCCGCGCGGCTGGCTGCGCCTGCGTCTGCTCAACGGGTGTAACGCGCGCTCGCTCAATTTCGCTACCAGCGATAAGCGCCCGCTCTACGTCATCGCCAGCGATGGCGGCTTGTTAAGTGAGCCGGTTAAGGTGACGGAGCTACCGATGTTGATGGGCGAGCGCTTCGAGGTGCTGGTGGATATCAGCGATGGTAAGGCTTTCGATCTGATGACGCTGCCGGTTAAGCAGATGGGGATGACCGTCGCGCCGTTTGACCAGCCGGTGCCGGTGCTGCGTATTCAACCGTTGCAGGTGACCGCCTCGGGCGATCTGCCGGATACGCTTGCTTCGCTGCCCGCTCTGCCTGCGCTTGAGGGGCTTACCCAGCGCACCCTGCAACTGTCGATGGATCCGATGCTCGATATGATGGGCATGCAGGCGCTGCAGCAGAAGTATGGCGACGGCGCGATGGCGGGCATGGGGATGCATCACGGCGATATGCAGGGCATGCATGGGATGCAGATGGATCATGGCCATATGGATCACGGCAGCCAGGGTTTTGATTTCCACAATGCCAACCGGATTAACGGCAAAGCGTTTGATATGGTGACGCCGCAATTTGCGGTGCAAAAAGGGCAGTTTGAGCGCTGGACGATCTCCGGAGAGGGGGACATGATGCTGCACCCGTTCCATATTCACGGTACGCAGTTCCGCATCCTCTCTGAAAACGGCAAGCCGCCCGCGGCGCATCGCGCAGGCTGGAAGGATACGGTTAATGTGTACGGTGCGCGCAGTGAAGTGCTGGTGCGCTTTGATCATGCGGCAGCGAAAGAGTTTGCCTATATGGCGCACTGCCATCTGCTGGAGCATGAAGATACCGGTATGATGCTCGGCTTTACCGTCGCGTAAACTGCGCCCGGCAAAAATGCCTGATGGCGCTGCGCTTATCAGGCCTACGTTTCTGTGATCGGTTTCGGGGTTTTGTAGGCCGGATAAGGCGCCAGCCGCCATCCGGCAATGCGTTCCGATTTGACAATAAAAAAGCCCGGCAGCGCAATGCTTGCCGGGCTTTGTTTTGTAGGCCGGATAAGGCGTTAGCCGCCATCCGGCAAGTCTACATCAGAGTGCTTAATTACTTCGCGTCATCCGGCAGAGCAAACGCCACGATGTAATCACCCATCTTGGTACCGAACGAACCGTGACCGCCTGCGGAGATGACAACATACTGCTTGCCATTCACTTCATAGGTCATCGGCGTTGCCTGACCACCCGCTGGCAGACGACCTTCCCACAGTTTGTCACCGTTGGTCATGTTGTACGCGCGCAGGTAGTTATCCGCTGTACCGGCAATAAACAGCACGTTACCGGCAGTGGAGATCGGGCCACCAAGCATCGGCATACCGAGGGTAAACGGCACTTTAATCGGCATCGGGAACGGCAGGCTATCCTGCGGCGTACCGATACGTTTTTTCCATGCTACCTGGTTGGTTTTCAGATCCAGCGCAGAGATATAACCCCAGGCTGGCTGTTTGCACGGCAGGCCAAACGGAGAGAGGAACGGGTTCAGCGTGACGCCAAACGGCACGCCATACTGCGGCTGAATACCAGATTCCGAACCGGTGCCTTTCGCATCTTTCGGCGGCTCCATCGGGTTGTTTGGACCACGCGGGATCAGCTTCGAGACAAACGGCAGCGCCATCGGGTTAGCAATCGCCACCTGACGGTTTGGATCGACGGAGATACCGCCCCACTCAAACATGCCAAGGTTACCCGGGAAGACCAGCGTACCCTGCTCAGACGGCGGGGTGAAAATGCCTTCATAACGCATCTGGTGGAACATCACACGGCACACCAGTTGGTCGAACATGGTGGCGCCCCACATATCCGCACCGCTCAGATCTCTCTTCGGACGGAAGCTCAGATCGGAGAAGGGTTGGGTTTTGGTGACGTAATCGCCTTTCGCTGCGCCCTGCGGAACCGGTTTTTCCGGTGCCGGCACAACCAGTTCGCCGTTACGACGATCCAGCACGAAGATGTTACCGGTTTTTGCCGGAGCATAAACGACCGGCACTTTCTTACCGTTCACATCGATATCCGCCAGCGTCGGCTGGGACGGCATATCCATATCCCACAGATCGTGGTGTACGGTCTGATAGCTCCACACCAGCTTACCAGTGGTCGCATTCAGCGCAACAATGGAACTGGCGTAACGCTCCTGCTCCGGCGTACGGTTACCGCCCCAGATATCTGGCGTAGTAACGCCCATCGGCAGGTAGACCATATCCAGCTTGGCGTCATAGGCGGCAGGCGCCCAGGAGTTCGGCGAGTTGATGGTGAACTTGTGCTCATCCGACGGGATTGCATTCGGATCTTTCGCGCCCGGATCGAAGGCCCACAGCAGCTTACCGGTGTTGATATCGAAACCACGAATCACACCAGACGGCTCACGGGTAGAGAAGTTATCCGTTACCGCACCGGCAATGATAATCACTTTATCGGTGACGATCGGCGGTGAAGTCGGCTCATACATCCCCGGCGTAGTAACCGGCATGTTGGTTTGCAGGTTCAGGATACCTTTGTTAGCAAAGGTGTCACACAGCTTGCCGTTATCAGCGTTAACTGCGAACAGGCGACCGTCGTTGACCGGCAGAATGATGCGGCGTGGGCAGTTAGCCACCACGTCCGGGCTGGCGTTTTCCGCCGTCGCTTCGTGGTAAGAGACACCACGGCAGGTCACGTGCTGGAAGGACGGGTCCGCATTCAGCTGCGGATCGAAGTGCCACTTCTCTTTACCGCTTGCTGCATCAAGTGCGAACAGACGCTGGTGAGCGGTGCAGAGGAACAGGGTGTCGCCCACTTTAATCGGCGTCACTTCGTTGGTGATTTCACCCGGATCGTTCGGCAGCTTCAGGTCGCCGGTGCGGAACACCCAGGCTTCCTTCAGGTTTTTCACGTTATCCGCGTTAATCTGCTTCAGCGGCGAGTAACGCTGGCCTTCCTGGTTACGGCCATAAGCCGGCCAGTCGCTATCGGCAACGTTAGAGATCGGTGCAGCAGGCGTCGAGTCAGCGCTCAGGGTGCCGTTGATCTCCTGCGGGTCATTGAAACCGGCCCAGGTCAGAATGCCGCCGCTGATCAGCAGTACCGCTAACAGGGCAGCAACCGCACCGCGGGCAGGAATAATCAGGCGACGCCAGACAAATGGCAGAATCAGCCAGATACCGAAGAAGACAAGAATATCGCTACGTGGGGTCAGCGCCCAGAAGTCGAAGCCGACTTCCCAAACGCCCCACAGCATGGTGGCAAGCAGCAGAGCCGCATAGAGCCAGAGCGCGGAACGCTTCCCCTTCCACAGCAGCCAGGTCACGCCAAGCATCACCAGGCCAGCGATGGGGTAGTACCAGGAGCCGCCGATGGAGATCAGCCAGACACCACCAATTAAAAGATACAGCCCGCAGAAGGCTGCAAAGATCGTCGTCAGCATGATCAATAGCCGCGACCGTTGCGATTTTGTTTCTGCCATAAAAGGAATACTCATCAGTTTGTTAAATTTTTGATAGCAACTAATTATAGGTGTTAACAAGTGTGATCGTCATCACAAATCGAGCTTTCTCGATGCATGCCCACCTCAATTGGTTTTGCTGGTATACTTCACGGCTTGCGTTTCAATCACCGGTTTAAGCGATTGGTGTTGAATTATTTGCTTCTAAAATCATATGGTTAGTTAATATGAAACACAAAGTTGAAGTGATGATCCCGGAAGCGGAGATCAAAGCACGCGTCGCCGAACTGGGTCGTCAAATCACTGAACGTTACAAAGATAGCGGCAGCGAGATGGTGCTGGTGGGGCTGCTGCGCGGCTCGTTTATGTTTATGGCCGATCTCTGCCGTGAAGTGCAGGTCTCCCATGAAGTCGATTTTATGACCGCTTCCAGCTACGGCAGCGGCATGTCATCGACCCGCGATGTGAAAATCCTCAAAGATCTGGATGAAGATATTCGCGGCAAAGATGTATTGATTGTTGAAGACATTATCGATTCTGGCAACACGCTGTCGAAAGTGCGCGAGATCCTGCGCCTGCGCGAGCCGAAGTCGCTGGCGATCTGCACCCTGCTGGATAAACCTTCGCGACGCGAAGTGGATGTCACCGTCGAGTATATCGGTTTCTCGATTCCGGATGAGTTTGTGGTGGGTTACGGAATTGACTACGCTCAGCGCTATCGCCATTTGCCCTATGTCGGCAAAGTGGTGATGCTGGACGAATAAAAAAATCGGGGCCCACGGCCCCGATTGTTATTTGTGATTAATGTGCTTCTGGCTGATGTTCTGCACACCTGTGCGGTAACGCTGTTCCAGCGTTTCGCGGTTGGTGGCGGTCACATCCAGATCGCGCAGCAGGCCGTCATGGATGCCGTAAGCCCAGCCGTGAATCGTCACGTTCTGGCCGCGTTTCCAGGCGGATTGCATAATCGTTGAGTGGCCAAGGTTATAAACCTGCTCCATGACGTTCAATTCGCACAGCGTATCGAGACGACGTTCTGGCGGCATTTCGCCGAGCAGCGAGCTATGTTTAAACCAGATGTCGCGAATGTGCAGCAGCCAGTTGTTGATAAGACCCAGTTCCGGGTTTTCAACCGCTGCCTGAACGCCGCCGCAGCCGTAGTGGCCGCAGATGATGATGTGTTCAACTTCCAGCACATCAACCGCGTATTGCACAACGGAGAGGCAGTTTAAGTCGGTATGGATGACCAGGTTGGCCACGTTACGGTGAACAAACAGCTCGCCGGGTTCAAGGCCAGTCAGGCGCTCAGCCGGAACGCGTGAGTCTGAACAGCCAATCCACAGAAAGCGCGGCTTTTGTGCCTGCGCCAGCGTTTCAAAAAATCCTGGATCTTCCTCGACCAGCATTTTTGACCATAGTGCGTTGTTGCTGATGAGTGTATCTATGTCTTTCATAGCGCTTTGCGACCTGTAAGCAAAATGAGTGCGAGGCCTAATATAGGTCAACTCTTTCTCTTTTAAAACCACACATCGAGTGTAAGAAAATAGGTAAGTGATAATTCATGACCATTGCACTGGAGCTTGAGCAGCTTAAAAAAACCTATCCGGGCGGCGTTCAGGCGCTGCGCGGAATCGATCTGCAAGTCGAGGCGGGAGACTTCTACGCCCTGCTTGGGCCGAACGGCGCGGGTAAGTCGACCACCATCGGTATTATCAGCTCGCTGGTGAATAAAACCTCTGGCCGGGTCAGCGTCTTTGGCTATGACCTGGAAAAGGATGTGGTGAACGCCAAACGCCAGCTTGGGCTGGTGCCGCAGGAGTTCAACTTCAACCCCTTTGAAACCGTACAGCAGATTGTCGTCAACCAGGCGGGCTACTATGGTGTCGATCGCAAAGATGCGTTAGTGCGCAGCGAAAAGTACCTTAACCAGCTCGATCTGTGGGGTAAACGTAACGAACGTGCGCGCATGCTCTCCGGCGGGATGAAGCGTCGTTTGATGATTGCCCGCGCACTGATGCATGAGCCAAAACTGCTGATCCTCGATGAGCCAACGGCGGGCGTCGACATCGAACTGCGCCGCTCGATGTGGGGCTTTTTGAAGGATCTGAACGACAAAGGCACCACCATTATTCTCACCACCCACTATCTGGAAGAGGCAGAGATGCTGTGCCGCAATATCGGCATCATCCAGCATGGTGAACTGGTGGAGAACACCTCGATGAAGTCGCTGCTCTCCAAGCTCAAATCGGAGACCTTTATCCTCGATCTGGCGGCGAAAAGCGCGCTGCCGAAGCTGGAAGGGTATCAATATCGGCTGGTGGATACCTCAACGCTTGAAGTTGAAGTGCTGCGCGAGCAGGGGATCAACAGCGTCTTTAGCCAGCTGAGCGCGCAGGGGATCCAGGTATTAAGTATGCGTAACAAAGCCAACCGCCTTGAAGAGCTGTTCGTTACGCTGGTGCATGACAGGAAAGGAGAGGGCGCATGATGCAGCTTTATTGGGTGGCGCTGAAGAGTATCTGGTACAAAGAGATCCAGCGTTTTATGCGTATCTGGGTGCAGACACTGGTGCCGCCGGTGATCACCATGACCCTCTACTTTATTATTTTCGGCAACCTGATCGGTTCGCGTATCGGTGAAATGCACGGCTTCACCTATATGCAGTTTATCGTTCCGGGGCTGATCATGATGGCAGTGATCACCAACGGCTATGCCAACGTCGCCTCCTCCTTCTTTAGCGCTAAGTTCCAGCGCAACATTGAAGAACTGCTGGTGGCACCGGTACCGACGCATGTAATTATTGTCGGTTATGTGGGCGGTGGCGTAGCGCGCGGGCTGTGCGTTGGCGTGCTGGTAACGGCGGTGTCGCTCTTCTTCGTGCCTTTCCAGGTGCACTCATGGCTGTTTGTCGGGCTGACGCTGCTGCTCACCGCGGTGCTCTTCTCGCTGGCCGGCCTGTTGAATGCGGTGTTCGCCAAAACCTTTGACGATATCAGCCTGATCCCGACCTTTGTGTTGACCCCGCTGACCTACCTGGGCGGCGTGTTCTACTCCCTGACGCTGCTGCCGCCGTTCTGGCAGGCGCTGTCGCACCTGAATCCGATTGTTTATATGATCAGCGGCTTCCGCTTCGGCTTCCTTGGGATCAGCGATGTGCCGCTGGTCACCACGGTCGGCGTGCTGGTGGTCTTTATCCTCGGCTTCTATCTGACCTGCTGGTATCTGATTCAGCGTGGGCGCGGGTTGCGTAGCTAACGGTTATCCGGCTATTTTCAACATTGCGCTAAAAAACAATAAGATCGCTCAGGCGATCTTATTGTTATGCATGAACAGCAATCAATCGTGTTTTAAAGACATTCTGATTTGATCGCCCGTTTCTAATCGGTAATCACAATAAGTGAGTCCATTGTTTCTGGTGGGCTGATTCATCGCATTTAAGAGTTCTTTTACTTTGCTGCCTATGATGGCCATGGGATCGAATCCTTTCCATTTACAGTTAGTGGCGGATGGGGAGCAATAAACCATGCTTGAAATCCCATCCGTGTCCGTTTCCACTCCCGTTGACGTTATGCTTCCTTTTGCCGGGCATTGACCCGCAAAAGCTGCGCCTGAAGCGGATGAAAAACCTAAAAGCAGAGCGAGAATAATAGCTTTATCCATGTTCATGATGTTTCCTTAGTCCATTATTAAGGTGCAATTGCACAAATAACATACACCTGGGAAATGGAAAGGCAAAGTTTGAACAGAAGATGAGCATTTCACACCAGAGGTCACCTGCGCAGAAAGCAATGCGCCGAGTTAGCCCACTTTTTGACCTAAACAAAGCCATTAAATCCCTCAGGTTTTGTTACAATCACGCCACTTTCCTAACGCGGTTCGTCTCATGTCTCGTTTGATTGCCTTTCTCTTTCTGTTGCTGGCCGGTAGCGCCTCTGCCGCCATTATCAGCGAACAAGCTGTTCCTGCACGTTATCTGCAAACCACCGAAGATGCCGACATCTGGGCGCAGGTGGGCGATAAAGTGATTACCGTCGGCAATATTCGCGCCGGGCAGATCATCGGCGTGGTGCCGGGCGAGGAGGATTACTACGCCTTTCGCTTCGGCTTTGGCTCGGGGTTTATTGATAAAGGCCATCTCGGCACGGTGACGGGCAACAAGCGCGTGCAGGATAGCCTCGGCGATCTTAATAAGCCGCTCAGCAACCAGAATCTCATCACCTGGCAGGATACGCCGCTCTACAACGCGCCGGATAAAACCAGCCCGCAGTTCGGCACGCTGGCGCAAAACCTGCGCTACCCGATTATCGATAAGCTCAAAGATCGCCTGAACCAGACCTGGTTTCAGATCCGCATTGGCAACCGGCTGGCGTGGGTCAGCAGCCTCGATGCGCAGGAAGATAATGGCCTGCCGGTGCTGACCTACCACCATATTTTGCATGACGAAGAGAACACCCGCTTTCGCCACACCTCCACTACTACTTCGGTTCGCGCCTTTACCAACCAGATGACGTGGCTGCGCGACCAGGGCTACGCCACGCTGTCGATGTATCAACTGGAAGGGTATGTGCGTAACCGCATGAATCTGCCCGCGCGCGCGGTGGTAATCACTTTTGATGATGGGCTGAAGTCTGTCAGCCGCTACGCCTACCCGATCCTGCGCCAGTATGGCTTTAAAGCGACGGCGTTTATTATCTCGTCGCGCATCAAGCTAAAGCCACAGAAGTGGGACCCAAAATCGCTGCAATTTATGAGCGTGTCGGAGCTTAACGGCATTCGTGATGTGTTTGATGTGCAGTCGCACACCCACTTCCTGCACCGGGTCGATGACGCGCGCCATCCGATCCTCTTTAGCCGTAGCTATCACAACATTCTGTTTGATTTTAAACGTTCGCGCCGCGCGCTGGCGCAATTCAACCCGCATGTGCTCTATCTCTCCTATCCGTTTGGCGGCTATGACGATAAAGCGGTGAAAGCGGCAAATGATGCCGGTTTCCATATGGCGGTGACTACGGTGCGCGGGAAGGTGAAGCCGGGGGATAATCCGTTCTTGTTAAAACGGCTCTATATCTTACGGACGGACTCGCTGGAAACGATGTCGCGGCTGATCAGCAATCAGCCGCAGGGGTAGGGCATCAGGCAACCTGAACGGGCACGGCTTTCGCGGTGCGTTTCATCTCGTTGTCGCCATCAAAATAGGCCACTTTCGGCTGCCAGCTGCGGGCCACGTCATCGGGCATGGTGACGTAGCTGGCGATAATCAGAATATCGCCGACATCCGCACAGTGCGCCGCCGCGCCGTTAACGGAGATAATGCGTGAGCCGCGCTCACCGGCAATCGCATAGGTAGAGAAGCGCTTACCGTTGGTGACGTTGTAGATATCAATGGCTTCGTATTCAAGGATACCGGCCGCTTCCAGGAAATCCTGGTCGATGGCGCAGGAGCCTTCGTAATGCAGATCGGCCTGCGTCACTTTGACGCGGTGGAGCTTGCCTTGCAGCATAGTGCGAATCATAAGTTGAACCTTCGTTACTGAGAGTAAAGCCGAAACGGGGAGACGGCTCCCTGCTTAACCCCGTCTGTTGTTGCCGCGCCTTAACCGGCGCAGCGTTCTGCCAGATTATTTCTGGGTCAATTCAACCACTTTGTTGTCGATAAGCCGCGCCTGGCCGAGCCATGCCGCCATCAGAATCACCGCGCGCTGGCTGCTCTCTGTCACGTCAAGCAGCGTGTCCGCATCACGGATCTGAATATCATCGGCGCGGAAACCGGCTTCGTTGACCTGCTGCTCCGCCAGGGCCACCAGCTCTTCGGTATCGCGCTCGCCCGCCTGTAATTTATCGGCGATGGCGTTCATCACTTTGCTCATTCCCGGCGCGATTTTGCGCTGGTCAGCGGTGAGATAGCCGTTACGCGAGCTGAGCGCCAGGCCATCTTTCGCCCGCACGGTCGGTACGCCGACAATCTCAATGTCATAACCCATATCCGCCACCATTTTGCGGATCAGCTGCAACTGCTGGTAATCCTTCTCGCCGAAGCAGGCGATGTCGGGCTGGACCAGGTTAAACAGCTTGCTGACGATGGTGGAGACGCCGCGGAAATGGCCAGGACGGCTGGCACCTTCCAGCATCGTCGAGATGCCCGGAACGTCAACATAAGTCTGGCCTTCCGTGCCCTGCGGGTAGATATCGGCAGGCGCCGGGGCAAAGACGAAATCGACTTTGCGTTTGTTCAGCTTTTCACAATCTTCCTGCAAGGTGCGCGGGTAGCGCACCAGGTCATCCTGGCGGTCAAACTGCATCGGGTTCACAAAGATGCTTACTACCACCACATCGGCGCGCAGTTTCGCTTCGTCGACCAGCTTCATATGACCATCGTGCAGGTTGCCCATGGTCGGCACCAGCGCAATGCGTTTTCCTTCCTGACGCAGGCGGCGAATATGCTGGCGCAGCAGCGGCAGGGTTTCAATAATCAACACAACAAGGCTCCTTAATGGAAACTGTGCTCTTCGCCCGGATAGGCTCCGGACTCGACTTCAGCCACATACTGCCTCACCGCGGCACGCATGTCGCCTGCTTCATTGAGGAAATTTTTAGCGAATTTTGGAATATGTCCACCGGTAATGCCGAATGCGTCATGCATCACCAGAATCTGTCCGTCGGTCACATTACCTGCGCCAATACCAATCACCGGAATGGTTAACGCCCCGGTAATGCGCTGCGCCAGTTCAACCGGCACGCACTCCAGCACCAGCAGCTGCGCGCCTGCCGCTTCCAGCGCCAGCGCATCTTCATACAGGCCCTGCGCCGCATCGCCGCGCCCCTGCACTTTATAACCGCCGAAGATGTTGACCGATTGCGGAGTTAAACCGAGATGACCGCATACCGGCACTGCGCGTTCAGTGAGCATTTTCACCGTTGGTGCCAGCCAGCGGCCGCCTTCGATTTTCACCATATTGGCACCGGCGCGCATCACCGCAGCCGCGTTCTCAAACGCCTGTTCGGGGGTGGCATAAGCCATAAATGGCAGATCGGCGAGCAGCAGGCAGGCGGGTGCGCCGCGGCGAACGGCCTGAGTGTGATAAGCGATATCGGCCACCGTTACCGGCAGCGTGGAGTCGTGCCCTTGTACCGTCATGCCTAACGAATCGCCGACCAGCATCACGTTGATCCCCTCTTCGGCAAAGAGTTTGGCGAAGCTGTAGTCATAGGCGGTGATGGTGGCGAAGCGGCGCTTCTCCTGCTTACATTTCAGCAGCCACGAGAGGGTCGTCGGTTTCATAGCGTTTCCTGATAGTCGAAGGCGAATCTGGCGCATTCTAAGCAGCAACATTCAGGGGGGCAATGACTTTAGGCAACCCGTTGATGCAGGTCACCTTTTCAGGCGGGGTTACCAGGCGTGAGGTTTTGGCGCGTTCAGCCGCGTCAGCACGGCCTGTAATGATTCGCCATCGGGGAAATGCAGGTCAGGGGCGATCTCAAACAGTGGCCACAGCATAAAGCCGCGGTTTTTCATATCGTAATGGGGAATGGTCAGGCGCGCGGTCTGCACCGTCATCTCGCCAAACAGCATAATATCGAGGTCAAGCGTGCGCGGCCCCCAGCGCTCGGCTTTACGTACGCGCCCCTGTTGCAGCTCAATGCGCTGCGTATGGTCGAGAAGGGCTTCCGGTGCGAGCGTTGTTTCCAGCGCCACGGCGGCGTTGAGGTAGTCAGGCTGATCCGGCGGGCCGAGCGGGGGAGTGCGGTAAAGAGAGGAGCACGCCACGATCCGGCTGTCGGGGATCTCCCCCAGCGCGGCTATCGCGGCGTTCACTTGATCGAGCGGCGAGGCGAGATTGCTGCCCAGCGCGATAAAGGCCAGTGTCACGCACTGCCCTCACGGCGCGGCGCGCGCTTGCGCGGACGGCGATGACGACGGCGCTCGGCCGGCTCTTCACCTAAATCATCAAGCATATGTTTTTGCGCCGGCGGTGCAGAGACCTGGAACTCGCCCCACCATTTTGTCAGGCGTTGCAGTTCAGCGTTGTTTTCCGCCTCGGCGCGCAGTGCCAGCAGATCGTACGAGGCGCGGAATTTCGGATGTTCCATCAGTTTCCAGGCGCGTTTGCCCTGGCGACGGGACATGCGCAGCTGCAGCTGCCAGATATCGCGAACCAGCGTAGTGATGCGTTTCGGGATCGCCAGCGAGCGGCACGCTTCGTCGAGCACGTCGTTCATCGCCAGTGCGAAGGCGTCGTAGTAGGCCAGCCCGCCCTCCTGGGTGATACGCTGCGCGTTTTCCAGCAGCGGATACCAGAACATAGCGGCAAACAGAAACGCCGGGTTAACGCGCATATCGTTGTGAATGCGGTTATCGGTGTTCTTCAGCACCTGGGCAATAATGCGCTCCATCGGGCTGTCGCCGTGCTCGGTAAAGCAGCGGGTGATGATCGGGAAGAGCGGCTGGAAGAGGCCATATTCGCGCAGCAGCTGGTAGGTATCGTAACCGTAACCGGCCTGCAGCAGCTTCAGGGACTCTTCAAACAGACGCGCTGGCGGCACGTCGTTAATTAAGGTTGCCAGACGCGGGATCGGCTCGGCGGTCTCTTCGCTAATCTGCATGCCCAGCTTGGCGGCGAAACGCACCGCGCGCAGCATGCGCACCGGATCTTCGCGGTAGCGGGTTTCCGGGTTGCCGATCAGGCGGATGGTGCCCTCTTGCAGATCGCGCATGCCGCCGACGTAATCACGTACGGTAAAGTCGGCAACGCTGTAATAGAGGCTGTTAATGGTGAAGTCACGACGCTGGGCATCTTCTTCAATTGAGCCGAAGATGTTGTCGCGCAGCAGCATGCCGTTCTGGCCGCGCTGGGAGATGGTGCGATCGGTTTGTTGATCGTCATGATGACCACGGAAGGTCGCCACTTCGATAATCTCCGGCCCGAACATCACGTGTGCGAGGCGGAAACGGCGACCCACCAGGCGGCAGTTGCGGAACAGCTTACGCACCTGATCCGGCGTGGCGTTGGTGGTGACATCAAAATCTTTTGGTTTTTTGCCCAGCAACAAGTCGCGCACACCGCCGCCTACCAGGTAAGCTTCATAGCCCGCTTTATTCAGACGATAGAGCACTTTGAGCGCATTTTCGCTGATATCTTTGCGGGAAATAGCGTGCTGCTCACGCGGGATAACCGCCATTTGCGGTTTGGCCATTGCCTCAACGGCCATGCTCTCTTCGCGGCTTAGCACCTTGCGGCAAAAATTAGCGACTCGGGTAAAAATAGTACACCTCGGTAGTGTCAGACGTCATCGGGACAAAAAAATAGCGGCTAATCATAGCTCAGCGCGAAGCATTTGAGAATGCTGTATTCGCATCGCCTGTTACAGGTACGCGTGAAAGCGACCAGTTCGCCACCGCCTTTTCCAGCAGATCCTCCAGCGAGAGATCCTGCCACTCTTTTGTTACATCCTGGTTCATAAATTGTAAAGCACGGATCAACACAGGACGCGGATCGCCCTCCGGCAGGGCAGGCGCATGGTTCTGCTTGGAGAGCTTATCCCCTTGTTCATTAAGGGCTAATGGCAGATGAACATACTCAGGTGCCGGCCAGCCTAATTGTTGATAAAGGGAGAGGTGCCGCACCGTCGGCGCTATCAGATCCGCGCCGCGCACGATCTCCGTCACACCCTGAAAATGGTCATCGACCACCACGGCGAGGTTATAAGCAAATAATCCATCGCGGCGGTGAATAATAAAATCTTCGCGCGCCAGTTTCTCTTCGGCAACGATGCGCCCGCGCAGACGGTCGTTAAATTCCAGCACCGGTTGGCGTTGCAGCAGGCGGACCGCGGCGTTTTCCGGGCCATGATTCAGGGTGCGGCAGTGACCATCATAGAAACCGCCGACGCTTTGAATACGCGCTCGCGTGCAGGTGCAGAAGTAGCTCAACCCTTCACGGTGCAGCCGCATTAGTACTTCCCGATAAGCCTCATGTCGCCGGGATTGCCACAGCACCTCACCGTCCCAGTGCAGGCCGTAGTGTTCCAGCTGGCGCAAAATTGTCTCTGCCGCGCCGGGCACTTCGCGGGGAGGATCGATATCTTCAATCCGCACGCGCCAGATACCATGCTGAGCACGGGCTTGCAGATAGCTGCCGAGGGCGGCAATTAACGAACCAAAATGCAGTTCACCGGATGGGGATGGCGCAAAGCGCCCGATATAGTGTGATTCAGGCATATCGACAGGCAAAAAAGTACAGGGCGGGCGCGTTCGCCGCCTTATAAGAGACGCCCCGCATCAGCGGGGCGTCTTGGGGAATGCCGGGGGTTAGCCCGCCATCTGTTTTTCGCGGATTTCCGCCAGGGTTTTGCAGTCGATGCACAGGTCGGCAGTCGGACGCGCTTCCAGACGACGGATACCAATTTCAACGCCGCAGGATTCGCAGAAACCGAAATCTTCGTCTTCTACTTTTTTCAGCGTTTTTTCGATCTTCTTAATCAGCTTACGCTCGCGATCGCGGTTACGCAGTTCAAGGCTGAACTCCTCTTCCTGAGCAGCACGGTCAACCGGGTCCGGGAAGTTAGCCGCTTCGTCCTGCATGTGCGTAACGGTGCGATCGACTTCATCCCTAAGTTGATTGCGCCATGCTTCAAGAATCCGCTTGAAGTGCGCCAGCTGGGCTTCGTTCATATACTCTTCGCCCGGCTTCTCTTGATACGGCTCCACCCCAGCGATGGCGAGAATACTCAGGGACGATGTTTTACGGTTTTGCCCTTCTTGCATGTTGCTTCTCCTTAACACGCACTATCGATCCCCGTACGGGGGAAAAATCAGGCCGCTATAAATAGCAGATGCTTTTACGGATGGCAAATATCCATACGTAACACTTGACAACCCTGTGAAGAAAAGCGTATTTGCGCACGCGACCAAATCACTTATTCGTCAGGCGCTTGCCTTAAAGCGAGAACGGTAGCGGCAAGCTAAGACTGATATTATCGGCAGAAAGTTCCGCTTTATAAGCAATAACTTCCACCCCATTTTGTTGCGCTTCACTCAATAATCGTGCGTATTCCCCATCAATATGGCGCGCGGGTGCGAAATGTTCAACGGCGGAGTGCAGAATGGCAAACAAGATCACCGCACGGTCACCATTGGCCGCAACGCTCATCAACTCCCGTAAATGCTTCTGCCCGCGCAGTGTGACCGCATCCGGGAAATAGCCTGACTGCTGCTCGGCGAGCGTGACCGATTTCACTTCAATATAGCAGTTGCGGCGATCCTCCGCCTGTAACAGAAAATCAATTCTGCTGCGCTCCGCACCATATTTCACTTCGCTTTTCAGCACGCTATATCCCGTTAACTCAGGCAGGCGGTCAGCGATAATCGCCTCTTTCGTTAACATATTTGCCCGCTGAGTATTAACGCAAATAAATGCGCCCTGTTGCGTTTCAGTTAATTCCCAGGTGTGGGCATATTTGCGCTTCAGATTTGTTGAGGTGGAATACCAGACCCGATCGCCTGGCGTCGCGCAACCGGTCATCGCGCCGGTATTGGGGCAGTGCAGCGTCAGGGTTTCGCCTTCGGGCGTCACGACATCCGCCAGAAAGCGCTTATAGCGCGTCACAAGCGTGGCGGATTGTAGCGGTGGGGTGAATTCCATATCTCTTCCTTAATATGTTCGTGGCTCAAGACGCGCCGAAATGATTACTCCCCGCTAAGGGGCCAGCGCTTCAGGGCGGTGTAACGGGTACGCCCGTTGAGAAACTGCGATTCGTAGAGCGCAAACTCAGTGACCGGAAAAGACCAGCGAAAACCCGGCGGCGGCAGCGAAACCGCGTGGCTGGCGTCGCGCAGCAGCGTGATGTGCGGGTGAAAAGGCTGCGGGCTTTGATAGCAGCCGCTGCGTGCTGCCTGCGCGCGCAGCATATCTGCCAGTTGCAGTAATCCGCGCGGCGGCTGGCGCGAACCGAGCCACACCACGCGCGAGCGCAGCCACTGCCCGGCATCATCCAGCGTCAACGTAAAGCCCGGCTGGCGAATGCGTCCGGCCAGCGTCTCCAGCGCCTTCTGTTTCTCGGCGCTGATATCGCCCAGAAAGGCTAGCGTCAGATGCAAATTGGCGGCGGCAATTGGTCGCCCCGCTTCCGGCGTGAAGTGCTGCGCGCGCCACTGCACCAGTTGGGGCTGGAGTTCGGCGGGCAGTTCAATGGCAAAAAAGAGCCTTTTTGATGCGGGCATAGTGTGCTCGAGGTCAAGAATATGTGGGGATGGTATACTGCCGCTCCTCTTCTGTTAACCCCTGGAGCGTTTGTGTCCTTACTGCCGGTTGCCGCCGTTCTGCCCGATCTTCTCTCTGCGCTGAAAAATGCGCCCCAGGTGCTGCTGAGCGCCCCGACCGGTGCCGGGAAATCGACCTGGCTGCCGCTGCAACTGCTGCAACAGAATGCAGTTGAAGGGAAAATTTTGCTGCTCGAGCCGCGACGTCTGGCGGCGCGCAACGTTGCGCAGCGGCTGGCGGAGCTTCTCAATGAGCAACCCGGCGACACCGTGGGTTACCGCATGCGCGCCGATACCTGCGTCGGCCCGAACACCCGCCTTGAAGTGGTCACCGAAGGGATCCTCACTCGCCTGATCCAAAACGATCCGGAGCTGAACGGCGTCGGGCTGGTGATCCTCGACGAGTTCCACGAGCGCAGTCTACAGGCCGATCTGGCACTCGCGCTGCTGCTTGATGTGCAGCAGGGACTGCGGGAGGATCTGAAAGTACTGATTATGTCCGCGACGCTGGATAATCAGCGTCTACACTCGCTGTTGCCGGACGCGCCGGTGATCGTCTCCGAAGGGCGTACGTTCCCCGTTGAACAGCGCTACCAGCCACTGCCCGCCCATCAACGTTTTGATGAGGCGGTGGCACAGGCCACGGCTGAACTGCTGCGCACCGAACCGGGTTCGCTGCTGCTCTTTTTGCCAGGCGTTGGCGAGATCCAGCGCGTGCAGGAGCAGCTTGCGTTGCGCGTCGGCAGCGATGTGTTGCTCTGCCCCCTTTATGGCGCGTTGCCGTTAAGCGAACAGCGCAAAGCGATTCTGCCTGCGCCTGCCGGCAAACGAAAAGTGGTGCTGGCGACCAATATTGCCGAAACCAGCCTGACCATTGAAGGGATCCGGCTGGTGGTGGACAGCGCGCAAGAGCGCGTTGCCCGTTTTGATGCCCGCAGCGGCTTAACGCGTCTGATTACCCAGCGCATCAGCGTGGCGTCGATGACCCAGCGCGCCGGACGCGCCGGGCGTCTGGAGCCGGGCATCTGCCTGCATCTGCTTGCCAAAGAGCAGGCGGAGCGCGCGACGGCGCAGAGCAGCCCGGAGATCGTCAATAGCGACCTCTCCGGCCTGTTGATGGAGTTATTGCAGTGGGGCTGCCAGGATGTTGCGCAGCTTAGCTGGCTGGATCTGCCGCCTGAGGCTAACCTGGCGGCGGCGCGCAGGCTGCTGACGCAACTGCGCGCGCTGGAAGAGGGGCGTTTAACGCCGTTTGGCATGAAAATGGCGGCGCTCGGCAACGATCCGCGTCTGGCGGCGATGCTTTCGAGCGCGCAGGGCGATGATGAGATTGCTACCGCGGCGAAGCTTGCGGCGATCCTCGAAGAGCCACCGCGCGGCGGTAATTCTGATTTGAGCGCGGCTTTCTCGCGCCAGCAGGGGAACTGGCAACAGCGCGCGCGCCAGCTGGCACGCAGGCTGAAGAGCAGCGGCGGCGAGCCGGATATCCGCGCGCTGGCACCGCTTCTCGCCTGTGCGTTTGCCGATCGAATTGCGCGCAGGCGCGGTCAGCAGGGGCGCTATCAGCTGGCGAACGGTTTAGGTGCAACGCTGGATGCCGATGATGCGCTAAACCGTCACGAATGGCTGCTTGCGCCGCTGCTATTGCAGGGGAGCCAGTCGCCGGATGCACGTATTTTGCTGGCGCTGCCGCTGGATATCGACGTGCTTGTTGCCCAAAGCACGCATTTGATTACCCAGTCCGACAGCGTCGAGTGGGATGAAACGCTCGGCACTCTGAAAGCATTTCGTCGTCGGCAAATTGGGCAACTGACGCTGAGCGCACAGCCGCTGGCGAAGCCCTCTGAGGAGGAGCTGCACCAGGCGATGTTAAACGGTATTCGCGAAAAGGGGCTGCGGGTGCTGAACTGGACAAGCGAAGCGGCGCAGTATCGTTTACGCTTACTCTGCGCCGCGAAGTGGCTACCGGAGTTCGACTGGCCCGCCGTCGATGACGCCTCGCTGCTCGACACCCTTGAGGCGTGGCTGCTGCCGCAAATGGGCGGCATTCGTTCCCTGCGCGATTTGCAGTCTCTCGACGTAGGGCAGGCGTTGCAGCAGGCGCTGCCGTGGTCGTTGCGTCAACGGCTGGATAGTGAGCTGCCTGGGCATTACACTGTGCCGACCGGAAGCCGGATAGCCATCCGATATCATGAAGATAATCCGCCTGCGCTGGCGGTGCGGATGCAGGAGATGTTCGGTGAAGCCACCACGCCGACGATTGCGCAGGGGCGCGTGGCGCTGGTGCTGGAGCTGCTTTCGCCTGCCCAGCGGCCGCTGCAAATTACGCGCGATTTAGGCGCGTTCTGGGCCGGAACCTACCGCGAGGTGCAAAAAGAGATGAAGGGGCGCTACCCCAAACATGTCTGGCCGGACGATCCGGCAAACACCGCGCCGACGCGGCGAACGAAAAAGTATTCATAGTGCTGATGCGTATAGCGTCATTCAGCAGTGGTATAAATTGAGAGAGTTCTTCTTCTGCCTGTAGGCCGAAGAGCTGAGAATCGGGCCCTTGCGCCTGAACGTTGCGGAGAGTAAAGCATGGCGGGGAATGACCGCGAGCCAATTGGACGCAAGGGGAAACCTGCGCGCCCGGCAAAAGAGAAAATCAGTCGTCGTCGCGTTCGTGATGAAGAGTATGACGAATACGATGATGAAGAGGAAAACGCAGTGCCGAAAAAGGGAAGAGGCAGAGGCAAGAAGCCCCGCGGTAAACGCGGCTGGTTCTGGCTGCTGCTGAAAATTTTCATTGTTTGCGCAGTGCTGTTTGCCATTTATGGCGTCTATCTGGATCAGAAAATCCGCGCCCGTATCGACGGTAAAGTGTGGCAGCTGCCTGCCGCCGTCTATGGCCGTATGGTCAACCTCGAGCCGGATATGGCCATCAGCAAAAATGAGATGGTCAAGCTGCTGGAGGCGACGCAGTACCGCGAAGTGACCAAGATGACGCGTCCCGGTGAGTTCACCGTGCAGGCGAAAAGCATCGAGATGATCCGCCGTCCGTTTGATTTCCCGGACAGCAAAGAGGGCCAGGTGCGCGCGCGTCTGACCTTTGACGGCGATCGCCTGGAGACAATCGAGAATATGGACAGCAACCGCCAGTTCGGTTTCTTCCGTCTCGATCCGCGCCTGATCACCATGCTCTCTTCGCCGAACGGCGAGCAGCGCCTGTTTGTTGCGCGTAACGGCTTCCCGGATCTGCTGGTCGATACCCTGCTGGCGACGGAAGACCGCCACTTCTACGAGCATGACGGCATCAGCTTCTACTCCATTGGCCGTGCGATGCTGGCGAACCTTACCGCGGGTCGCACGGTGCAGGGGGCGAGTACGCTGACCCAGCAGCTGGTGAAAAACCTCTTCCTGAGCAGCGAGCGCTCCTACTGGCGTAAAGCCAACGAAGCCTATATGGCGCTGATCATGGATGCCCGCTACAGCAAGGATCGCATCCTTGAGCTCTATATGAACGAGGTCTACCTCGGTCAGAGCGGCGATAACGAAATCCGCGGTTTCCCGCTGGCGAGCCTCTACTACTTTGGTCGTCCTGTTGAAGAGCTGAGCCTCGATCAGCAGGCGCTGCTGGTCGGGATGGTAAAAGGGGCGTCGATTTACAACCCGTGGCGTAACCCGAAACTGGCCCTTGAGCGCCGTAACCTGGTGCTGCGCCTGCTGCAACAGCAGAGCGTGATTGACCAGGAGCTGTATGACATGCTCAGCGCCCGTCCGCTCGGCGTACAGCCGCGTGGTGGGGTGATCTCACCTCAGCCAGCCTTTATGCAGATGGTGCGCCAGGAGCTGCAGAGCAAACTCGGCGATAAAGTCAAAGATCTCTCCGGCGTGAAGATCTTCACCACCTTTGACTCGGTGGCGCAGGATGCTGCCGAAAAAGCGGCGGTAGAAGGCATTCCGCTGCTGATCAAACAGCGCAAGCTGTCGGATCTGGAAACCGCGATGGTGGTGGTCGATCGCTACACCGGTGAAGTCCGCGCGATGGTGGGCGGTGCGACACCGCAGTTTGCTGGTTATAACCGTGCGATGCAGGCGCGTCGCTCTATCGGCTCGCTGGCGAAACCGGCGACCTACCTGACGGCGCTGAGCCAGCCAAATACCTATCGCCTGAATACCTGGATTGCGGATGCGACGATTTCGCTGCGCCTCTCCAACGGCCAGGTGTGGTCACCGCAGAACGATGATCGCCGTTTCAGCGGTCAGGTGATGCTGGTGGATGCGCTGACGCGCTCGATGAACGTGCCGACCGTTAACCTCGGCATGGCGGTAGGTTTACCGGCGGTGACGGATACCTGGGAGAAACTCGGTGCGCCGAAAAATCAGCTGAACGGTATGCCGTCAATGCTGCTGGGCGCGCTCAACCTGACGCCGATTGAAGTGGCGCAGGCCTTCCAGACCATCGCCAGCGGCGGTAACCGCGCGCAACTTTCCGCGCTGCGTTCGGTGATTGCTGAAGATGGCACGGTGCTTTATCAGAGCTACCCGCAGGCGGAACGTGTGGTGCCTGCTCAGGCGGCCTACATGACGCTGTGGACTATGCAGCAGGTGGTTCAGCGCGGAACGGGTCGCCAGCTTGGCGCGAAGTATCCGGGCCTGCACCTGGCGGGGAAAACCGGTACCACCAACAATAACGTTGATACCTGGTTTGCCGGCATCGACGGGCGTGAAGTGACCATCACCTGGGTTGGCCGCGATAATAACCAGCCGACCAAGCTGTATGGTGCCAGCGGCGCGATGGCGATTTACCAGCGTTATCTGCAAAACCAGTCGCCGATCCCGCTGGATCTGACGCCACCGGAGGACATCACCAACATCGGCGTTGATGATATGGGTAACTTTATCTGCGGCGGCGGTGGCGTACGTCAGCTGCCGGTCTGGACTACCAATCCGGACGCGCTGTGCCAGCAAAGCCAGATGATGCAGCCGCAAACGGGCAATCCGTTCGATCAGTCGACGCAGCCGCAACAGCAGCAGCCGCAGCAACAACAGCCGCAGCAGGAGCAGAAGAGCGACGGCGTAGCGGGCTGGATTAAAGATATGTTCGGCAGTAACTAGTGATAAAAAACCCCGGTTCAGCAGACCGGGGTTTTTATTTTGTCCTTTCTGATACATTCAAATAACGCCGCGTTAAATTCCTTTCTTCATGCAATTAACATCCTGCTTTTTCAGCGACTAATTCTTTCCTGTTAAGCCCCGGCGGGCGGCATTGCGCTTGCTATGCACTGAGCGCTTCGCATATTATTCTGCGGTCATAATAATAATTCTCGTTTACGTTAACGTTCACTTACTGAATCAGAGATACACTCATGGCGCGTCCAACAACTGCTCAGCCAGTCACTTTTACGCTGCGTACTCTCGCAGTCGTAGTAGCCACAGCGGTTAGCGGCATGTCTGTTTATGCACAGGCTGCCACCACCTCAAAAGAAGAAACCATCACCGTCACCACCGCCGCGCCGCAAGAGAATGCGTGGGGGCCGGCGGCGACCATCGCGGCGAAACATACCGCGACCGCGACAAAAACGGATATGCCGCTGGAAAAAACGCCGCAGTCCATTTCCGTCGTCACCGCCGAAGAGATCGCGCTGCACCAGCCGAAATCGGCAAAAGAGGCCCTGAGCTACACGCCGGGCGTCAGCGTGGGCACGCGTGGGGCTTCCAATACTTACGATCAGCTGATCATCCGCGGTTTTGCCGCTGATAACCAAAGCCAGAATAACTACCTCGACGGCCTGAAGTTGCAGGGCAACTTCTATAACGACGCGGTGATCGATCCCTATATGCTGGAACGCGTAGAGTTGCTGCGCGGGCCAACCTCCGTGCTCTACGGAAAAAGCAGCCCCGGCGGCCTGATGAATATGGTCAGCAAGCGCCCGACCACCATGCCGCTGCACGAAATCCAGTTTAAAGCCGGCACCAATAGCCTGTTTCAGACCGGGTTTGATTTCAGCGACGCGCTGGATGATGACGGTGTTTACTCCTATCGCCTGACCGGCCTGGCCCGCTCTGCTAATGCGCAGCAGGACGGGAAAAAAGAGCAGCGTTATACCATCGCCCCCTCTTTTAGCTGGCGGCCGGATGATAAAACCAACTTCACCTTCCTCTCCTATTTCCAGAATGAGCCTGACACCGGCTACTACGGCTGGTTGCCGAAAGAGGGGACCGTTGAACCGCTGCCGAATGGCAAACGCCTGCCGACCAGCTTCAATGAAGGCGCAAAGAACAACACTTACTCCCGTAACCAGAAGATGGTCGGTTACAGCTTTGAGCATGCCTTCGACGATACCTTTACCGTGCGCCAGAACCTGCGCTACGCCGAGAACAAAACCTCGCAAAACAGCGTCTACGGTTACGGTATGTGCTCTGACCCGCTCTACACCGCCGATGCAAAAAAAAGCCCTTGTGCCAGCATCGCGCCGTCGCAGTGGAACCACTACCTGACGCGCCAGTATGTGATTGATAACGAGAAGTTGCAGAACTTCTCGGTCGATACGCAGTTGCAGAGCACCTTTGCCACTGGTTCTGTCGACCATACGTTGCTGACCGGCGTCGACTTTATGCGTATGCGTAACGACATCGACTCGTGGTTTGGCTATGCGGGATCGGTTGCGCCATCGGATATCTATAACCTCGATCGCGGCGATTTCGATTTCGCTGCCCATTCTGGTCCGTCTGGCGCTTACCGCATCCTTAACCGCCAAAAACAGACCGGCCTCTATGCGCAGGATCAGGCGCAGTGGGAGAAGGTGCTGATTACGCTGGGCGGCCGTTACGACTGGGCGAAGCAGAGCGCGTTTAACCGCGAGACTGGCATCACCACAACCCGTGACGATAACCAGTTCAGCTGGCGCGGCGGCGTTAACTACCTGTTTGATAATGGCGTTACACCATACTTCAGCTACAGCGAATCTTTCGAACCGTCATCCACCTCCGGTGCGAATGGCGCAATCTTCGCTCCGTCGAAAGGCAAGCAGTATGAAGCCGGGGTGAAATACAGCCCGAGCGATCGGCCGATTGTGCTGACCGGCGCGCTCTATCAGCTGACCAAGAGCAACAACCTGATGGCCGACCCTGCGGGATCGGTCTGGTCAGTCGAGGGCGGCAAAGTGCGTTCGCGCGGCGTGGAGCTGGAAGCCAAAGCGGCGCTCTCCGCCAACCTCAACGTGGTCGGCTCCTACACCTATACGCAAGCGGAATACACCACCGATACCAAACTGAAAGGTAATACCCCGCCGCAGGTGCCAAAACATATGGCTTCGCTGTGGGGAGATTACACCTTCTATGATGGCGCGCTTTCCGGCCTGACGCTGGGTACCGGCGCGCGCTTCACCGGCTCAAGCTTCGGCGATCCGGCGAACTCGTTTAAAGTCGGTAGCGCCACCGTCGTTGATGCGCTGGTGCGTTACGATCTGGCGCGCTTCGGTATGGCGGGCTCCAATGTCGCCCTGCACGTCAATAACCTGTTCGACCGTGAGTATGTCGCCAGCTGCTTTAACAGCTACGGCTGCTTCTGGGGCGCTGAACGTCAGGTGACAGCAACCGCAACCTTCCGCTTCTAATCTTTCTCTTCGGGCACGGTTCGCCGTGCCCTCTGACAAGTTGGCAACCATGCAGGAAAACAAAACGCTTCCCGATACCACCTTTCAACTGAACGATGTCACCTTTCGCGTGCCGGGACGCACGCTGCTGCATCCGCTGTCGTTGACCTTCCCAGGCGGGAAAGTGACCGGCCTGATTGGTCATAACGGCTCGGGCAAATCGACACTGCTGAAGATGCTTGGCCGCCATCAGGCACCCTCTGAGGGCGATATTCTGCTCGACGGGCAGCCGCTGGAGATCTGGAGCAGCAAATCCTTCGCCCGCAAAGTTGCCTATCTGCCGCAGCAGTTGCCGCAGGCGGAAGGGATGACCGTGCGCGAACTGGTGGCGATTGGGCGGTATCCGTGGCACGGGGCACTGGGGCGTTTTGGCGTGGCTGACCGCGAGAAAGTGGAGGAGGCGATTGCGCTGGTCGGTTTAAAACCGCTGGCGCACCGGCTGGTGGATAGCCTCTCCGGTGGCGAACGCCAGCGTGCGTGGATTGCCATGCTGGTGGCGCAGGATAGCCGCTGCCTGCTGCTTGATGAGCCGACCTCCGCGCTTGATATCGCCCATCAGGTCGATGTGCTGGCGCTGGTGCACCGCTTAAGCCAGCAGCGTGGCTTGACGGTGATTGCCGTGCTGCACGATATCAATATGGCGGCGCGCTACTGTGACTATCTGGTGGCGCTGCGCGGCGGTGAGATGATCGCCGAAGGCGCGCCGGAGGCCTTAATGCGCGCCGAAACACTGGAGCAGATTTACGGGATCCCGATGGGGATCCTGCCGCATCCGGCCGGTGCCGCGCCCGTGAGCTTCGTCTACTGATGGCCGCTATTCCTGAAATCAGCCGTCGGCGTTTACTGACGGCAATGGCGCTGTCGCCGCTGCTCTGGCAGATGCGCGGTGCGAAGGCCGCAAGCGTCGATCCGCAGCGCGTCGTCGCTCTTGAGTGGCTGCCGGTTGAGCTGCTGCTGGCACTGGGCGTGATGCCCTATGGCGTCGCCGATGTGCAAAATTACAACACCTGGGTCAACGAACCGTCGCTGCCAGCATCGGTTATTGATATTGGCCTGCGTACCGAGCCGAACCTCGAACTGCTGACGCAGATGAAGCCATCGCTGCTGGTCTGGTCGGCGGGCTATGGCCCCTCCGAAGCGAAGCTGGCGACCATTGCGCCGGGGCGCGGGTTTACCTTTAGCGACGGCAAAAAGCCGCTGGCGATGGCCAGACGCTCGCTGAACGAGATGGCGCAGCTGCTCAACAAAGAGGCGCAGGCGAATCAGCATCTCGCGCAGTTCGATGCGCTGATGAGCGCCACAAAGCCGCGCTTTGCCCGGCGCGGCGACCGCCCGCTGCTGATGATTACCCTGCTCGATCCGCGCCATGTACTGGTATTTGGTGCCAACTGCCTGTTCCAGGAAGTGCTCGATGATTTCGGCATTCGTAACGCCTGGCAGGGCGAGCAGACCTTCTGGGGCAGCGTGGCGGTCGGCATCGACCGGCTTGCCGCCTATAAAGATGCGGATGTGATCTGCTTTGATCACAACAATGAACAGGATATGCAAAAAGTGATGGCGACACCGCTCTGGCAGGCGATGCCGTTTGTGCGCCAGGGGCGTTTTCAGCGCGTGCCGGCGGTCTGGTTCTATGGCGCGACGCTCTCCGCCATGCATTTCACCCGCGTGCTGGATAACGCGCTGGGAGGCCGGGCATGATCCGTCGCTTCTCCCTCTCATCGGCGCTGCTGCTGGCGGTGCTGTTTATGCTGGCGGCCGGGCTAACCTGGTACAACTTAACCCTTGCGCTGCCGCGCGCCCAGTGGGGGCAGGCGCTGTTTACGCCAAATATCGATCGTATCGATCAGATGCTGTTTCACTACAGTCTGCTGCCGCGCCTGGCGATCTCGCTGCTGGTCGGCGCCGGGCTTGGGCTGGTGGGCGTGCTGTTCCAGCAGGTGTTGCGTAACCCGCTGGCGGAGCCGACCACTCTTGGCGTGGCGACCGGTGCGCAGCTCGGCATCACTATCACCACGCTGTGGGCGATCCCGGGCGTGATGGCATCGCAGTTTGCGGCGCTGCTCGGTGCCTGCGCCGTCGGCGCGCTGGTGTTTGGCGTAGCGTGGGGAAAACGGCTCTCCCCGGTGACCCTGATTCTTGCGGGCCTGGTGGTGAGCCTCTACTGCGGGGCGATCAACCAGCTTTTGGCGCTGTTTCACCACGATCAGCTGCAAAGCATGTTTTTGTGGAGCACCGGTACGCTGACGCAGACTGACTGGAGCGTGGTGCAGCGTCTCTGGCCGCAGCTGCTTGGCGGCACGGTGTTAACGCTGCTGCTGCTGCGTCCGCTGACCTTAATGGGGCTGGATGATGGCGTGGCGCGTAACCTCGGGCTGGCGCTGTCGCTGGCGCGGTTGGCGGCGTTAACGCTGGCAATTGCCCTCAGTGCGCTGCTGGTTAACGCCGTCGGCATTATCGGGTTTATCGGCCTTTTTGCGCCGCTGCTGGCGAAGATGCTCGGCGCGCGGCGTCTGCTGACGCGCCTGATGCTGGCTCCGCTGATTGGCGCGCTGATCCTCTGGCTCTCCGATCAGGTGATCCTCTGGCTGACGCGTATCTGGATGGAGGTCTCCACCGGGTCGATGACGGCGCTGATTGGCGCACCGCTGCTGCTGTGGCTGCTGCCGCGCCTGCGGAGTATGAGCGCCCCGGCAATGGATGGTGGCGATAAGGTCCGCCCCGAGCGCGGGCATGTGATGTGGTTTGCGCTGGGCGGCGTGCTGTTACTGCTGCTGGCGATGTGGGCGGCGCTCAGTTTTGGCCGCGACGCGCACGGCTGGCAGTGGGCCAGCGGTACGCTGCTGGATCAACTGCTGCCCTGGCGCTGGCCGCGCATTATTGCCGCGCTGACCGCCGGGATGATGCTGGCGGTCGCCGGGTGCATTATCCAGCGCCTGACCGGTAATCCGATGGCCAGCCCGGAAGTGCTGGGCATCAGCTCCGGCGCGGCGTTTGGCGTGGTGTTGATGCTCTTTTTTGTGCCGGGCAACGCTTTTGGCTGGCTGCTGCCCGCCGGGAGCCTTGGCGCGGCGGCAACGCTATTGATCATTATGCTCGCCGCCGGGCGCGGCGGCTTTTCGCCGCACCGCATGCTGCTGGCGGGGATGGCGCTCAGTACCGCCTTTACCATGCTGTTGATGATGTTGCAGGCGAGCGGCGATCCGCGCATGGCGACGATCCTGACCTGGATCTCCGGCAGTACCTATAACGCTTCTGGTGAGCTGGTGGTGCGCAGCGCGGTGGTGATGGTGGTGCTGCTGGCGTTAACCCCGCTGTGTCGCCGCTTGCTGATGATCCTGCCGCTCGGCGGGGAGAGTGCGCGCTCGGTAGGCATGGCGCTGACCTCGTCGCGTGTCGTGTTGCTGCTGTTGGCGGCAGCACTGACGGCAGCGGCGACGATGACTATCGGGCCGCTCAGCTTTGTCGGGCTGATGGCACCGCATATCGCGCGCATGATGGGCTTTCGCCGCACGATGCCGCATATGGTCATCTCCGCACTGGTGGGGGGCGTGTTGCTGGTGTTTGCCGACTGGTGCGGGCGGATGGTGCTGTTTCCGTTCCAGATCCCGGCGGGGCTGCTCTCGACCTTTATCGGCGCGCCGTACTTTATCTATCTGCTGAGAAAGCAGAGCCGCTAAAAAAATGCCCGGTGGCGCTAACGCTTACCGGGCCTACGAAGGCTGAGAACACGATTTTGTAGGCCGGATAAGCGCAGCGCCATCCGGCATTTCCCGATGGCATCACGATGGTATTGTAGGCCGGATAAGCGTGAGCGCCATCCGGCAATTCCCGATGGCAGCCCGATGGTTTTGTAGGCCGGATAAGCGTGAGCGCCATCCGGCATTTCCCGATAGCAGCACGATGGTTTTGTAGGCCGGATAAGCGCAGCGCCATCCGGCATTTACCAATGACTGCACGATGATTTCGTAGGCCGGGTAAGGCGTAGCCGCCACCCGGCACGGCATTACAGCTTCGCGAAGGCGCGCTTTGCGGCGTCGATGGTGTTATCGATATCCTCAACGCTGTGGGCAACGGACATAAAGCCCGCTTCAAACGCGGACGGTGCCAGGTAAACCCCTTCCTCCAGCATCAGGTGGAAGAAGCGTTTAAAGCGCTCAACATCGCACTTCACCACATCCTGATAGCTGGTCACGCTCTGCGCATCGGTAAAGAAGAGACCGAACATCCCACCGACATGGTTAACCACCAGCCCAATGCCCGCTTCCTGCGCGGCGTTCAGCAGACCTTCCGCCAGGCGAGTCGTCAGATCGGTCAGGGTAGAGTGAATGCCCGGCTGCGCCACTTCGTTCAGACAGGCGAAACCCGCGGCCATCGCAATCGGGTTACCGGAGAGGGTGCCCGCCTGGTAGACCGGCCCGGTCGGTGCCAGCGCTTCCATCACGTCGCGGCGACCGCCGAAGGCGCCTACCGGCATCCCGCCGCCGATGATTTTGCCAAGGCAGGTCAGATCCGGCACCACATCGTAGTAGGCCTGTGCGCCCGCCAGCGCGACGCGGAAACCGGTCATCACTTCATCGATAATCAGCAGCGCGCCAAACTCATCGCACAGCGCACGCAGGCCCGGCAGGAATTCCGGCAGCGGCGGTACGCAGTTCATATTGCCTGCGACCGGCTCAACGATGATACAGGCGATATCCTGCGGATACTGCTCGAACGCTGCGCGCACCGAGTCGAGATCGTTATAGGTGCAGGTGAGGGTGTGCTTAGCGAAATCTGCCGGTACACCCGGTGAGTTCGGCTGACCGAGGGTTAATGCGCCGGAACCCGCTTTCACCAGCAGGCAGTCGGCGTGGCCATGGTAGCAGCCCTCAAATTTGATGATTTTGTCGCGATGGGTAAAACCGCGCGCGAGGCGGATGGCGCTCATTGTCGCTTCGGTGCCGGAGTTGACCATACGCACCATATCCATGGTCGGAACCAGTTCGGTCACCAGCTCCGCCATTTTCACTTCCATCTCGGTCGGCGCGCCGAAGCTCAGCCCGCGGCTGGCCGCTTCGATTACCGCATTGCGGATCGCCGGGTGGTTGTGGCCCAGCACCATCGGTCCCCAGGAGCCGACGTAGTCGATATAGGCTTTGCCGTCGGCATCGTACAGATAAGCTCCGTCAGCCCGCTCGATAAACAGCGGCGTACCGCCAACGCCGGTGAAGGCGCGTACCGGTGAATTGACCCCGCCAGGGATAAGCTGTCGCGCTGTATTAAAGAGGTTTTCAGACTTACTCATGCTTTCATTCCTGGTTGCTGGAAAAAATCGTTGCCGCTCATTCTATGTGATTACCGGAAGCGGATGAAAGTTTTGCCGGGAAGAAGGACATATTTTGCAGGGATTTTGCCCGCGACGCGGCGGCAACGGGTGGCTACAATACTCCTTTTGTATGACGTATCAGAGCCAATGTCAGAAAACACTCCCTCATTTGAACAGCAGCAGGTTGAACGACGCCGACGCAGAGATATTCTGCGCCGCATGCTGCAACGTGATAAAACGCCGCTGGCGATCCTCGTGGTGGCGGCCGTGGCGGGAACGCTTACCGGACTGGTGGGCGTCGCCTTTGAAAAAGCGGTTAACGCGGTGATCAACCTGCGCATCGGCGCGCTGGCGCAGGTGGCGAACAGCGCTGTCGTCTGGCCGCTGGCCTTTATTGCCTCGGCGCTGCTGGCGATGATTGGCTACTTTTTGGTGCGCCGCTTCGCGCCGGAAGCGGGCGGCTCCGGTATTCCGGAGATCGAAGGTGCGCTGGAAGATCTGCGCCCGGTGCGCTGGTGGCGCGTGCTGCCGGTGAAGTTTTTCGGCGGCATGGGCACGCTGGGCGCGGGCATGGTGCTCGGGCGCGAAGGGCCAACGGTGCAGATTGGCGGCAACGTCGGGCGGATGGTGTGCGATCTCTTTCGTCTGCGCAGCGGCGAAGCGCGCCACACTCTGCTGGCAACCGGCGCGGCGGCGGGGCTCTCTGCGGCCTTTAACGCGCCGCTGGCGGGCATACTCTTTATCATTGAGGAGATGCGCTCGCAATTTCACTACAACCTTATCTCCATCAAAGCCGTCTTTACCGGCGTGATCATGTCGAGCATCGTCTTTCGCCTGTTCAACGGCGAAGCGGCGGTTATCGATGTCGGTAAGTTGAGCAACGCACCGGTAAACACTTTGTGGCTTTATCTGCTGCTGGGAATGGTGTTTGGCTGTATCGGCCCGCTGTTTAATACGCTGGTGCTGCGTACCCAGGATCTGTTTCAGCGCCTGCACGGCGGGAAGACCGGAAAGTGGGTGCTGATCGGCGGCCTGATTGGCGGAACCTGCGGCGTGCTCGGCCTGATGGCTCCTGCGCTCTCCGGCGGCGGTTTTGCGCTGATCCCTATCGCGTCTGCCGGGAATTATGGCCTCAGCGCGCTGCTGTTTATCTTTCTGATCCGCGTGGCGATGACGCTGCTCTGCTTTAGCTCCGGCGCGCCGGGCGGGATTTTTGCGCCGATGCTGTCGTTAGGCACGGTGCTCGGCATGGCCTTCGGCGCGGCGAGCATGGCGATTTTTCCCCATTATCAGCTTGATGCAGCGACCTTTGCCGTCGCCGGAATGGGGGCGTTACTTGCCGCCTCGCTGCGCGCGCCATTGACCGGAATTGTGCTAGTTTTGGAAATGACTGACAATTATCAGCTTATTTTGCCAATGATCATCACCTGCCTTGGTGCGACACTGTTAGCCCAGTTTTTGGGCGGTAAACCGCTCTATTCCGCCATCCTGGCACGTACGCTTGCCAGGCAGGAGGCCGCCGCTGACCGTGCGCTGCCGCGGGAGAATACTTGAACGATTTACTACCCTAATGGATAATAGCCGCCATGATCGGGTCAATATTTGCCCAGGTCGACGTATTAACGGGAGCAAGACATGAGTGATGACGTAGCGCTGCCGCTGCAGTTTACCGACGCAGCAGCCAATAAAGTAAAAAGCCTGATCGCGGACGAAGAGAACCCTAATCTGAAACTGCGTGTCTACATCACCGGTGGTGGTTGCAGCGGCTTCCAGTACGGTTTTACCTTTGACGATCAGATTAACGACGGCGATATGACCATTGAGAAGCAGGGCGTTGGCCTGGTGGTTGACCCGATGAGCCTGCAATACCTGGTGGGCGGTTCGGTGGATTACACCGAAGGTCTGGAAGGTTCCCGCTTCGTAGTGACTAACCCGAACGCGACCAGCACCTGCGGCTGCGGTTCGTCGTTCAGCATCTGATTACGTGAAATGCCGGGTAATACCGGCATTTACTTCGCTTTTTAACGACCCGCTTCATCCAGCGCAAAGGTTGGCAGCTTCAGGTGCCAGCGGATCGCCGCCAGGCGAATCACCAGCGTGACGACCATTCCTACCATACTCGCTGACTCCAGCGGCACGGCAAAAATATAGAACGCCGTAGCATGGACGATGCCACCCGCAATACAGGCCGTGGCGTAAATTTCTGTGCGCAAGATCATTGGTATTTCACGTGCCAGCACATCACGAATAATGCCGCCGCCGACGCCCGTCACTACGCCCATACAGATCGCCACCAGCGGCCCGGTGCCGGCGAGAAACGCTTTATTGACGCCAATGCCGACAAACACCGCCAGACCGACCGCATCCAGCACCGGCAATATCCACTTCGGCAAGCGGCGCGGCTGGCGCACTAAAATAATGGTTAACATGCAGGTGACCATCGCCACCACCAGATCGGTGGGATCTTTCACCCAAAAGACCGGCCCGTGCGCCAGTGCCATATCGCGAATGGTACCGCCGCCGACCGCAGTCACCACGCCCAGCACCAGCACGCCAAAAGGGTCCATCCGCAACTTTCCGGCAAGCAGAACGCCTGAGATGGCGAAAACGGCGGTGCCGATAATATCCAGCCAGTAGACCAGCATGGTTCATTCCCCGGTTATTTCACCTGCGCAAGGGCAGAACAGAGTTGTTGAGCGGCGAGGATAATACGCGGGCTCGCCCGTTCAAACCAGTCATCATGCAGAGAAATAATCGGCACATTCAGCTGATCGCCCCAGAACGCTTTGACGCGCGTTTGCGCCTTCTCTTCACCTGCGAGAATAATTGCCTGCGGATGGCGCGCCAGCACCTGTTCACGGCTCACCTGTGGCCAGGGCACGCGGCTTTCGGCAAAGATATTCTCGCCGCCACATAGCTCCACCACCTGGTGTTGAATCGATCCTTTCCCGCTGGTAAAGAGCGGCTGCGTGCCGAACTGCATAAAGACGCGTTTTTTCGCCTGTGCTGCGTAGCGGGATTTTAACGTCTCATACGCGCTCATTAGCTGTTGCGCCGCCTGCTCAGCCTGCGCGGGCTGCGGGCTGTAAGGGGCGAGATGGCGCAGCGTCTGCGCGACCTCTTCAATGGAGACGGCATCGATCCACATCACGTGGATGCCAAACTTTTTCAGCTGATCGACCTGACGCTCCGGGTTGCCTCCGCGCCAGGCCAGCACCACGTCGGGCTTCAGGGCGAGGATGCGTTCGAGGTTTATCCCTTGCCAGCTGGCAACCTGCTCAATCTGCGCGGCGGCGGGGGATAGTCGGAGTAACTGCTGACGGCGACGGGCGTGATACCGGCGGCGAAAGCCAGTTCGGTATTAGCCGGAGAGAGCGAAATGACGCGCGGCGCAGCGAAGAGCCACGCCGGCAGAAATAGAAGCAGGGCGGCGAGCGCCCTGAAAAGGGGGTTACCCACGTGCCAGTTTCTGCACCAGGGTTTCAACCATCAGGCTGGACTGTTTTGCCGCCACCACCAGGAACTCATCAAAGCTCAGGTGAGACTGCTGGTCCGCCACGTCGGAGATGGCGCGAACCACCACAAACGGCACGCCAAAGTTGTGGCAAACGTGAGCGATAGCGGTCGCTTCCATCTCAACGGCAACTGCCTGCGGGAAGTTGTGGCGAATTTTTGCCAGGCCCACGGAACCGTTGATGAACGCATCGCCGCTGACAATCAGCCCGCGCACCGCGTTCAGGTTCAGCTCGCCGATGCAGGCTTCTGCCGCCAGCACCAGCTTCTCATCGGCTTTAAAGCCCGCCGGGCAGCCCGGCAGCTGACCATACTCATAGCCAAAGGCGGTGACGTCGGCATCGTGATAACGCGCTTCATCAGAAACCACGATATCGCCCACTTTCAGGGTTGGTGCCAGGCCGCCTGCGGAGCCGGTATTGATAATCACATCCGGCTTGCAGTGCTCCAGCAGCAGGGTGGCGCCCATCGCGGCGGCAACTTTGCCAATGCCGGACTTGAGCAGGGCCACATCTGTGCCATTCAGCGTACCGGTGTAAATTTCGCTTCCGCCAATATTCAGCGTCTGACGGTTTTCGATTTTGTCACGCAGCAGCGTAACTTCTTCTTCCATTGCACCAATGATGCCAATTTTCATGGAGATACTCGCTAATGTGATAAGGCAGGAATAGGTTTACAGGGCATAGTCTATCATGGCATACACAATTGCATGACACCCCGTGCGCCTGCGTAGAGGAGAGGAAATGGACGACATCGATTTTCGCAATAAGATCAACTGGCATCGCCGGTATCGCTCGCCGCAGGGCGTGAAAACCGAACATGAGATCCTGCGGATCTTCGAAAGCGATCGCGGACGTATTATCAACTCCGCCGCCATCCGGCGTTTGCAGCAGAAAACCCAGGTCTTTCCTCTTGAGCGTAACGCGGCGGTTCGCACACGTTTAACGCACTCTATGGAAGTTCAGCAGGTCGGGCGCTATATCGCCAAAGAGATTTTAAGCCGGCTTAAAGAGCAGCGCCTGCTGGAAAAGTATGGCCTGGATGAGTTAACCGGGCCGTTTGAGAGCATCGTCGAGATGGCCTGCCTGATGCACGATATCGGCAACCCGCCGTTCGGCCACTTTGGTGAAGCGGCGATTAATGACTGGTTCCGCCAGCGGCTGGCACCCGATGATGCCCTCAGCGAGCCGCTTGGTGACGATCGCTGTGAAGTGATGGCTCTGCGCCTGCGCGAAGGGGAGGGGACGCTCAACGCGCTGCGCAGTAAAGTGCGCCACGATTTAAGCCACTTCGAAGGGAACGCGCAGGGTATTCGCATGGTGCATACCCTGATGCGCATGAACCTGACCTGGGCGCAGGTCGGCTGTATTTTAAAATATACCCGCCCGGCGTGGTGGGTCGGGGACCCGCCCGCTTCCCACAGCTATTTAATGAAAAAGCCCGGCTACTATTTCTCGGAAGAGGCGTACGTTGAGCGGCTGCGTAAAGAGTTAAACCTCGATACCTATAGCCGCTTTCCATTGACCTGGATAATGGAAGCCGCGGATGACATCTCCTATTGCGTGGCCGATCTCGAAGATGCGGTTGAGAAACGGATATTTTCCGCCGAGCAGCTCTATCAGCATCTTTACGAGGCGTGGGGCGAGCATGAAAAAGGATCGCTGTTTGCTCAGGTTGTCGAAAATGCGTGGGACAAATCGCGCGCGAATTCGATGAGCCGCAGCGCCGAAGATCAATTCTTTATGTATTTGCGCGTCAACACGCTTAATAAGCTGGTGCCCTATGCTGCCCAGCGCTTTATTGACAACCTGCCACAAATCTTCAGCGGCGAATTCAACCACGCGTTGCTGGAAGATGACAGCAGCTTCAGCCAGCTGCTTGAATTATATAAAAACGTCGCCATTAAACAGGTATTCAGCCACCCCGATGTGGAGCAGCTGGAATTACAGGGCTACCGCGTTATCAGTGGGCTGCTGGAAATTTATCGACCTTTGTTGCAATTATCGCTGGCGGACTTTACCGAGCTGGTGGAAAAAGAGCGTCTGCGCCGTTTTCCTATTGAATCGCGCCTGTTCCAGAAACTGTCGACGCGCCACCGGTTAGCCTACGTCGAAGCGGTAAGCAAATTATCGCCTGACGACGAAGCCTATTCGGTGCTGGAGTATTATCACCGTTGTCGATTAATTCAGGACTATATTAGCGGAATGACGGATCTTTATTCATGGGATGAATATCGTCGTTTAATGGCGGTGGAATAACCCCGCTGAATTGTAAAGAGCGACAATATTTTTTTACTTTTTCCAGAGGTTTAAGGCCTGAACTTCACGCTATAAATCGACTCTGAGTGACACATACACAGCAGTTCGCGTTAATCAGAAAAGAGATTGAGAGAGATGAAAAAAACGACGTTAGCAATGAGTGCACTGGCTTTAAGTTTAAGTTTTGCGCTGTCTCCTCTGTCTGCGACGGCAGCAGAAACAGCCTCGTCAACCACCGCAACATCGCAGCAGATGCCAAGCCTCGCACCGATGCTGGAAAAGGTGATGCCGTCAGTCGTGAGCATTAACGTTGAAGGCAGCACCACGGTGAACACACCGCGCATGCCGCGCAACTTCCAGCAATTCTTCGGTGATAACTCACCCTTCTGCCAGGACGGTTCGCCGTTCCAGAGCTCCCCCTTCTGCCAGGGCGGCGGTGCACCGGATGGGCAGGGCGGCGGCCAGCAGCAGAAATTTATGGCGCTGGGCTCCGGCGTAATCATTGACGCAGCGAAAGGCTACGTCGTTACCAACAACCACGTGGTCGATAACGCCAGCACCATCAAAGTGCAGCTTAGCGACGGGCGCAAATTTGACGCCAAAGTGGTGGGCAAAGATCCGCGCTCCGATATCGCGCTGATCCAGATTCAGGATCCAAAAACCTCACCGCCATTAAGCTTGCCGACTCCGATGCGCTGCGCGTAGGCGACTACACGGTGGCGATTGGTAACCCGTTTGGTCTTGGCGAAACCGTCACCTCCGGGATTGTCTCGGCGCTCGGCCGAAGCGGCCTGAACGCGGAAAACTATGAAAACTTTATTCAGACCGATGCCGCCATTAACCGCGGTAACTCCGGCGGCGCGCTGGTTAACCTCAACGGCGAGCTGATTGGGATTAACACTGCCATTCTCGCACCGGACGGCGGCAACATCGGTATCGGCTTTGCTATCCCGAGCAACATGGTGAAAAACCTCACCAGCCAGATGGTGCAGTATGGTCAGGTGCGCCGCGGCGAATTGGGGATTATGGGCACCGAGCTGAATTCTGAGCTGGCGAAAGCGATGAAAGTCGACGCCCAGCGCGGGGCGTTTGTCAGCCAGGTGATGCCGAACTCCGCCGCCGCGAAAGCGGGCGTCAAAGCGGGCGACGTAATTACCACGCTCAACGGCAAACCGATCAGCAGCTTTGCGGCGCTGCGCGCAGAAGTCGGTTCAATGCCGATTGGCAGCAAAGTTACGCTGGGGATGCTGCGCGACGGCAAACCAGTCAACGTGACCCTTGAACTGCAGCAGAGCAGCCAGAACCAGGTTGAATCCAGCACCATCTTCAGCGGTATCGAAGGGGCGGAGATGAGCAACAAAGGCAAAGATGGCGGCGTGGTGGTGAATGCGGTGAAACCGAATAGCCCGGCGGCACAAATCGGCCTGAAAAAAGGTGATGTGATCCTCGGCGCGAACCAGCAGCCGGTGAAAAACATTGCTGAACTGCGCAAAATTCTCGACAGCAAACCGTCGGTGCTGGCGCTGAACATCCAGCGCGGCGACACCTCTATCTACCTGCTGATGCAGTAATCCTCTGTAAAACCCTCTTCTCTGTAATGGGGAAGAGGGGCTTCCCGCCCTTTTTGTGAACCCTTCCACAACTCCACACTTCTCGCTGTCGCTTTGTGCATCCGCACAATGCGCGGGTCAAATTTCTGCCATATGCTTGGCCTCTGCACCGGGGAGGGTTACATGGCTGGCTGGCATCTTGATACCAAAATGGCACAGGATATCGTGGCGCGTACCATGCGTATCATCGATACAAACATCAACGTGATGGATGCGCGCGGGCGGATTATTGGCAGCGGCGATCGTGAGCGCATTGGTGAATTGCACGAAGGCGCGCTGCTGGTGCTGTCGCAGGGGCGCGTGGTCGATATCGACGATGCGGTGGCGCGCCATCTGCACGGCGTGCGCCAGGGCATCAACCTGCCACTGCGCCTCGAAGGGGAGATTGTCGGCGTCATTGGCCTGACTGGCGAACCCGAAACATTGCGTAAATATGGCGAGCTGGTCTGTATGACGGCGGAGATGATGCTGGAGCAGTCCCGGCTGATGCATCTGCTGGCGCAGGATAGCCGTCTTCGCGAAGAGCTGGTGATGAACCTGATTCAGGCAGAAGAGCACACGCCAGCGCTGACCGAATGGGCGCAGCGTTTAGGTATCGATCTTAATCAGCCGCGCGTGGTGGCGGTGGTGGAGGTTGATAGCGGGCAGCTGGGCGTCGACAGCGCAATGGCGGAACTTCAGCAGCTGCAAAACGCCCTCACCACGCCGGAGCGCAATAATCTTATCGCCATCGTCTCCCTGACCGAAATGGTGGTGCTGAAACCGGCGCTGAACCCGTTTGGCCGCTGGGACGCAGAAGATCACCGCAAGCGCGTTGAACAGCTGATTACGCGGATGAAAGAGAATGGTCAGCTGCGTTTTCGCGTCGCGCTGGGCAACTTCTTTACCGGCCCGGCAGTATTGCGCGCTCCTACCGCACGGCGCGTACCACCATGATGGTGGGCAAACAGCGGATGCCGGAGAGCCGCAGCTACTTCTATCAGGATTTGATGCTGCCGGTGCTGCTCGACAGCCTGCGCGGCGGCTGGCAAGCCAATGAGCTGGCGCGCCCGTTAACACGGCTGAAAGCGATGGATAATAACGGTTTGCTGCGCCGCACGCTGACGGCGTGGTTTCGCCACAATGTGCAGCCGCTGGCGACGTCGAAGGCGCTGTTTATCCACCGCAATACGCTGGAGTATCGCCTGAATCGTATTTCGGAGCTGACCGGGCTGGATTTGGGGAATTTTGACGACAGGCTGTTGCTCTATGTGGCGTTGCAGCTGGATGAGCAGCATTGATGGCGGTGTTTGTGCCGGTTTGATATGGGTGAGCGCTTATCTGGCCTACGCGATCGTGCCGGTTTGATACAGGTGAGGCGCTTATTTAGCCTGGGCGCTGCTTTTTTGCCGGATGGCGCAGCGCTTATCCGGCCTACATGATCGTGCCGGTTTGGGATGGCTCAGTAACGGGGCAAAGGCGCCATCAGGCTTAACAGGCCAGATGGCGGTGATAAAATTTATTTCCCGCGCGTCAGCTTCTCAAGATCGGATTCGATTTCACTGATCTTGTTGGTCACAACGCTTTCGAGATGGCGCAGATCGTCAAGGATCTTACGCTTCAAATCCACTTCAGTGCGATCGCGCTGGCAGATCTGATCCAGTTCATCAATCACGTAACGCAGGTTAGGGCTGATCTCCTGCACCTCTTTATAACCCTGGCCTACGCCATCGGCGACCACGGTTTTGCGCTGACGCGGATATTTGAATTTGACGCTCTTGGCGAAGAACTCGCCCCGGTCTTTATGAAAATAGATTTTAAGAATGTCGTTATTCGCTTCCTGGCGGAGGCTATAGCGATCGATTTCATCGGGATTGGTAATGCCTAAACTTTTAAGATTGTCGTACATAGCGGACCCTTAAGCTCAACATAACCTATGAATAATTAACGAAAAAATCTATTTTCGCCACTGACGTATGCAAAAAAGGCGGGCTATATCACCCTCTCCCGCACGGGGAGAGGGAAAAGGCTTAGTCGATGGTGCGCAGCAGTTCGTTGATACCAACTTTGCCGCGGGTTTTCGCATCCACTTTTTTCACGATAACCGCACAGTAGAGGCTGTATTTACCATCTTTCGACGGCAGGTTGCCGGACACCACCACTGAGCCTGCCGGTACGCGGCCATAATGCACTTCGCCCGTTTCGCGGTCGTAAATACGGGTGCTTTGACCAATATAAACACCCATCGAGATAACCGAACCCTCTTCAACGATCACGCCTTCTACCACTTCGGAGCGCGCGCCGATGAAACAGTTATCTTCAATAATAGTCGGATTTGCCTGCAGTGGCTCCAGTACGCCGCCGATACCTACGCCGCCGGAGAGGTGAACGTTTTTACCGATCTGCGCGCAGGAGCCGACGGTTGCCCACGTGTCTACCATTGAGCCTTCATCAACGTAAGCGCCGATGTTGACATAGGAAGGCATCAATACCGTGTTACGAGCGATATACGCGCCCTGACGCACTGCCGCAGGCGGCACTACGCGGAAACCCTCTTTCTGGAAACGCGCTTCGTCGTAATCAGCGAACTTCATCGGCACTTTATCGAAGTAGCGGCTCTCCGCACCGTCGATAACCTGGTTATCGTTAATGCGGAAAGAGAGCAGAACCGCTTTTTTCAGCCACTGGTGGGTGACCCACTGGCCGTCGATTTTTTCTGCGACACGCAGCGCGCCGGAGTCAAGCAGGGCGATAACCTGGTTGACCGCTTCACGGGTCACGGTATCGACATTGGCCGGGGTAATTTCTGCGCGGCGCTCGAAAGCGGCTTCAATAACGTTCTGTAACTGCTGCATTGTTAAACTCTTTCCATCTTGTGTAAAAAAATAATCACCCTTTATCGTTTGGATTGAGGGCCTCTGTCAACCGTTGTTGTACCTCCTTTTGCAGCGCATTATTAAGGCCACGCCGGTCAGCGGTAGCGATTATGAATAAATCTTCTACTCGCTCGCCAATGGTTGTAATTCTTGCGCCGTGCAGCGAAATTCCAAGGTCGGCAAAAATCTGCCCGACCCGCGCCAGCAGCCCTGGCTGGTCAAGCGCAATCAACTCCAGGAACGATTTTCTGTCCGTATGGGTCGGCAGGAAATTCACTTCGGTATCGACGGTAAAGTGGCGCAGCTTGGCCGGTTGACGACGCGGCTGCGGCGGCTGCCAGGTATGCTGAGTGATCGCCTGCTTCAGCCCGAAACAGATCGCCTCGTGACGATCGGCTGAGAGCGGGCTGCCGTCCGGCTCCAGCACAATAAAGGTGTCCATCGCCATGCCGTCGCGGGTGGTAAAGACCTGCGCGTCATGGACGCTGAGATTGCGGCGATCCAGTTCGGCGCAGACGGCGGCAAAGAGATAGGGGCGATCCGGGCTCCAGATAAAGATCTCGGTTCCGCCGCGCGTCGCCTGCGGGCTCAATAGGATCAGCGGTTTGGTCAGATCGTGTTGCAGCAGATGGCGCGCGTGCCAGGCAAGCTGGTTTGGGCTGTGACGAACAAAGTAGTTGGCGCGACAGCGCGCCCAAATCTGGTGCAGCCGCTCCTCATTAATATTGTCCATGCGCAGCAACGCCAGCGCCTGCAACTGGTGGTGACGCACGCGCTCGCGCATATCCGGCGTGTTCTGCATCCCGCGGCGCAGCTGTTTTTCAGTGGCGAAATAGAGTTCACGCAACAGGCTCTGCTTCCAGCTGTTCCACAACGTTTCGTTGGTCGCGCAGATATCGGCAACCGTCAGGCAGACCAGGAAGCGCAGGCGGTTCTCCGTTTGCACCTCTTCGGCAAACTGCTTAATCACTTCCGGATCCTGAATATCACGGCGCTGCGCGGTGACCGACATCAGCAGATGGTGGCGCACCAGCCAGGCGACCAGCTGCGTTTCCCGCGAGTTCAGGCCGTGAAGCTCAGCGAACTTCAGCACATCCTGCGCCCCCAGCACCGAGTGGTCGCCGCCGCGCCCTTTGGCAATATCGTGAAACAGTGCCGCTATCAGAATCAGCTCCGGGTGCGTCAGGCGCGGCCAGAGTTCCACGCAGAGTGGGTGCTTGCTGCGAGTCTCCTCTTTGGCAAAACTTTCCAGCTTCAGCAAAACGCGAATGGTGTGCTCATCGACGGTATAGGCGTGAAAAAGGTCGAACTGCATCTGGCCGACAATATGCGACCACTGCGGCATATAGGCCCACAACACGCTGTGGCGATGCATCGGCAACAAACCCCGGCTCACCGCGCCCGGATGGCGCAGCATGCTGAGGAAGATTGTGCGCGCTTCCGGAATGTAGCAGAGCGGCTGGGTTAAATGGCGGCGCGCATGGCGCAAGTGACGCAGGGTGGTGGAGTAGATACCGGTAATGGCGCTGTTACGCACCATAATCGCGAACATGCGTAAAATCGCCTGCGGCTCGCGGATAAACAGCGTCTCATCGCGCAGATCGATAAGCGTGCCGCGCAGCTGAAACTCATCATCAATTGGGCGCGGCTTTTCATCAGGCGTCAGGGCCAGAATCGCTTCGTCGAAGAGTTGCAGCAGCATATGGTTAAGTTCCGACACGCGGCGCGTGACGCGGAAGAAATCCTTCATCATATGCTCAACGGGCTGATTGCCGTCGCCGACATAGTTGAGACGCTGCGCCACGCTGAGCTGGCGGTCGAATAGCAGGCGGTTATCGTAGCGCGTCACTTCCAGATGCAGGGCGAAGCGAATGCGCCACAGCAGATGCAGACACTCATTCAGCTCGTTGCGTTCCGCTTCGGTCAGAAAGCCGAAGCCGACCATCTCATTAAGCGAGGTAGCGCCAAAATGGCGGCGCGCGACCCACTGTAAGGTATGAATATCGCGCAGGCCGCCGGGGCTGCTTTTAATATCGGGCTCGAGATTATAGCTGGTGCCGTGATAGCGCTGATGGCGCTCGTTCTGCTCCACCACTTTCGCCGGGAAGAAGGTCTCCGACGGCCAGAAACTGTCGCTGAAGATATGTTTTTGCAGTTCCAGAAACAGCGCGACATCGCCGACCAGCAGACGTGATTCGATAAGGTTGGTGGCGACAGTGAGATCCGATAATCCCTCCTGCAGACACTCATCCAGCGTGCGCACGCTGTGACCCACCTCCAGCTTCACATCCCACAGCAGGGTCAGCAGCTCGCCGATCTTTTGCGCCTGCTCATCCGGTAGCTTATTGCGGCTAAGGATCAGCAGATCGATATCGGATAAGGGATGCAGCTCACCACGGCCGTAGCCGCCAACGGCCACCAGCGCGGTATCGCCCGCATCGCCAAAGCCATATTGCAGCCACAAGCGCTGCAAAAGCTGATCGATAAATTCGGTGCGCGCCTCAATCAGCTGCTCGGCCGAGATCCCGGCGTCAAACACCTGCCCCAGCCACTGCTGAAAAGCATCGATGCGCGCTTTGATGGTGGCGCAGTGCAGCTCCTCTGCGGGCCACACTCCGGGATGTTCAGGCTGGCCGGGAAGGGTGGGCTGAACGCTGCTGACAAATTGTTCGGAAGAGATATTGCTCATGATTAGCCACCCAGTTGGCGTGCGGATCCACTGCAAAACAAAGTAAAAGAGATGGATGGAAATGAAAAGTCGTTTATATGTATGACCCGGCCGGGAAGCGGGCAAAAAAAACGGCCCGCAAAGCGGACCGTTATAGCTGGCAGAGAGGCGCTATCAGGCGGCGGTCAGCACAGCCTCGATGGTGTCATCTTTACGCAGCGTGAGGATCTCACAGCCGGTTTCAGTGACAACAATCGTGTGCTCATACTGCGCAGAGAGGCTGCGATCTTTGGTTTTCACCGTCCAGCCATCTTTCATGGTACGAATGCGGTAATCACCGGCATTGACCATCGGCTCGATGGTAAAGGTCATACCCGCTTTCAGCACCACGCCGCCGTCATCAGCATCGTAATGCAGCACCTGCGGCTCTTCGTGGAAGCCGCGACCAATGCCGTGACCGCAATATTCGCGCACCACGGAGAAGCCTTCGCCTTCAACATATTTCTGGATAGCAGCACCGAGCGTGCGCAGGCGAATACCCGGTTTTACCATGCGCAGCGCCAGGTAGAGGCTATCCTGGGTGACGCGGCAGAGGCGCTCGCCAAGAATGGTCGGTTTACCGACGATAAACATCTTCGAGGTGTCGCCGTGATACTCATCTTTAATGACGGTGACGTCGATATTGACCACATCGCCATCTTTCAGCAGTTTTTCGTCATCCGGGATGCCGTGGCAAACCACTTCATTAATTGAGATACAGACCGATTTCGGGAAGCCGTGGTAGCCCAGGCAGGCCGAAACGGCGTGTTGCTCATTAACGATGTAATCGTTACAGATGCGGTCCAGTTCGCCGGTGCTGACGCCGGGTTTAATGTGCGGTTCGATCATTTCAAGCACTTCGGCGGCGAGACGGCCGGCAACGCGCATTTTTTCAATTTCTTCGGGTGTTTTAATAGAGATAGCCATGAGAAGTGTCCATCAGTGTCGATTTTTTCGACTATACCAGGAGTAGTGCTGTCAATGGTAACAGTCGGGCAAGCGTTGTGCCAAATTGAGAATCGTTAACAGCACGCTGCGGTAACAACTATTGGTGTCCTGCTCGCTTTTGTGATATAAAGCGCGCCGGACTTCCGTTCCTGTTTTGGAATGGGAGCCACAAATCTCACTTTGTGTAATAACACACACGTATCGGCACATATTCCGGGGTGCCCTTCGGGGTCGGTAATATGGGATACGTGGAGGCATAACCCCAACTTTTATATAGAGGTTTTAATCATGGCAACTGTTTCCATGCGCGACATGCTCAAGGCTGGTGTTCACTTTGGTCACCAGACCCGTTACTGGAACCCGAAAATGAAGCCTTTCATTTTCGGCGCGCGTAACAAAGTTCACATCATCAACCTTGAGAAGACTGTACCGATGTTCAACGAAGCCCTGGCTGAGCTGAACAAGATCTCTGCTCGTAAAGGCAAGATCCTGATCGTTGGTACTAAACGCGCTGCAAGCGAAGCGGTGAAAGAAGCAGCTCAGAATTGCGATCAGTTCTTCGTGAACCATCGCTGGCTGGGCGGCATGCTGACTAACTGGAAAACCGTTCGTCAGTCCATCAAACGTCTGAAAGACCTGGAAACTCAGTCTCAGGACGGCACCTTCGACAAGCTGACCAAGAAAGAAGCGCTGATGCGCACTCGTGAGCTGGACAAGCTGGAAAACAGCCTGGGCGGTATCAAAGACATGGGCGGCCTGCCGGACGCACTGTTTGTTATCGACGCTGACCACGAGCACATCGCAATCAAAGAAGCAAACAACCTGGGTATCCCGGTATTTGCTATCGTTGATACCAACTCCGATCCGGACGGCGTTGACTTCGTTATCCCGGGTAACGACGATGCAATCCGTGCTGTTAGCCTGTACCTGAATGCCGTTGCTGCTACCGTTCGTGAAGGCCGTTCTTCTGATCTGGCTACTCAGGCGGAAGAAAGCTTCGTAGAAGCTGAGTAATAAGGCACGCTCGCTGAGCCCCTTATTGAGCAGGTAGTACCGAGTTTGGTTAGGGGGCCTGTTTATGGCCCCCTTTTTCACTTTCAAGCCTGTTTGGTTCCTGGAACCGGGCAGGTCATATCTCTCCCGAGGATTAAAGAATGGCTGAAATTACCGCATCCCTGGTAAAAGAGCTGCGTGAACGTACTGGCGCAGGCATGATGGACTGTAAAAAAGCGCTGACCGAAGCAAGCGGCGACATCGAGCTGGCAATCGAGAACATGCGTAAGTCCGGTGCGATCAAAGCGGCGAAAAAAGCGGGCAACGTTGCTGCTGACGGCGTGATCATCACCAAAATCGACGGCACCTACGGCATCATTCTGGAAGTTAACTGCCAGACTGACTTCGTTGCTAAAGATGCTGGTTTCCAGGCATTTGCTAACAAAGTTCTGGACGCTGCTGTTGCTGGCAAAATCACCGACGTTGAAGTTCTGAAAACGCAGTTCGAAGAAGAGCGCGTTGCACTGGTTGCTAAAATCGGTGAGAACATCAACATCCGTCGCGTCTCTTCCCTGGAAGGCGAAGTTCTGGGCTCTTACCAGCACGGCGCGCGTATCGGTGTTCTGGTTGCGGCGAAAGGCGCTGATCAGGAGCTGGTTAAGCAGCTGGCTATGCACGTTGCTGCAAGCAAGCCGGAATTCGTTAAGCCGGAAGACGTGTCTGCTGAAGTGGTTGAGAAAGAGTACCAGGTTCAGCTGGACATCGCCATGCAGTCTGGCAAGCCGAAAGAGATCGCAGAGAAAATGGTTGAAGGCCGCATGAAGAAATTCACCGGCGAAGTTTCTCTGACCGGCCAGCCTTTCGTTATGGACCCGAGCAAAACCGTTGGCCAGCTGCTGAAAGAGCACAACGCTGACGTGACTGGCTTCATCCGCTTCGAAGTGGGCGAAGGCATCGAGAAAGTTGAGACTGACTTCGCAGCAGAAGTTGCTGCCATGTCCAAGCAGTCTTAATCAATAAAAGGAGCCGCCTGAGGGCGGCTTCTTTTTATGTCCTTCATCTGAAAAACAGCCAGCACACTAGTGTTAGCGCTGACAGGCGACGTATCATAGCGCCAGATTAAACCCGTCTAATTGTTCACAGTCTCAGGAAAGAAACATGGCTACCAATGCAAAACCCATCTACAAACGCATTCTGCTTAAGCTGAGTGGCGAGGCGCTTCAGGGCTCTGAAGGTTTCGGTATCGACGCAAGCATTCTTGACCGTATGGCACAGGAAATTAAAGAACTGGTTGAACTGGGTATTCAGGTTGGCGTAGTCATTGGCGGGGGTAACCTGTTCCGTGGTGCGGGCCTGGCGAAAGCGGGGATGAACCGCGTTGTGGGCGATCACATGGGTATGCTGGCAACAGTGATGAACGGCCTGGCAATGCGTGATGCTCTGCATCGTGCCTATGTGAACGCGCGCCTGATGTCCGCATTCCCGTTAAACGGCGTGTGTGACAACTACAGCTGGGCTGAAGCAATCAGCCTGCTGCGTAATAACCGCGTAGTGATTTTCAGCGCCGGTACCGGTAACCCATTCTTCACCACCGACTCCGCAGCCTGCCTGCGCGGTATCGAAATCGAAGCCGATGTGGTGCTGAAAGCGACCAAAGTGGACGGCGTCTATACGGCCGATCCGGTGCTGGATCCGACAGCAACCCTCTGCGAGCGCCTCTCCTATACTGAAGCGCTTGATAAAGAACTGAAAGTGATGGATCTGGCCGCCTTTACCCTCGCTCGCGACCATAAATTACCGATTCGCGTGTTCAATATGAACAAACCAGGCGCGCTGCGCCGCGTGGTAATGGGCGAAAAAGAGGGCACATTGATTACGGAATAATTCCCGTAAGCAATAAATAAAGGTAAGATTCCGCTTTAATTTATCCAGCAGAGCGTTCCGGCATCTTTACGATGCCATCATGGGAACAAGGCTATACTTAGCACAACCGCCGTATGGCCTGTCTGCGACAAGATTTCAAGGATCCGTAACGTGATTAGCGATATCAGAAAAGATGCTGAAGTACGCATGGAAAAATGCGTAGAATCCTTCAAAACCCAAATCAGCAAAGTCCGTACCGGCCGCGCTTCTCCGAGCCTGCTGGACGGCATCGTTGTTGAATATTACGGTACGCCGACGCCGCTGCGTCAGCTGGCCAGCGTAACGGTAGAAGACTCCCGTACTCTGAAAATCAACGTCTTCGATCGCTCGATGAGCCCGGCCGTTGAAAAAGCGATCCTCACCTCCGATCTGGGTCTGAACCCAAGCTCTGCGGGCAGCGATATTCGCGTTCCGCTGCCGGCACTGACCGAAGAGCGTCGTAAAGATCTGATCAAAGTGGTGCGCGGTGAAGCTGAACAGGCCCGTGTTGCCGTGCGCAACGTGCGCCGTGACGCTAACGACAAAGTTAAAGCGCTGCTGAAAGACAAAGAGATCAGCGAAGATGATGACCGTCGCTCTCAGGATGACGTGCAGAAGCTGACCGACGCTGCGATCAAGAAAGTTGACGCGGCGCTGGCGGACAAAGAAGCGGAACTGATGCAGTTCTGATTCGATACAAACCGACTAAAACGCCGTCCAGAGAGCCGTGCAAGCGGCTTGCTGACGGCGTTTTTGCTTTCCCCCCTTGCAACGTTGCGAGCGTTTCATGAAGCATTTAACTCTTCTGGGCTCAACGGGTTCCATAGGTTGCAGCACGCTTGCTGTGGTTCGTCATAATCCCGATCGTTTCACCGTCACCGCGCTGGTCGCGGGAAAAAATGTCGCGCGCATGGTGGAACAGTGCCTCGAGTTCTCTCCGCGTTATGCGGTGATGGATGACGCTGACAGCGCACAGCAGCTACAGCGCACCCTGAGCGAGCATGGCAGCCGCACTGAAGTGCTGAGCGGCCAGCAGGCCGCCTGTGAGATGGCGGCGCTTGATGAGGTCGATCAGGTGATGGCCGCTATCGTCGGCGCGGCTGGATTATTGCCAACGCTTGCCGCTATTCGTGCCGGTAAAAGCGTACTGCTTGCCAATAAAGAGTCGCTTGTTACCTGTGGCCGCCTGTTTATGGAGGCGGTGAAAGAGAGCAGGGCGCAGCTGCTGCCGGTCGACAGCGAGCATAATGCGATTTTTCAGAGTTTGCCGGAACCAATCCAGCATAACCTGGGGTACGCTGATCTCGAACAGAATGGCGTATCGTCTATTCTGCTTACCGGGTCTG